>NZ_JADYWM010000001.1:0-370529 GCF_015864815.1 Pseudoalteromonas sp. NZS100
TTTGTCGTTAAACAGGCCAAAGCTAACTTCCGCTTTCGTATCTTTGCAGTCTTAATCTCTATGTGTCTCAAGGTCGGATTATGGCACGTGCCAGACTCTAACTTCGAGTCTGGCTTAGGTTCAAATTTAAGCATCGATCTGTTCTGATACTTCTAACGCATCATCAACTTCTATTCCCAAGTACCTGACAGTGCTCTCTAGTTTTCTATGGCCAAGTAGAAGCTGACAGGCTCTTAAATTTTTAGTTTTTTTGTAAATTAGTGATGGTTTGGTACGTCTCATTGAATGAGTGCCATATTGAGTCTTATCTAACCCAATTGAGGTGACCCAAGAGTCAACTATACGTCCATATTGACGGGTTGAAAGGTGTTCAGAGGAATGAATTCGTGACTTAAACAAGTAATCATAAGAATTGAGAGTAAATTGCTCTATGAGCGCCACAATTGATTTCCTTGTATTTCCAGTAATTTCAAATTGAACAGGCATACCAGTCTTTTTTTGAACGACTATTGCCCGTGATTGGATTGCTTTACCATGTGCAATGTCATTAACTTTTAGTGAAACTAAATCACACCCTCTTAGTTTGCTATCTATGGCTAGGTTAAATAGTGCTAGATCTCTTATTTTATGAAAAAGTTCCAGTCGTATTCGGATAGCCCATATTTGCTGTAATTTTAGAGGTAACTTTTGTCCTACAAGCTTATTTTTATTCCAAGGCTCTTTAGGCTGATATATAGTTAACTGGTGCATTAGTTGTACTCCGGTGTTTATGGAGTTTTAAGCTTAGCTCGCTACAAAAGAATTCGGGTATGAGCGAAAACCAGTCATTGTAGTTCGAGCAATTTTACTTCGTATTGATATACTAATGTCATGATTAAAGTTGATTTTATGGTTGGACGATGAAAACAATAGGCAAGTTGGCTAAAGAACTTGATATAGGCGTAGAAACTATACGGTTTTATGAGCGGGAAGGCTTGATAAAACAGCCTCAAAAACCTCAAAATGGTTATCGTGTCTATGACGACTCAATCACCAAACAATTACAATTCATCTGTAAGGCCAAAGCACTTGGCTTTACTCTAAAAGAAGTGGCTTCATTGATGTCAATGGATGGCGATTGTGCCAAAGTAGAATCCCTAGGCTTGCTGAAATTGAACGTAATTCAAAATAAGATAGCTGACCTTCAACGCTTAGAAGTCGTCATAAAAGAAATGACTAATTCATGCCGCAACAATAACGATCAATCCCACTGCCCAATAATCGATTCGCTAAAATAGTATTGACTCCGTACCTACCTACGGAGTTCATACTCAAATCATTCAAATAATGTTAGACGTTAAAAATGATTAATAAGATTTTAGATAAAGTTAGCTCAGGTGGTGTTTGGCTTGCGGCTCTTAGTTGTACGGGGTGCTTCCCCGCACTCGGCTCGTTAGCATCAGCATTAGGATTAGGCTTTCTCTCTCACTTTGAGGGAATTGCTGTAAATACCTTGTTACCTATATTTGCAACTCTGGCATTGTTGGTAAATTTGTATAACTGGTATAAAAACCAAAATCATGCGAGAGGTATTCTTGGGGTTATTGGCCCTATAGCGGTTTTGTTAACCCTCTATCCACTATGGCAATACGAATGGAGCACTTATTTGTTTTATGTAGGTATTTGTTTGATGATTGTAATGTCCGTATTAGACATTGTTAAACCTTTGAAGGAGCAAACATGCAAAGTATAGAGTTAAATTCTACCATTACTTGCCCTGAGTGTGGCTTCAGTAAAACTGAAGAAATGCCAACCAACGCTTGCCAGTGGTATTATGAATGTGAATCTTGCAAAGTTCTCCTAAAGCCTTTGAAAGGCGATTGTTGCGTATATTGCTCTTATGGAACAGTGAAATGCCCGCCAATTCAAGAAGGTCAAAGTTGTTGCGATAGCTAAATGACAGTCTATTAATGGCAATGAGAAGGCATAAAAAGAAATAGTGAAATGTCAGCAATCGTATCATTGCAGCCTTTATCACTAAGTCACTCAAGGGCTGCTTTTGGCACAGAGCCGTCCTTCGGCTCTAACTCATTTATGTCCAAAAACGCGCTAGAGTGGCCGTCTGCTCATAGCTGCATATCAGGTGGCTTCTATACTTATTAAGCTACTTCAAATTATGATTGTTATTAACTTTGATCCCATGATTGATGTCAAAGAGCGGCTTCACTATGCTTATATTTAGCTTACCCAAAGACAACCCTCATAGAAGCACGTAATTATCGCTGGTATATGTAAACTCAAATCGCCCCGATTTATCTGATATGTCATAAGTAGATTTAGTATCATTATCATGGTGATATAAAAAATCACTTTGATGAGTATGATTCAACACTTTGCATTTGGATCTTACTAATAATATGGCAACTATAGTGCACGTTAAACTCTGTATTAATCTTTCGTTGGATTTAAAAAGTAGATAACACTTTGGTTGCTAAATTTAGGTGGCATTCGTATAGAAAACTTGAAGATAACATTATTTATTATTCACTCTCGTTACGGCTAGCGTTACCCATGCTTTTAATTTTTACTTCGTACAGGTGGGAAAGCTCATACTTTTCTTCTTGCGAACGAAAGCGCAGTTCGTCTACTTTTTCGAGCGCATCACGCAGTGAATAACCGCTTTGAATTTTGTTTTTGATCTCGCTAAAAATCTCACCGATTTTGTATTCAATGGTATCTGGGCGCTCCGCACGAAGCTTAAAGCCTTTAAGGTATGGAAATAACTCACCATCAACAAAATCCATTAAGTCGCTGCCGGTTAAGGCGTTATCGTGATCAAACTCACCATTAGCAGTTTTAGGCGCAGCCCAAGAACTCCAGCGGTATTTCTCATCGATAATGTATTGGTAGTCTTCTGCGATCAATTCGGCTTCTTGCGACTTTGTAAACTCTAAGTCATCAAGGTATTTTAAAAATAGCATCCACGACGATTGCTCGGTGTAGTCTAGTTCGCTAGAACAGCCAGCATTTTTATGGAAAATGTCGTCGATATTTTAAAGGTTTGTTCGAACATGTAAATTAAGTCCTTGTATGGATAATACATCCATCTTAATTACTATTTAAACCCCCTTTCGGGTAATGTGAGACCCAGGCTTAAGCAGCAACTTAAGCTTTCCTTGTCGTAGTTCGATTGAGCAAAGGCTCCTCTGTTGAGAGACCGATAACAAGAACGAACGCGACAAAGGACTCCAAGCACCACACTCGAATAGTCTACTGGGTCTCGAACCCGCATTATGCAAGTAAGAGTTAGCTTATTATGAATACAAAAACAAAGCAAAACATAAACGTAGGTGTTGATACCGGAAAGTACCAACTCGATATTTATATCCGTCCATTGGACATTTACTTCACTGTTCCAAATGATGATAAAGGCATTAAAGAAGCCGTCAAAACGATTAAGAAATACAAGCCTGAGCGCATCGTAATTGAAGCCACTGGTAGGCTTGAAATGCCCTTTATTTTGGCTTGCGCTAATGCCAATTTACCTTTCACAATCGCTAACCCTATTCATGTTAAACGGTTTGCGGGAGCAATAGGTCAACGAGCCAAAACCGACAAGCTTGATGCGCAATTAATTGCGCATTATAGTGAAGCGATTAAACCTAAATTATCACAGCTTAAGCCAGATACCATGCAGGCAATGAGTGATTTAGTGACTCGACGTAACCAGTTGCTTACGATGCAAACAATGGAGAAAAATCGCTTACAAATAATGCCCAAAGCACTGGCGATGACAATCAAACCAGTACTAACTTTATTTAATAATCAGATAAAAAAGATTGAAGAAAAAATCGTTAAACTCATTGAAAGCTGCCCTGAATACCAGGCTAAAAATATGATATTACAGAGTATGACTGGTATTGGAAAAATAGCTGCTGCATCAATCATCAGTAACCTACCTGAACTGGGTTACATCAACAGCAAACAAGCAAGTAGCCTGATTGGTGTTGCCCCAATGAACCGAGAAAGTGGTCGATATAAAGGCCATCGAAAAATTCAGGGTGGTCGACCTCAAGTGAGAACGGTTTTATACATGGCGATGATGTCAGCGATGCAATCAAACCCAGTTTTCAAAGTAACATATCAACGTTTATTGGCAGCAGGGAAACCCAAAAAAGTAGCCATCATCGCCTGTATTAGAAAGATGATTGTGATATTAAATTCGATGCTAAGAGACGGTGTAATGTGGGAAGCGCCAAAAGTTAATAATTAACTATTGACGCCATAGTCTCTTGTTAGCCAGTGAGTTTGAGATGATTTTTTTGCTTAAAGCAACTCACTCGCTTATTTATATTTCTGAGGTAATAGTGATTAATATACCCTAATTAATTAAAAAATTAATAATATATTAGTATCAAGTAGTTTTTGGTTAATCTAGGTCAATTTTATACTTTTTCCTTGCCGGTAGTATCTCTTCAAACTCGCAATTTAATGCGTTTACTAATTTATATAAGGTTTCGAGTTTAATATTAACATTACCTCTTTCCATTTTTCCGTAATTACCGCGCTCTATACCGACATAGGCGGCAAAGCCTTCTTGCGAATAACCTGCTTCTTTTCGTTTTCCTCGTAGCTTTTCACCAAAATTTTTAACTAAATCACTCACCTGATTCCCCTCAAGGCAAAATGATTAGATTTTCATGTTGAGGGCTTAACTACCACGCCCTATAATACCCATTATTATAAGAAGTTTATTAGGATTTACTTTGAAATTTGACCCTCTCGTAGCTCAAATTATTGTTGCACCAAATTTTGATAACTTTACAACAAGCGATGTACGCTCGGCGTACTTAGCATTAAAAAATGATTCTTCTTTAGTACCTACAGCAGTTAGGCGAAGTATTTATGCTGAATTGGTCAAGCTTGTTAAAAAAGGCTGGCTGAAAAAGGTGGTATCAAATAAAAAAGGATTTACGCGATTCAATAAAACTGAGAGCTTTAACGTTGAGAAAATTACTCACTTAGCTAGTGCCATACCTATTGCAACTACAGAAAAGGCGGATGATAAATACGCGCTGTTACTTAGTAAGTTAAATCATTACAAAGCCGAGCTATTATTGAATATGGGTGAATCTGAGGCATATAAAGAGCTTTATTTGGAGTCACCCGAATTAGTAGATGAACTTCAGCCACAATATAACAAAGCCAGAGACAACAACACCAGAATACTTGGCAAAATTAGAGCAATTGAAGGCTTACTGAAGCAAAACGAAGCATTAGAGAAAATATGAAACTAAGACTATGGCAAGCCGAATGTATTAATTTAGCGCTTGCACAATATCAGGATGGAGTTAGCCACTTTTTAGCTTTGGCAACTCCTGGGGCGGGTAAAACCTTGATGGCCTCAGAATTAGCCGATCAATTATTAAAAAACAATATGGTCGATGTGATTATTTGTTTTTCACCATCGTCTATTGTTTCTCAAGATTTTAAGGAAAGCTTACAGCTAAAAACGAATGAACGATTTGATGGGCTTATTGGCGCTAAAGGTAGAGCTTTAACCTATCAAAGCTTACAGTATTTAGATGTACACTTTTGGCAGCTATTTGAACGATATCGTGTTTTTGTAATATTTGATGAAATTCATCATTGTGCTGGCTCTAATATTGACAATGCAAATGCATGGGGTGAGCAGATAATACTTAACATTCAAAATAAAGCACAGTATACACTAGCCTTAACAGGCACTCCCTGGCGCTCTGACGCTGCTCCTATTGTTCTTTCATCATATCAGCAGCCTAACAATAAAATAGCGTGTGATTACGTTTACGGGCTTTCTGAGGCTATTGGAGATAATGTTTGTCGGGTTCCACAAATAGTAGCTGTTGATAATAGCCGCATTACAGTTGTAGATGACGCTGAAACCAAAACATTTAACTGCTTTAAAGCGTTATTAAACGACTCTGGCGTTTCTTATCAAGAGGTTATTGAAAATGAAGCGGTAATAAAATACATGATTTCTTCAGCTCAAAAGAAGCTGACTTCAATCAGATTGAAAAACCCCGATGCAGCGGGGTTGATTGTTGCATCTTCTGTTGAGCATGCCCATCAAATCTCTATGTTAATGCGAACTCACTTTGTCGAGGATAGCACTGTTGTAACCTACCGAGAAAATGAACCTACAAGTATTATTCAGCAGTTTAGGTATGCACAAACTAAGTGGATTATTTCTGTTGGTATGATTAGCGAAGGTACAAACATCCCTCGTTTGCAGGTTTGCTGCCACCTTACAAACATAAAAACAGAAATGCATTTTAGGCAAATATTGGGCCGTATACTGAGGGTAACAAACTCTAAGAACCAAGAAGCTATTATGTACATGCCCGCCGAACCTAAACTTTTAGAGTATGCGTATAGAGTTAAACAAGATGTTCCATTTGAAGCTGATGTAGTTAAATTTGAAAAGATTGAAACTCCTGCTGGAAAAAACACCGCAGATACAGACTCAAGCGATATTACTTTTAATAAACAAAGTAAAAAACCTTCCAAAGCTCAGTTTGATTTTGATAACTTTGCTGACTTCTTTGATCAGCCGGTTATGAGCAATAGGCCTGAAGCGACAGAGGAGCATTTTTTAACCGGTGCCTATGAGCGAATTATTAATATATCAGGCCGCTTTCAGCAAGAGGCTATTGCCTTGGGGTTAAGTGAGTTGAGATAGACTGTTAATTGATCTCTGCACAAAAACACTGTATTTTTATACAGCCTTCATTTTTTTATTATTAAATATGCGAAAAATAATTCATGTGGATATGGACGCATTTTATGTATCTGTAGAAATTAGAGACAACCCAGAGCTAGCGAATAAGCCCGTTGCCGTAGGTGGTAGCAGGAGCTCTAGAGGTGTGCTTTCTACTAGTAATTATATAGCGAGACAATACGGTGTAAGAAGTGCAATGCCTACGAGTGTAGCACTGCGAAAATGCCCTGACTTAATTTTGGTTCCAGGCAGGATGGAAGTATATAGATCGGTAAGCTCTCAAATTAGAGAGATTTTCGAACGATATACAGACATTATTGAGCCCCTCAGCTTAGATGAAGCATATTTGGATGTTAGTGATTGTAAGCTCTTTGGCGGCTCAGCTACGCTGATCGCACAAGATATATGTAACTCTATTCATAAAGAATTAAACCTGACGGCTTCAGCTGGCGTTGCCCCAATAAAGTTTTTAGCTAAGGTAGCCTCTGACTTAAATAAACCAAATGGTGTTTATGTTATTCCCCCTGATGATGTAGATTCTTTTATCGATAATATGGAATTAAAAAAGATCCCTGGTGTTGGTAAAGTAACTAATGAAAAGCTACTTATTAATAACCTTAAGTTTGGCAGAGACGTTAAAGCATCTAGCTTAGAGTATTTAACATCTAAATATGGCAAGCTTGGTCAATTGTTATGGGAGCGATGCAGTGGAAGTGACGATAGACCAATTATGGTCAGTAGAGAAAGAAAGTCAGTAGGCGTTGAAAGAACCTTCCCTGAAGATATATTAGACCTATCTACACTTGATGACATTCTTAAAAATAAATTACTCCCTGAGCTTCAAAAAAGAGCCGGAAAACACTTGATAGATAGAGGTATTAGTAAGATTGGCGTTAAAGTTAAGTTCTCTGATTTTCATCAAACAACTAAAGAGTTTTCAACAGATAAAATTGACTTGACTATATTATCTGAATTATTAGCTGAAGCCTTTGCGCGAGGAAATGGAAAAAAAGTACGCTTACTTGGTATCCACATAGGGCTTACAACCAATAAAAGTGAAACAGAACAGATTTCATTTGAGTGGTAGTACTTAAAAATCATCTCCGATATACCTGAATACTTTTTAGACTGTGCCCATAACAGAGATTAACGTGGAAATATACTGTACCACTACAACAAACCGTCTTAATTCTTTTTAGACCATCAGAGTAAGTCTTATACTGATACCGATATTATCTTGATAAAATTACACCTAATCGCTAAAAACGCCTTGATATCTAAGGTGTACTTTTATAATCCAAGTTTCAACCTAAAATCTAAAGGCATTTTATTAATAGCTAAATCAAGTACTTCCTTTGTTGTTTTAGCTTTAAGTTGATTTAACTCTTTTTCAATATCCTGATGACTCTTCACAAGAGTTATTTTGTTCTTAGACCGGGTACCTGTATTTATTTGACGCTTTTTTTGCTTAATTTGCTCTTTTTTATAAATATCTAGTAAGGTATTATTGACATTATCAAAAAAACAAAGCACTAAAGGACTGAATTTTGAAGTTCTGAATATGCTTTGGGCGCTTACGTTTACTATTTTTGATACATCCGATTTCGATATTTTAAATAATGAACTAGATGTTTTTGCATTTGCTACCTTCCCATAGCTTTTAATACGCCTCTCTTTTTCTTCTTTTAATGTCAATATGGCTTGCCATGATTTATAAGTTGTATGGCTATCATCATCAATCACCCAAATAGGCTTCTCTAATATCTCGCATTCAGCATTATCATCAAGACTTTCTAGAAACTTCTCGTCCATTAATTCATCTAGGTCTACGACATCATTAGACATGCATAAATCCCTCTTGTTTCAATTTCAGCTCAATATCAACAATTGCTTTTTCTATAGCATTCAATATCTTACTTATAGCATCTTTATTAGGATGTGTGGGTTGTAGTTCCTTGATCCTCCTGTAACCAGAGCGTAATGTAGGTAAATGCCCTTCCAACATGAATCCTAATGTATTTTCGTTTAACGTATCTTTTACCATTGGCTGAATTGTTGTCCAAATCCCTCTTACATTCCCAGAAGTAATGACCGCATTAGTGCAGTTTAAACAAAACTCTGGTTTCGCGTCTTGAGGGTTGATATTGCCAAACGTTGCACATTTTGCACGCTTTTCACCGCCATCCCTCGGTACACAGATAGAAAAAAGGCTTGGCTGAACACTAATTATACGTCCGTTAATACTCTCTCTTAATGCTCTTATTTCACTTCCACACACAGGTTTAGTAAGTTCGGTAGCCTTTTTGACATAACGAGCAAAACCACCCAAGTACTCCTTTCCAACCTTATCAGAGTCGAGTATCAACATATTAGTAATTGAGTTGAGGTAGCGCTTCCTTGCACCTTTAAGTAAACCTCGGGCGTCCTTATCTCTTAGATACGCCATGAAAAATGAGCTGTCCAAGTGACAGAACTGATGGCGAATGACAGATCCAACATCCCCCTGATAGCGAGTTAGTATGGCCTCAGCCCAAATGTGACGAAAAGAATGAGGTGTCGGATAGTTCGCACCTTCTAGAAGTACTTCAGAAATGTCATGCATGTTTTTTTGATCCAATATCAACTGTCCCGAGCAGAGCAACGCCTTATACTCATCTGGTAAATAGGTCTCAATAATTTCTTGATGTAAATGATTCGATGTTTCACCTGTTTTAGAAATAGACTCTAATGATGCTTTTAAGTTTGCCTGGGCTCTAGGTGAATTAAAGGAAGTACAGCTAAGCCTTTTCCAGTCCTGTCTAACTTTATTTGCAGTGGACAGTAAATGCTTGTATCTCGCACTATTGATATCATAAATACTCTTCAATCTTACGACGCTTTGCTTCTCTTGTTTTGATAGTAAATGTGCATTTTTTTGCATTAAACTATCTAATTTCAAAGCTTCATTGAATGGCCTATATTTATAAATAAAACCAAACCAATTTGATTTTACCCTAGTGTCTATATACGCCCCTGACATGTTACTAACTTTGAGTTTTCTTGATTTTGTTGACTCATAGAGGCATGGAGCCCCATCTGATGGATCAAATAACTCATGTAACTGTACAGCAATTTGGAAACATTGAGAGGTAATCTCTCTTTCGATTTTTGTTATTCCACTATTTTTGGGGACTATCCATTTTAATTTAAAACGGAAAGGAACATGTGAGTTATCAAGAATATCGAGGTTTGGCTCAATGTGAATAGCACTCAGTGGAAAACCGAATTCACTTTTTCGATAACCAAGCCAAGCAACAACCAGGGTGCTCATTGCGTGAATAATAGTGTTTAACTCAGCCTTAAAGCTTCTAAAAGCATGAGTATTTGCTCTTTTTAAAAGGTTTTCCCCCCAAGTTTTCATGTCGTATAAAAAAATATCTTTGGTTACTTTTTTAGTCAAAACTAAGCTATGCATTTTTGCATAAACACTATCAACTGACGTATTAGTCAATTTGTTGCTTTCCAGAAACGTTTTATCTAGTGAAACCAAATATCCTTTCCACACTTGTTCTGGATTCTTGCTACCGCCTAAACCATGAAACTTTTGAAGCATCAGAATACGAATAACTTCTACCGCATCAAATCGTGTTTCAAGCCCAAGTTCAATCACTAACTTTTCAATACTTTCGTCATGCAATGACATCGTACTTTCAAATATTTTCTGATAGTGTCCAAAAGCGAACTCTTGCGTTTCATTAAAAATTACATTGAGTTTATTATTTTCCGTAACCCTTTTACTTTTATATGGTTCAAAGCTAGTAAACGCAGATAAAAGTACATTAAGAAAATTATACCTAGCCGCCTCATCTAATCCGTAAATATGATATTTTTCTATCATTTTATTTATTGTATTTTTACAGATAGACATGAATAAATAATCTTGCTGATAGACTTGTCTTAAGTAATCAACATAGTATTGACCCAGCTCTAATCCCAAAAAATTAAAAGTTCCACCTTTTTTGTATTCATTAAGCGTTATACTGTAAAGAGACTGGCATACATTATCTAAAATACTTTCGACTTTTTTTATTGTAAGACTTTTGTCAATCACACCCACAACACCGATCAATTGTAGCTTAAGGCGGATTTTAGGAAGTTGTGCACAATTAATTGTACCAGAGTAATTAGGTGGAGATAAGCGTCTAAAAAAACCTTTTTCATTGACAGATTTACTTAAGAATGAACTCCAAAAAAGTTCAAGATCACTAAAACTCAGAGAGAGCAAATGCTTTTTATTTAAAAAAGCAAAAATATGAGTAATCATCTGATGGACCCCACAGATATGCAATGATGTTCTTGCGGGTAAAGCAGATACAAAAAATAATTTAGCATACTCTTTTGCTGATAACATATGCAACTGCTCATCAATATGAACTGATGCCGTATTTTTAAGCTTAATATGAGATAAATCAAATATTGAAAAGTCTATTTTAGTTTCAGCTTCTCCTCCACTTTTATGCCTAAAATAGAATACATCATCAAATATTATTCCTTTTCCTTTTATAAATGCAGGGTGTGCAAGCAGAATATTATTTTGATTTTCCCAAAACTCTTCGTATGCTGTTTTGAATTCTCTTAAACTCATTATTAACTCCATTAAATAGAATGAAAAACACTCACTTCAACTTTATTTTTAAGCATATTTTTGAACATTTCTCGACCTAACTTTTGGCTCTGCTTACTTAACTGATTTAAGGTATATTCAACCCATTCAACTGTCGGCATTGCTGTTCTATAGAGATAATCGGGGTTTCGAGAAAGCAATTTTTTGTAGTTCTTAGTAAATTCATGTAAATAATTATTCATTTTCCAGGCTGTAATAGGGCAGTCCCAAACATACAAAGGAGACAATGATTGACGGTCCCCAGAGTCATCTAACGCTAAGATACCTACTTCATTTATTTTACCTTTATGTTGCCCTGTAATTACTTTAAGCCGAGCAAGCATTTCACCTGTTTTATAAGATATATCCTCTGTCACTACCATAAATTCACTGTTAAACCGCATTACTTCTTTTTCTTTCTTTCCCCGCTCAAGGTCTTCAAAGTCTAAGCTAAAAACATTATTAATCAGATCAAGCATGACTTCTCGAGTAATACGGCCTGATGCATTTATCCACTTTTCATTATCACTATTAAGATAATTTTCTTTCTCCGTCTGATTAGTATGTGAGTTTCTATTAACTAAATAGTGAAAAGTATACGGATCACTGAAAGCATGAACTGCGCTATTTTTAATAGCCGTTAGTCTGAACAATCCTGATTGACAGGGGGTACTTGAAGCTAAGACTAATTTTACTCTTTCATCTATAGAGTAATTTTTAGGAGTAGGTATAACATTTTCAACATGAGTACCATGCAGGATCAACGAGGTAAGAACCTTCGGTATTATAATAGGTAAATTCTTACTTTTATGTGCATCTATTAAACTAGAGCAAATTGCCTCTGTATTTATTAAAGATGCAAGTGAACCCGTTAATGAATTTCCTCCATTAGAAATCACCGCTTCATTAATATTATCAATAAAATTTATCTCTTTCTGTTGAGATAGATAAGACAATATCGCTAACCCCTCGTAATTCTTGGTCGAAAGAGAACGAGTAGTATGAAAAACCTTAGCTCGACCTTTAAAGTACTCACACTCAACATGCGTTACCTTCCCTCCTACCTTGACTAAGCGAAATGAAGTATGATTGAGTTTTGGTATATCGCTAGGTTGAACAGTTAAACTAGCCATCAACCATGAAAACATTAATCGCTCTATATTAGAGATTGGGACATAGCTACTTTCTTGAGTAAGGCTGTGTAGCACTTCGATGCTCAATAAGTTTCCTGAATAGTTAGATGACATATTTAACTCACAAAAAGTAGAATTAACCTTTGTTTTATTAGCAACTTTATTTAGAAATAGATCATTGCATTGAGATTGAGAGTCAAGAGCCTTTTTTATTTTTATAAAAACTTTTTCGTTAGTCACATTTGATAATAAGACTATATTTAGTGCTTTCTTCAAGACTAAGTTTGGTGTATTTAATGCATGATAGGATGTTAATAATCTATAAAACATATTTCCTATGAATAATAACTTTCTGCTTCTAGTTAGCTTCTTAAAGTTCTCTAGCGAAAAATAATTCTTATTAATGTTATTATATTTAAAAAATTTTTTTAGCTCGTACTTATATTTTTGCAGCTCAATAATAATTACTGATGCAGTTGAACTTAATGAATTTACAGTGAGCTTAGGGGAAGCTAATCCCATGTATAACTCTTTACCAATCCCCACGTCATCACGTCTAAGCCAATCCAACCCGCCAAAATAACTTGCCAATGATATCTGTGCTTTATTGATATTTGGAGTGATTTTAGTTTTTCTTAAATGTAGAAGGTAACTAATCTCACTTGGACTCAAGTGACTAATCAGCTCAGTTTCTCCCTCCAATGCATAATAAAATATTGTTTTTAATGCAATGAGTGCACTAGCTCCTCCGTGGTTATTCAAGCTATTGAACTTATAGGCTTGGTACTCTTCTAGTATATCAAGCCTATTTTTTATCTCAGCGTCATTTAACCAAGAAATAAAATCGGGAACGGTACTAGAAAATAACTTTTTAGAACTAACTGCAGCAAACCTATTAGTAAAAGCATAGTTGTAAGCAGCTATAACCAATTGAAATAATATAATTTTGTCATCATTTATATTTTTTATAACAATCTGTCGTTCTGGGAGGCCATTCGTTTCAGGAACTACTATTGACCTTGCAGAAAACGGTACTCTAAGTTCAGCTACGGGTTTATTGAGGTTAAACTCCGCTTGTAACTTCCGCTCGTGAACACCTGAAGTCAACAGACTTTCTACAAACACACCATCACTTTTAATATCATCATTATCCATTAAGCGTTTCCTGCAATAACCGCTCTCGATGCCCACAAGCATGGATATAGATCTTAGTCGTTTGCCCCCCAAAGCGACTATCTACCTTATGCCCTAGGCGCCTTGCTGTTTCGATATAAGCGGCAGATTCTGTTGTTATTGAATCAATCTCTTTTCCGTTACGTCTACACTCTTCATAAAAAACATCGGTACCAAATGAGTGACGTAAATGATGATATACATATCCATGTTCTAATGATTGGTAGCCAATGTACATCTCTGAAGATTCTTGTATTTCCTCAATAACAATATTTAGTACTTTCTGAAAAACATTTGAACCAAATTCAACAGAGATACATTGCCCCTTTGAATTATTATTTGAATTAGATACAAATAGATGATTCGAGTCGGTATGAGGGCGTTCTGTATCGTAATAGCGTTTCATTTTTATTAGTAATTCTCTAGAGATATAAAGTATTCTTGAGAACCCATATTTGGAATAGAGGGATGAAAGATAATATTTAAATTCTTCCTTTTCAGGCTTTCTATCAAGTTCATCGAATAGACTAAGCACCCCTTTATGATTTATTTTACCCGCTACAAAATTTTCCAACAAAAACCCTTGATTCTCTTTGGTTCTACAACCTAAATCACCACCATTTCTTAAAACAATTTCTTCAAGGAGCGTATCGGTCCGTCGATAAAGTAATTCTCTTGTTGCAGGTAATAAATACTTAACTAGTAAACCTTGCTTATTATTTTTCCTTGCTAAAGCTCTATGCGAAGAAAATACACCGATGTTTTTATAATTGTTACCAAAGAAGTAGTGCAGCCAGTTGTAGTAACTTTTTAAAGAGTAAACCGCTTTATTCAACGTTACTTCGCTTTTACATTTTTTTTCAATGAGGTAGATATTCAGATATTCATTAATAATATCTTGAGGGAGTGCTGTGTGGTTAGTTAAAGATATTGAAGACCCTAAGCTGTTTTGTTGATCAACCCAATCCAAAAATAGACCTAGTTGATTACCACGGACATACTGCCCATTTTTACCAATTTCAACTTCTTCAAAGTAGTGTTCTGTTAAATTTGAAATTCTATCCTTTTTAACTTTAAGCTCGACCGATAATCCTCTTTCTGTTGTATAGCGGGCATAAAGGCAAGGAATAATTAAGGGGGTGTTGTTATCATCTAAATAAATCCAATGTTTACTGTGCTCTTTATCGTTAAATCTCTGCATACAAATAAATCTTAATTATTACTCTATAACCTAAGAGTAGCAGAGATAATTTGACTTACATTTAAAGCTTAAAGAAGATACTCCTGAGTTTAAAAGCAATCCATGTCTATGTGAATAAACTTCTTCATCACCACAACAATAACTGGTTATTTATACAGTCATTATTATTGAATCACATGCGATAAGCAAGCCTAGGGCCTGTTTATCTTTCGAGGTTAAATTTGCAGCAGTATGTTTGGTATTTAGGCAAGGCAGAGCCTATGTAGTGTGATTATTCCCCATAAATAGGCGATAACGTAGCACAAATGCCAAACATACGCTGCCCGAAGGGTTCTGCCTAGGGGCAATTTACTCTTTGTTGCTCGGTTTTTACTTATTCTTACAGGGATGTAAGTCAGTAGAATAACGCAGGAGCAGTTATCGAGCCCACTAGGTCACAAACCTCGCGCCGCGATTAAATAGCCCCTAGATTGAACAAATTTTAATCCTGAAAGGTCAACAGGCCCTAGTTAACGATTAAAAAAAGTGTTTATTGTCCTCCGATCTCTTATAACCACGTAGCCAATACATAACCTCAAATAAAAATCCTGCCAACATTAAAATGATAGCGCCAGATTCATTCCCCATCGCGTAACAGGTAAAAGAGGCTATAAAAACCAAACAAGCTAAGGACCAATTAATTATATTCTGCATATTATTACCTTTGTGTGTTTTTGTGTGTCTGTGTAATTTAACTGTAGACCTAAAATTAAACAGGTACAATCATCTTATAAAAAAACATGCCATTAATTACCTTGAGCTCGTAACACCATGTTGATAATCTAAGTACTTTGAAAATCAAGGGCCAATAAATAATGCAAACGTTTAAAGATCAGCACCCTATTCATACCGATATCACCGTAGCATGGGCTGATATGGATGCGCTACAACACGTAAATAATGTAGTGTATTTACGTTACTTTGAAATAGCCCGAATCGACTTTTTAAATAAAATAAATCTGTTCGACACAATAAGCCCAAACGGTGTGGGCCCAGTAATAAGCGAAAATAACGTTCGCTATAAACGTCCAGTAACTTTTCCCGACACACTCACTGTAGGCGTTACAATTACAGATCTTAAAACAGATCGCTTTACCATGAACTACACCGTTTACAGCCATGCACAAAAAGCAATAACGACTACGGGTGCATCTAAAGTTGTAATGTTTGATTTTACTACAGGGCAAAAAGCCCCAATCTCCGAGCCTCTTTTATCGGCTTTAATCAGCCATGCTCAAAACTAATTTAGTTAAGGAATTTTTATGCAATACAACCCACTAGGTAGCAGTGGCGTAAACGTATCTCGAGTGTGCCTAGGGAGTATGACTTGGGGTAAACAAAATACTCAAAGCGACGCTGATGAACAAATAGCCTACGCGCTAGAGCAAGGCGTAAACTTTATTGATACAGCCGAAATGTATGCTGTACCTCCTTCGCCAGAGACCTATGGTAAAACCGAGGAGATTATTGGCGACTGGCTATCGCGTAATAAACAAAAACGCGGCGATGTAGTACTAGCTACAAAAATTGCAGGCAATGGATTATCGTGGGTACGTGATGGCGGCAATATTACTCGCCAAACAGTAATAGAAGCCGTGGATGATTCACTTAAGCGACTTCAAACAGACTACATCGATTTATATCAACTACATTGGCCAAACCGCTCTACCCCTCACTTTGGCAGACAATGGCCCGGCACTCTTAAATTTACCGACGTAAATACACAAGAGCAACAAGCTAGTATGCTTGATATTCTAGAAGGCCTTAATGAATGTGTTAAAGCAGGTAAAATTAAGCACTGCGGTTTATCTGACGATACGCCATGGGGTATAAGCCAGTTTTTAAGTTTGGCCAAAGAGCATAACTTACCGCGTATGGTATCTATTCAAAATGAGTTTAGCTTAGCGCACGCTAAAGACTGGCCGTATTTAATAGAACAATGTGTACACGAAGATATTGCCTACTTACCGTGGTCGCCTTTAGCGGCCGGTTTATTAACGGGTAAATATCTAAATGGTGCTCGCCCAGAAGGTTCTCGTTGGACCTTCATGCAGCGTAACGGTATTTTTAGAGATACACCCAATGCAGAGCAAGCCACTAAGCAGTATGTTGAGCTGGCTCATGCAAACAATATTACTCCAGCACAACTAGCCTTAGCATGGTGTAACCAAGTAGATGGCGTAACTTCTTCAATTATTGGGGCAACATCTATAGCTCAATTAAAGGAAGATATAGACGCATTTAGCATAACGCTAAACGACGAAATTCTTAGTGAGATTAACACCATATTTAGAAACCATCCGATGCCTTATTAAGCATGTATGAGTTAAAAGCAGCCTTGAATGAGGTTGCTTTTAAACTAAAATATTTGACCCTACTACAACCAACACTATACTTTTATTAAGTTTTCTTAATTCAACGAACACTTATCAATGCTGAAAAAGGGATACTATGCATTTTGCTTATTAATTGTATTCAACGCGCACGCCGTTGAGCAAAAAGTACAACCTCTAGAAGAGATTATTTGGCTGCAAAGTTACACGCCCCCTTTTCATATAGCTAAAAGTGAAAGCGCACCACAAGGCGGTATTTGCGACAACCTAACCGAGCAACTCATCAGAACCATAACTGATGTAAAACATACCCGCTTAATTGTTCCTCAGCAGCGTATAAATAAATATTTAAATGAAGGAAAAAATGTATGTTTTCCGTGTGTTATTTATAAAAAAAATAATAACCAACAACTTAACTACTCAAATCCAACAACGGTATATCCCCCATTTTCAATTATCACGACTAAAGAGCTAAAGCCGCAATTAGAAGAAAAGCACGGCTCGCCTATTCACCTTATTAATTTATTAACCGACCCGCAATATGTATACGGGCAAGCGGCTGCACGTAAATTTACAACTAAAATTAATACAATTATTGAAAATACAAAACGAAATAAAGAGTCTTCGTTAAGTTGGAGTAGCGAAAATGAAAGTCAGGCTGTTATAGCACGCTTGAGTCACGGCTTTTTAGACTACTCAATTGATTATCCGTTTATGGCTGATTACTTTAATAAACAAGGGGAGTATACGAATATAGAAAGTGTGCCAATTGCAGAAAATGACATTCAATTTATAAGAGGAGCAATAGGCTGTGCGGCTAAAGCACCTAATAATTTTGCAGAGCAAACCCTTAAAAAAATTAACCGCGCATTAAAAAATAATGTACTTCAATCGCCTGAGTATCAACAAAGTCAGCATAATTGGCTTAAAACCACCTTTACTGACTTTGATAAACACTACCAACAGCAAGTCATTAATTTTTACTTACTTGCCACTGATGCTCAAGCAAACACTGATCATTAGCATAAAGCGCCACTGCAAAAATACTTTTAGCTGTTACCTCACCTACGCCCGACGGTGTACCTGTCATTATTACATCACCGTCTTCTAAGCTCATAAATTCACTAATTTCTTGTAAAATTGAGTCAGGGTTGTGCAGCATAAAATGAGTATCACCTCGCTGAATCACTTCATTATTAATTTTAAGTTCAAAGGTAAAGTGCTTCATTGCATCAGTTAGCGCTACAAAATCAGTTAAAATTACAGAGCCGTCGAACGCTTTAGCGCGCTCCCATGGAAGCCCTTTATTTTTTAATTTACTTTGCACAGTACGCTTAGTTAAATCAAGGCCGAGTCCAACACCTGCAAATTTTTTATCTTTAACTACAAAACATAGCTCGGTTTCATAATGCAGCGTATCGCCGTTGTGAGCTGCAAATAACGTATTAGTAATTGCGCTATTTGGCTTATTAAATAAAACCATTTGATCTGGCGTTTCGTTATTTAGCTCTGCAATGTGTGCTGTATAATTACGACCAACACACACTACTTTTGATGGTGTTAATTCTTCAGATACTAACTTTATTGAATGCATATAAATAATGTCTCAGTTATTGGACCTGTTGACCTTTCAGGATTAAAATTTGTTCAATCTCGGGGCTATTTAATCGCGGCGCGAGATTTGTAACCTAGTGGGCTCGATAACTGCTCCTGCGTTATTCTACTGACTTACATCCCTGTACGAATAAGTAAAAACCGAGCAAAGCTTTCGCGTCCTGCTCACGCGCCTTACCTACATCCATGTAGGCAACAAAGAGTAAATAGTCCCTAGCTAATAAGCGTTTCAAGTAAGCTCAAATTAATAGGTTTCAGTAAAACTCGGTCAATATTTAAATCTTTTATTTCTCTTGGATCTGGCTCTGCGCCACTTACAATTACTAAACGTAATTCAGGATATCGTTCATTAATTTGCTGACCTAAGTCAACGCCACGACCATCAGGTAAATGCATATCTAACAATACCTTATTAAATTGCTGGTCGTGATTAAGTATTTGCAAACATTGTGCGCAGCTAGACGCAATGACGGTTTCAACGCCTAAACTTTCTAAAAGTAGTTGCGTAATTTGCGCTGCATCATGATCGTCTTCCACAAGTAAAAAGCGCTGCTTTTTCTCGGTTAAGCCATTACTACAATTTATATCTTTAGCTTGCGGTGCATGCTCTGGCGCTACCAAGTAATCTTGCAAACATTGATATAAAGCCGCGCTATCAACAGGCTTTGGTATTACATCGTTAAAACCAAGTGCAGCAAGCTCCTCATGTATGCCTTTCATAGTAGCGGCAGTGAGCGCAATTATTGGGCCTTTGTAGCCCATTTTTCTAAGCTCTATGGTAGCTTCCTTGCCGCCCATTACAGGCATATGAATATCAATAAAAATAATATCGTAAGGCGCTTTATACGCATCTGCTATGCGTACTTTTTCAAGTGCTTGCTGGCCATGTTCGGCATAATCTACGCGCGCACCACAGGTACTGATCATATGACCAACTAGCATGCGTAAATCACGTAAATCATCAACCACTAACACTCGCCCATGCACTTTGCATGGAGCCGATTTACTTTGTAATTGTGGGGCACTACTAAAATTAAGTACTTGTCGTTCTACTTCGCTAATATCACCTGGATATACCGAAATCGTAAATGTAGAACCTTTGCCTATTTCAGAGTGCAAACTAATATCACCGTGCATACGCGCTAACAATTCAGCACATATTGCCAAACCTAAGCCTGCGCCACCTACAGAGCGTGATTCTACATCGGCTATTTGTTCAAATGGCTTAAATATAAGTTCTTGTTTTTCAGGGGCAATGCCCATACCTGAATCTTTAATGCTAAAAAATAGCATTTCGCGATCATCAACCCATTGCGTCCACGCATTAACAACAATTTCGCCTTTATCGGTAAATTTAACCGCATTGTTTATTAGATTTATTAAAATTTGACGAACTCTTGTTGCATCAAGTCGTGCAACCAAAGGTAATGGCTGATGAGATTCAAAGCGCAGCGTAAGACCTTTATCAAGCACCGATACGCGCATTAGCGTGTATACATCGGCAAGCATGCTATCAAGGTTAACTTCGCTTAGGGTAAGTTCCAGTTTATCGGCTGCTATTTTAGATAAGTCGAGCACGTCGTTTAACAAGCTCAATAAGTGTTTACCATTTCGATAAATAACACCCAATTCATTTTCAGCTTGCTGACTAAAATCGCTCTGCATTAACAGTTCGGTGTAGCCTAAAATAGACGATAGGGGAGTACGTAACTCATGGCTCAAATGAGCTAAAAATCGATCTTTTGAACGGTTTTCGGCTTCAGCTTTTAAGCGCTCTACTCTCTCGCCTTCAACATCTTTACGTGCCAAAGCATAACGAATAGCACGCGCAAAGCGGCTCGAACTCATTTCTGTTTTAATTAAGTAATCTACTGCACCGGCATCAAGCGCCGCCGAGTCTAATTCGTCGTTTGACTGCCCGGTAAGCATAATAATGGGTCCGCTAAAGCCATTGGCAATTGCTTCTTTTAATACATCTAAACCATTCGATGCACCCAAGCGGTAATCAAGCAGGCAAATGTCGTGCTCATTTTTGCTAAGCGTTGCAATTGCCTGCTCAGGGGAGCTTATCCATTGAATGTTAAACGTGTGTGAATCCAATTGGTCCAGATAGTCGCAGGTGAGTATGTAATCATCTTCATCGTCTTCTACAAGCAGCAACTGAGTCACTTTATCTAACATACAATCTCCATTAATCGTTAAATGTTGTCGGTAGCTCTACAAATTCTACCCAGTATTTTCCTAGCGTTTTCATCAAATCAACCAAACCATCAAACGTTACTGGTTTTGTAATGTAAGATGCAGCACCTAAGTTATACCCTTTAACCATGTCTTCTTCTTGTTTAGACGTAGTTAATATAACAACCGGAATTCCCTTTAAGTTAGGGTTTCCTTTTATAGCTTCAAGCGCTTCACGGCCATCCATTCTAGGCATATTTAAATCAAGTAATATAAGTCCAGGACGCGGCGAAACTGCTTTGTCTTCAAACTTACCTTTACGCTCTAAATACTCAAGCAACTCAACGCCATCTTCAACAAAGTGAAGCTCGTTAAGTACACGACTTTCAGCAAGGGCATCTTGTGTTAACAAACGATCATCTTCATCGTCGTCTGCCATTAAAATAGTAATCGGTTTTACTTTTGAATAGGGCATTTAAGCCTCTCCTTGCAATGTGAAAAGCTCAGCTTCCACAGGTAGTTTTATAATAAAGGTTGCACCTTCACCGTCTTTACTTTGGGCTGTAATAGTTCCGCCGTGGCGCTCCACAATACGCCTACATACAGAAAGGCCAATACCCGTGCCTTTATATTGTGAGCGTCCATGTAAGCGTTGAAACGGTACAAATATTTTATCGGCATAGTCTTGTGAAAAACCAATACCGTTATCTTCTATGGTAATAACTTGAAAACTTAAATGGGTATTATGATCAGAGCTGAAAATATCTTCATCTTGATAACTAATTTTTATGTGTGGGTTTACGTTGGGACGCCTAAATTTAACAGCGTTCGACAACAAGTTTAAGAACAGCTGCTGCATTTGGCTTTTATCGGCCTGAATAACTGGCAAATCATCTACATCAATTTGTGCTTCAGACTCTTTTATCGCTATCTCTAAATCACTTAATATATCAGCTACAACTTCATTTAAATTCGTGTCATCAAAATCTTTACCACGCGTTGTAATTCGCGAAAACTCTAATAAGTCGTTTATTAAATTAGACATACGCTGCGCTGCATTTTTCATGCGCCCAATGTAATCCATCCCCTTTTCACCCAATTCATCTTTAAACATGGTTTCAAGACGATCGCTAAAGGCTTGGATTTTTCTAAGAGGTTCTTGTAAATCATGGCTTGCTACAAAAGCAAACTCTTCAAGCTCTCGGTTACTACGGCTCAATTCATCTGAATATAATGTTAGCTCTTGTGTCCGCTCAGAAACCTTTATTGCTAAAGTTTCGTTTTGTTTTTCAAGCTCAAAACGATATTGTGCTGCATTTCTTAAATTAAGGCGCGTCATAATAAACATACCAATAATCAGTAACGCACTCGTTATTGCTGTTATAGCGAATGTAATTTTAGCTTCATTTTTAATCTGTGCTAATTTAGAAAAATGGCTTACTTTAAAGAGTAATTCACGGTCTTGAATTTCATTAACATACTCTCTAATTTGCTTGTAAAGCTTTCTTCCTTTATGCGTATTTAATACATACAACGCACGTCTTTCTTTGTCATCTAGCGCAAGGTTTACAGTTTGTTTTAATTCTTTAATTTTACTATCTACAAGAACTAACAACTGGGCTATACGCTCAGCTTGACCGTCAATCTCAGAGTGAAGCGACTTGACATGATCTGTTTGCGCTTCAATTTGGCCTACAGCATCGTAGTACGGCGTTAAATAATCAGCCTCTTCTGTCAATAAATAACCACGCTGTCCTGACTCAGCCTGCACTATGGATAGATGCAGCTTCTCAATTGCAGTGGTTAGCATGCTAGTGTTGTCTAAACTTTTTTGGGTTTGTGTTAAGCCTTGAATCGTATTCAATGCTAAAAATGCGTTGCCCACAATAATACCTAGCACAACCACCATAAATGTTGCCCAAGTGATATTCGCCTTACCTTGCTGTTTTTTCTTGCTCATTTAGCTTCCCGAATTAAAGTTTATACAACACTTAATATTTATTGAGAGTCTGATATTTTTTGCAAACTTTCGCTGCACTGTTGGCAATTATTGATAATTTTATCAAGTGCATCTAACGCTTTTTCTTTTGGCATATCGTTTTCAAGTACCAATTTAATCAGCTCAGCATTCATCGAAATACGATTTAGCGGCCCTCTTGCATCGTGTACTAATTTATTGAGTTGCTCTGTTTGGTTATCGGATGTCATGCCCTTCCTCAAATCTATTTATATTCGCCAATACCGCCATATGCATTAAGGCGGTTATAAAGTGTTTTAGTACTAATACCCAGCATTTGTGCAGCAAGCGTTTTATTACCTTGCACCTTATCAAGCGTTGCATGAATAAGTTCTTTTTCAACTTCTTCAATTGTTTGCCCTGCTGATACAGGCTTTTCGGCAGCTTGATTATTAACGCGCGAAAAAGGTGACTCTAAGTTATCAGGTAAAATAATGTCGCTGGTTTGTGGGTCGCTCATAATAAATGCACGGTGTATAGCATGGCGGAGCTCTCGCACATTACCCGGCCATTCATAGCTTTGCAGCTCTTTGAGCTGTGCGGCAGTCCAACTAAAGGCAGTGCCGTTTTCGTCATTAAGTTGATCTAAAAAGGCTTTTGCTAATAAAGGTACATCTTCTTTTCTATCGCGAAGTGGCGGTATATCAATAGGAAAAACAGCCAACCTAAAGTAAATATCTTCACGAATAACATTATTTTGTGCTAAATCGGTAAGCGAGCGGTTAGTAGCTGAAATAACACGGCAATTGGTTGGTATTTCTCTGTTACCACCTACGCGTGTTACCTTTTTAGTTTCAAGCACTCGCAGTAAATTTGGCTGCATATCAATTGGCATTTCAGTTACTTCATCTAAAAACAAAGTACCGTTATTTGATTGCTCAAATACACCTTCTTTACGTGCAATTGCGCCTGTAAATGCGCCTTTTTCGTGGCCAAATAACTCACTACCAATTAACTCTTTTGAAAGTGCGCCACAGTTACTAGCAACTAATGGCCCTTCGCACTGGCTTGCGTTATGAATAGCTTGAGCCACTACTTCTTTACCTGCACCACTTTCACCCATAAGCATCACGTTAGCATTTGTTTTAGCTACGCGTTCAATCATGTTGTAAAGCTTTTGCATTGGCTCAGATTCACCAATCAAACCGCCAAAGTGGCGTACAATACCGCTCGACTTTGCTTTTTTAACTGCTTTTTTAGGGCCATTTAAAACGAGTTCTAAATCTTCACGTTGTAATGGTTTTAATAAATGCCCTACATTTGGCTCACACATATCAGCTAAAATACCTTTAACTGAAGGATGGCCCGAAATAAGTGTAATTTTTGGAGATTGCCCAATCGTTTTTAAGTGATCAAGTAAGTGCAAACCGCTACCATCAGGCAGCATAAAATCAAGCAGCACATGATCAAAGGTATTATTTTCAAACCATTGATGTGCTTCTTTTAAACTGGTAGCTGTGCTTATATTGTGGCCGAGGAATTCGACTATGTGGCAAACAACGTCACTAAATTCAACGTCATCATCTACTAAAAGTATGTCTAACATGATAAATCCCTATGCTTTTTTCTTATTCTACGCATCCTAGATATTAATTTAAAGGTGCGCCCAGAATCTAATTTTTAAAATAAACTTAAGCGATTAAATGCTATAAATGTTACCAACTTAATATTTACGTATGCTGAAAAAAATCGATCATAAATTATGATTAATAATTAAAATCGTTTCTATTTATAGAATGGTAGCAACTATTATTATTAAAAACCTAAAAAAGGAGACGAAATGCAGCAATTAAAAACCTTAATACATTCAGGTATTAATATTGACCAAGGCACTCAATTTACACGCTTAACAGCTCGCGCCATTGTAATTAAAAATAATAAAATACTTTTAATGTATACAAACCGTTATGAAGACTACAGCCTACCCGGCGGTGGAGTAGATGACGGCGAAAGTATTGAGCAAGGCTTAATTCGCGAACTAAGCGAAGAAACCGGTGCACAACAAATAAGTGTAGTTAAAGCTTTTGGACTCTATGAAGAGTATCGCCCTTGGTATAAAGATGATTTTGATATTATTCATATTAAATCGTATTGCTTTATATGCAGTGTTGCCGACGAGTTTGGCAAAGCGCAGTTAGAGCATTACGAGCAGCAAAATGGCATGACAGCCAAATGGGTTGATATTAACGACGCAATTGCACATAACGAGCGCACCATTGCTAACAGTGAAAAACAAGGGCTTTCTATTTTACGAGAAACTTACTTATTAAAGCGCATTGCAAAGGAGCTAATATAAAGCTCTGTGTTTGCCCCAGAGGGTGTTGTAAATTTTGCAACGCCCAGAATATTTTACTACCTCAAGCACTTCAATTTTTATATTTAAAAAATACCCCTTCAGCAAAAATATAAATTTTACTAATAAAATCAGATGGATAAAAACAAAATCAACTTTTTATAAAAACTGGCTCTAGCCTTGCACCTTTTAAATAACTAAATTTGTAAGGAGATAGAAATGAGTAACACAGTTAAAACGATTAATCCCGCAACTGAGCAAACCATTGAAACCTATACACTACTTTCTCAAAAGGAAGCAGAACAGGTAATCGAAAAATCTCACGAAACATATTTAAAATGGCGATTAACGTCATTCACTGAACGTGCAAAATACCTTAATAAGTTAGCCTCACTCTTTGAAGATCAAAAAGAAGCTATTGCAAAACTCATGACCGAAGAAATGGGTAAAGTTTACGAGCAAGGCTTTCAAGAAGTTGAGCTATGTGCAGGAATTTGTCGTTATACAGCCGAACAAGGCCCACAAGTACTTGCTGACGAAGAACGTGATATGGACGGCGGCCGCGCAATTATCAGCTACCAACCAACAGGTGTACTATTAGGTATTCAACCGTGGAACTTTCCGCTTTATCAGGTAATTCGCTACAGTGCTGCTAACATCATGGCGGGTAACACAACCGTATTAAAGCATGCTGGTAATGTATTTGGCATGGCTGAAAAAATAGAAGAGCTATTTAAACAAGCTGGTTTCCCAGAGTATTGCTTTAACAATCTACTTATCGACGGCAAAACAGCCAGTTCTTTAATTTCGCACAAAGCAATTAGCGGCGTAACCTTTACCGGTAGTGATGCGACAGGTAAAAAAGTAGCAGAAGAAGCAGGTAAACACGTTAAGAAAACAGTGTTAGAGCTTGGTAGTAACGACGCTTACTTAGTACTTGATGACGCAGACCTAGAGCTTGCAGTTAAAACTTGTGTAACCGGGCGCATGATCAATAACGGTGAAACGTGTGTTTCAGCTAAACGTTTTGTTGTAGTAGAGTCACTTTACGATGACTTTAAAGCGCAAATTAAAGAGCAATTTGAAGCCATGAAAATGGGCGACCCAATGGCTGACGATACAGACTTAGGCCCAATGGCACGTGAGGATTTACGCGACGGCATTCACGACCAAGTAATGGAATCAGTTAAAGCAGGTGCAAACATAGTAACGGGCGGCGAAATACCTTCGCAAACAGGCTATTACTACCCACCTACTCTACTAGATAACTTAGCCCCTGGTATGCCAGCCTATGACGACGAATTATTTGGCCCAGTAGCTTCGCTTATTAAAGCCAAAGACAACGACGATGCAATGCGCATCGCTAACGACTCTCGCTACGGTTTAGGCGGCGGTATTTTCTCTAAAGATGAGAAAAAAGCCATTGAACTAGCTAAAAAGTACTTTGACACAGGCATGATCAATATTAACGGCTACGGTTTAGCACAACCTAACCTACCGTTTGGTGGTGTTAAAGAAAGTGGCTACGGCCGAGAGCACGGCGGCTTTGGTATGCGCGAATTTGTGAATATCAAATGTATTATGATCAATAGCTAATTTAGCCTTAAATACTAGTACATTAAAAAACCTAAAAGTGGGTAACCGCTTTTAGGTTTTTTTAACTTTAAAATTAGATTACAGAAGAGCTTAGTCTTTACTAAGTTCAAACCACAAAGCAACTAAACAGTAATAACTGTAAATGAGCAGTTTGCTTTTTAATCATTATCAATATAAAAGAATAATATAATAAATTCAGAGGCACTAATTGCAGCTAGCTGCATTATCAGCAAAAACATAATACCAATCCCAGCTTGAGGGTCAGGTTCAATACCAAAGACAAGTACTGGCGCTAAAGTAATAGTAAATAATGCAGCTATAATTCTAATAAAAATGAGCCGTTTATTTTTATAGTTTTTAGCGTTAGCTAAAAAATATAGAAGCAAATAAGGCAACAGCATAAACGCAAAGCCAATTTCAGTTGGCATCCAGTACTTAATAGCAACAGCAACTAAAGATAAAACAGCAAGCGCCTTAACTGGGTAGTACATTTTTTTATAATTCACATGCTTTCCTTTGCACGCAGTGCTTTATTAGCACCAAGTAAAATATTGCCGAACAATATAAAAACTTTAACTATGCAATGCAATCTATTTCACTAGACTTAACCTGACAGGCAACAATGAGCGCTAACCGGTCGTTCGGGTGAGTCGCCATTAACTTAGTAATAATAAATGGAAACTTTCCCCTTTTTACATATTTATATAAGCTACAGTAAGCATAATATTTATAGCTGGCAATAACTTATAGTATTTGCTATTAATATAAGTTCACAAAATAAGGATGTCTTCGCGCTAAAATAGGGAGGTGTCCTCTGATAAAGTTGTTATACATTTAGAAGGAGGTGTAGTGATCCGTGCTCTTAAAATTTTAATTTTTGGACTATTTAGTGGACCAATTCTAGCCGAATTAATCGGTTTCATATCCCCTTTTGTCATGTTACGAAATGAAGAATTAGGTTATCAATTCCAAGGTTCAGCTTATTACATCGGAGCATTTTCAAGTGTGTTTTTTTCAGTAGCATTGCTGTTCGCTGCTTTTAACACGTCAAAGATTTCCTATAAAATTGGGAGCTCTGTTATAGCTTTACTTTACATAATTTCCTCGTGTTATGTTTTTCTCGACAGTGAGAGCCGAATAGAAACGATAATCTATGGCTTAAATTATTTGTGCAGTGTGGCTAGTTTAACTTTAGGGGCCTTTATCGCCTTACACTGTTTTAAAAACACAACTCACTCTGTATATAAACATGCATAACAACTCAGTAAACTCGCTCACTACGTTCGCTGGGACGCATACACGCAGGGCGGCTTCGCTATTATGCTTATGTGCCTGCGCCCGTTATTGAAAAGTTATACGCTAGGAGTTTAAATGGAACTTAACCAGGTTACTTTACCAGTAAAAGATATGGATGTTGCTGTTAACTTTTATCTAAAACTCGGCTTCACTCAAATTGTCGATACGCCCCATTACACAAGGTTTTCTTGCCCAGATGGGAATTCTACTTTTTCCTTATCACTCGAATCCAGTGAATTTGAAAACAGTTCTGTGATTTACTTCGAGCATGAAAAACTTGATGAACTGTGTGCTGAGTTGACCAAAAAAGGTTTTCAGTTTGAACAACAGCCGACAGAGCAACGGTACTTGTGGAAAGAAGCAATACTTAAAGATCCGTCTGGTAATAAAATCAAACTTTACTGGGCAGGTGAAAACCGCTTAAATCCTCCTTGGAAAGTTGAGAAACGCGTATAACAAGTGACTTAGGTTATGAGCATCCGTCATGGCACTTTCTAGCCACTCGACAACATAAACGTGGTAGTCGTGTTGTTGCTAGCCAATTCATTATTTTTGTCGGATGGCGTGGCTTCGCCACTTATCCGACCTACACTGCCTAATAGCTATAACTCTTCCTCAAACCTCGGCACTTTTCGCTTGTCTGCCTTATTCATAGCAAGCTCTTGGATTTCTTCATGCTTTAGATCTTCGGGTTTATCTTCTAGTGACTCCTGATTAGCGTTTTCGTAAGAAAGCTCAGTCAGTAGCGCAAAGTGATCAGAGCCATACTTAGCTAAGCGCTTAATACGTTTTACTTTAAAGCCTTCGCTGTGAAATAAGTGATCGAGCGGCCAACGCATAAAAAAGTAGCTTGCATGAAAGGTGTTATAAAAACCACGGCCTTTTCGAGGGTCTAAAAAGCCACTTATTTGCATAAACAAACGGGTGCTACGCGACCATGCTACGTCGTTTAAATCACCGGCAACTATGGTAGGTCGTGTTGGGTTTTTAAGTGCTTTAGCCACCATTATTAGCTCAGAGTCGCGCGGACGTGATGAGTCTTCCTCTGTCGGGCTTGGCGGTGCTGGGTGAATAAAGTGCCCTTGCATTTGCAGGCCTTCATCGTTTTCAAACAGAATATGAATTGAAGGAATATCTTCTTCTATTAGCTCACAAATTTGTGCATCGAGTATTTTAAACTTGCTGTATAAGTGCATGCCATAACGATTATCTTTAGGGCATTCTATGTAATACGGGTAATTTTTTTTAATGACTGATAATTTATTTTCCCACCAGCTATCACTCTCAAGTGTAATAAGTAGGTCGGGTTGGTGCTCATCTACAAGGCTAATTAGCTGCTCACTTTTATGGTTCGACATCAGTACATTTGCCGACATAATTCGTACGCTGTGGTCTATATGCTTTGGTGCGCTTTGCACTTCTTTTTTAGCAAGCCACGTATACGGGTAAATCCATTTACCTTGTAAAATCATTATAAGTAATGAGGTTAAGGCTATAAATACATAACCTATTGCGCTACTTTGCCATAATAAAAACAACGATGTAACGGCTACAAAACTGGCAATATAAAATACCTGTAAGCGCACAAAGTCGCAGCTACGCACTAAGTAATGCTGGCTGTACGACATAGGCAACAAGGTAACCAGTAAAAAAAAGCCAATAATTATAGCCAGCGCAATAAGCATTTTAATATCCTTATAAAGTTAATTTAGCGACTTAAAATTGAAAGTATTTCTCGGGTGTCGTGCACCATGTGAATAACTGTACGGTCTATTTCAATACTCACTGTACCATTATCTCTAGAGCGTTCAATCACTCTACCTCGTTTATATAAATCACGATCTAAATAGTCGCCTCGGTGGTAGCTTTTGCTTAGCCCTGGTGGCGTCCAACCGGCGCGAATTAGCTGCTTAGCCTCTTTTTTAGAAAGGTAGTCATTGTCGTTGTGTTTATGTGAATGATGCTTATTATGGCCGTGTTTATGACCATGCTTATCTTTATGCGGTTTTGCATCGGCGGTTATTGAACATAAAGCCAATGCTATTAGTGTTGTGTATGTTAGTGCTCTCATAAATAATCTCTAGCGTAATTAATAGCTAAAGGTTAACAAACACGGCTGAACATCATATGAAACAGCTTACACTTATTTAACGTTGTTTATATTGTGTTTTACAGTGGCTTCGCATAATAGCGGGATCGCGTAATTTTAAGTGTTTTGTTTTACGACCAGCATGGCGTTTACGCCACACTTTAAAACTGCCTTTTGAAATATGTTCGCGCATAAATACCACCAGCTGGGAGTATTTTAATCCGTATAACTGCTCTATTGCCTCAAAAGGAGTTCTATCTTCCCACGCCATTTCGATAATGCGTGACTCCTGCTCTGCGTTAAACATGGTATATCTCACAAAATTTAACTTATACGCTAGGTAAAAATACTTCGATCAATGCAATTAAGCTCAGTAACTGTATAATTGGCGTTCAATTTATGTATTTTAAAAGATATCGAATTTTTATTTATGCGCGCAATATTTCTATTTTTAGCTTTAACTTTACCTTCGTTATTACTTGCAGCGCCAAGTAAGACCCTGCGCTGCGTAACAACTCACTACCCGCCTTTTACTATATTTGATGAGAAAAGCGATACGTTCACAGGTTTAGATATTGAATATTTAACGTTTATTGAGCGTAATTTAAATCTTAAGATTGACGTAATTCATCTGCCATGGGCGCGCGTAAAAAAAGAAATGGCGCTGGGCTACTACGACTGCTATTTCTCTTTGGCCAATACAAAAGAGCGAGCAGAGTATTTAGATTTTACAAGCGTGCCCTTGCATACTACTAAGTATGGTTTATTTGCTTTAAACAAAGATAAATTGCTCACTGACGATTTATCAAATACCCCAATAGCAATGCTGCGCGGCGTTGCTGTGCCTGAGGTTATTGCTAAAAAGTATAACCTTGATGAGAATAATCTGCTTCGTTCACTTTCAACTAAAGACACTTTTGAGCTGCTAGAAAAAAATCGCGTTGAATACGCAATAACTAACTATCAGGCGGGTTTGTGGTACTCAAAGGAATATAAAAACGTATACGCTAGGCAGCTCAATGAGTTTACGTTTCCTACTTACATTGCTTTTAAGCGTGGCGTAATAGATACAAAATTAGTTGATGAGCAAATAAAGCGTTTTAAAGCACAAACTCAATAATTAACACTGTACACGTTAAGAGATAACCAATGTTTACAAAACTACCAAAGTGGGTTGAATATGGCGCGTTTACGCTCGCATTTATAGCGGGCATAGTAAACGCTGTAGGCTTATTAGGATTTGAGCACCAGGCTATTTCGCATGTATCTGGCTCTGTTACTTTACTGGGTATTAAAGCAATAACTAATCCTAGTACTGCCTTATTGTTACTTTCAATAATTGTTAGCTTTATGTTGGGTTCGGCACTGTCGGGCTTTTTGCTCTCTGGTGGCTCATTAAAACTTGGTCGTCATTACGACACTTTGCTTTTTATTGAAGGATTGCTGCTACTTGCGAGTGCTTATTTACTCAAAAACACATTCGTTTACGGCATTGTTTTAACATCTGCTGCGTGTGGGTTACAAAATGCGCTAGCAACTAATTACAGTGGTGCTGTTATACGTACGACACATTTAACCGGTATTTTTACTGACCTTGGTTTAATGCTAGGTAAAGCGCTTAAAGGTGAGCAATTTGATACCCGTAAAGGCGTTATGTTTTTACTCATTATTGCAGGCTTTTTACTAGGCGGTATAACCGGCTACGTTTTATTTAAGCATTACTTAGTGCTGGCTTTGGTATTTCCTGCTGTGGCTTGTTTTGTTTTATCAATTACGTATCGGATTTATAGGTTACGTACGCTTTAACGCAACAAGTTTAAATGCATATTAAAACCGCATATTATAGAGGCAATGCAATATAGATTACTTTCAAGGAATGTATGAAACCTTATTTTTTGCCCCTGATATTACCCTTTAGCCACACTGCGTTTGCCAATAATCAAAACAACGATGCAATAGAAACCATAACAACTACGGCATCACGTATTGAAGCGCTATCTACCCCACTCCCTTTATCAATAAGTACACTCAGCGAAGCGCAGCTAAATAGCATTGCGCCTACCCATATTGAAGAAGCCCTGCAACGTGTAGCAGGGGCTAATATTCAACGCGGAAATGGCCAAGAATATTTACCCGCACTTCGCTCCCCCGTACTTTCGGGCGCTGGCGCTTGTGGTGGCATATTGACTTTGGAGGATGGCATACCACTTAGAGCCGCTGGGTTTTGTAATATAAACGAGCTATTTGAGGCGCACAGCGAAATGGCGCAGCGCATTGAAGTGCTAAAGGGCCCTGGCTCTGCACTTTATGGCTCAAATGCTGTGCATGGTGTTATTAATATAATAACGCCCGACACCACACAAGGCGGTGGCTTAGTTGGTTTAGACTATGGCTCGTACGGTTATACTCGCTACAAATTACGCGCAGGGCAAGATTACGGCAACAGCGGTATCGGCATTAACGCAAGTGTTACCGACGATAGCGGTTACCGCGACGACGAAAGCGTAGAGCAACAAAAAGTAAATATTCGCCATCGCTATTCAAATAATAATTTATTACTTACCTCAGGCCTTACTTATACAAATCTTGATCAGCAAACTGCGGGATTTATTACAGGCTTTGAAAGCTATAAAAACGAAGACCTCGCGCAAAAAAACTTTGACCCAGACGCATTTAGAAAAGCACGCGCATTTAGAGCATGGAGCAATGCAACATGGCAATTAAATAACGATGATGTGCTCTCTACTACGTTATATTTTCGCGACCAAAGCATGGACTTTTTTAAGCACTTTTTACCCGGCACACCGCTTGAAACAAACAGCCAAACCGGCTTTGGTGTGCAATCACTTTATCAACATAATTTACAACGTAATATAAAAATAAACCTAGGGCTTGATGGCGAATACACGCAAGCCGACTTTACTCAAAGCCAAAACGAGCCCACTCAAGGTTCTGCATTTTTAGTTGCTACAGTACCCCAAGGTAAGCATTACGATTACGATGTAAACGCCACGCTTTATGCCCCTTTTGCATCGCTTGATTGGCAATTAAATAAATGGTTACTTACCGCAGGTGTGCGCTACGAGCATATGCAGTACGACTACACCAATAATATGCTAGCAGGTAGAACAAAAGACGATGGCACAGAATGCGGCTTTGGTGGCTGCCGATACAGCCGCCCAGCGAGTGCTAAAAATAGTTTTAGTAATCTATCGCCAAAGCTTGGGGTTAGTTATCAGTACAATACAAATAACACGCTTTATGCAAACTTTTCTCGCGGTTACAGAGCGCCACAAGCGGCTGAGCTATACCAATTACAACGCGAGCAAACCACTGCAAATTTAAGCGCCGAAATAGCGAATAACGCAGAGCTGGGTATTAAAGGGATTTACGAAAAACTACGTTATGGTGTGTCACTTTACGCTATGAGTAAACACAATACGATTTACCGCGATAGTGACTTTTTTACGGTAAATAATGGCAGCTCTCGCCATCGTGGTATTGAGCTTGAACTTGACTACCAGCTCACTAAGTCGCTTGCACTTAACTTTGTAGGCACACACGCAAAGCATACTTATACTAACAACCAAATACTTAACGGTTTAAATATAAACGGCAACGACATAGATACCGCGCCGCGTAATATTGCTAATCTCGATTTAACATGGCAGGCACTCAGTAATACGCAATTTGCTTTGCAGTGGCACCGCGTTGGTAACTACTACACCGACCCAGAAAACTTAAATAAATACCAAGGGCATGATGTTTTAAGCCTACGCGCACAGTGGCAAGTTACTAGTAATCTTGAGCTACTTGCTCGTATTATTAACTTAACTGATGAGGCTTATGCGGAGCGCGCCGATTACACCAGTTTCACCGGCGACAGATACTTCCCGGGTAGGCCTCGTAACGCGATGCTTTCGGCAACTTACACGTGGTAGTGCTTATTTAAGGGCTAAACTTATTTAAGAGCTAAGCTAATTTAACTGATTTAAATCGCTCATGTATTTCATGGGCGACTTTTTCATTACCTTTTTAAACATAGTAATAAATGCACTCACCGACTCATATCCTAATAACTCCGACACCAGCTGCACACTTTGCTTATCAGAAAGCGCTTTTAAGGCTGTAATTATATGCAATTGCGTACGCCATTTTCCAAATGTCATGCCTGTTTCTTTTTTAATTAACCGCGCTAATGTGCGCTCTGTTAATGCAAACTGCTTAGCCCATTGTGGTAGTGTTTTTCGGTTATTTGGCTTGTTTATAAGCTGATCGCTCATGGTTTGAATCACCTCATTTTTAGATAATACAAAATCAAGTGGTTGTACGGGCATTTCAATAAGTTGATCAAATAACACCTGCGCTAAACGCGATGTTTTACTATTTAAAGTATAGTGCTGATTATGCCCAGCCAACTCACACATTAGTTCTTTAACCAGTGGCGTAATGGCTAACGTACAGGTATTTAGCGGCATACCGTTTTTACTACTATCAATAAATAAATGACAAAGCTGCGCGTTATCAGACGCCCTATTACTATGCACCTTTTGTGCTGGGATCCAAATTGCACTGTGCGTAGGCACCATCCACATTTTGGCCGACACTTCACACGTTACATAACCATGCAGCGCTAAAATTAATTGCCCTTTTGGATGAGTATGTAGTGGTATTTCGTGACTTGCATGGGCATGCTCTATTTTGGCTATTATGGGCTGCGCCATAGTTTCAAAATTTTTAATGTCGTCCCAGCCAATTGCATCAAACATAGTTTTGTCTGTTTTTAGTTATTTAATGTCATTATCTCTAAATTATAGTTTTTGCTAAGCCTTTATACTAGCGCCCATTAAGTATTAGCTTTAATGGTCTTCCCTTTTGTTAAATAGCACACCTAAATCACGCTTTGCTGGCATATTACTTGTGCTTGGCATATTACTTATTGCCGCAAATTTACGCGCCACATTTACAGGTATTGCACCTGTGCTTGAACAAATTATTAATCACTTTGGGCTTAGCGCATCACAAGCTGGCTTTTTAACAACACTGCCACTCATTGCCTTTGCGGTTGTATCGCCAATGGCCGCAACCCTTGCTAAAAAGCAAGGGTTAGAGCGCACCTTGTTTTTGGCTTTGTTATTTATACTTGCAGGGGTTGCAGCGCGGGTAATAAATACCTCAGCTATGCTTTTTGTAGGCACCGCTATTATTGGTGTGGGCATTGCCATCGCAAACGTATTATTACCAAGTTTAATTAAGCGCGACTTCCCTGCAAAGGTTGCGTTAATGACCTCAGCCTACGTGCTGACTATGGGCGTGGTATCGGGTGGGTTTTCTACTTTAGTATTTCCGCTTAGTCAGTTAAACGGATTAGGATGGCAACTTGCGCTGGGCTCATCAGCTCTTATTACTTTGGCGAGTATTATTGTATGGATGTCGCAATTAAGTAAGCACACAAAACCCGCGAGTATTGCTCAACACACCGACACGTCAAAAAGTGTATGGCGTTATTTACTAGCATGGCAAATTACCCTACTGCTGGGCTTAAACTCGTTTTTAAATTATATAATTATTACGTGGTTACCAAGCATATTAACCGAAACCGGTCACTCAGCTACTCAAGCAGGTGCTTATCATGGGGCTTTTCAAATAGCGACTGCATTACCGGGTTTAATATTAATTCCGTTACTTGCCAAATTAAAAGATCAAAGCGCGCTTAGCTTTATTTTAGCCATGTTGAGTGCACTCAGTGCTTTGGGGCTGCTTTACATGCCTAGCTTTGCTTTTGTTTGGACCCTAATGCTGGGTTTTTGCTCTGGAGCGTGTTTTATATTGGGGCTGTCGTTTATTAGTTTACGAACTGACGATTCGCAACAAGCAGCGTCGCTTTCAGGTATGTCGCAAAGCGTAGGTTATTTGCTCGCGGCTATTGGTCCTATGCTAGCTGGTGCATTACACACGACTACGGGAAGTTGGAGTGCACCATTATGGCTGTGCGCTATTGCCGGAGTACTGTGTGCATTATGTGGTTTAGGCAGTGGTAAAAACACCACTTTAGCTCAATCAGCTAACTAGCTGCTGTAACCACGAAAATAAACCAGACGAAGGTTTACTACTCGCGTGCTTTTGCTCATAACGTTTATTAGTTGCTTCGCGCTGTTCACGGCGCTCTTGTGCTAAATTAGCTTTTGCAGCAAAACGCAAGCGCTGCTCTTGAGTAAGCTCATCATTAAAACTAATGGCTGTTTTTTTTACTGCTCGGCTGCTTTTAGGTGAACTACACATATTATTCTCCAAATGACTGACTTATAAGTAGACAGTCATTTGGTTAAATAAATTTCAAACCGCTTACTAAAAAAGTAATACTGATAACCCCAACTAACTAGTTTTGTGGGGTTGTATCAAACGCAGGTACTTCGTGTAAGCCGCTCAACCAGCTCAATGTTGATTTAGCCCAAATTTGTGCTGTTGGCGTAAACTGATCACGCTGATCAACTGCACCAATTCGCAAGCCATATACACGGTCAGCTTTAGCTTCGTTAGTTGCATAAAGTGTTGTACCACATGTACCACAAAAACCTTGCGCACGCTTGTTACCACTTTGCGCTGTTTTAACAAACTCTTTTGGCTCACCTTGGGTAAACACGACCGAATTTGGCTCTGCAATTATGACTGCTCTAAATGGGCCGCTCGACATACGTTGGCAATCGCTACAATGACAAACAAGTGCGTTGTTATTTTGAGACTTTGCTTGGTATTTAATTTCACCACAGTAACAGCTTCCAGTAATTTCCATTATTTAAATCCTTAATGCTTATGAAGATTGAATCGAGATATAAGACCGGCAATATCGATTCATTATTTTTAAAATATAAAAAAACTGCTCGCCGGTTCATTTGTATGTTCGGTTAGATTTTTAATTTTTGAGAGTGATTTTAAAAGTTGAGCAAGTGCTAAAAACATGATCCGATGTTTTAAATAAAACAGCAATACCACGTTAAGCTAATAGCGTAACGTGGTGTGTTTAAGCTATCTTTTATGTGCGTTTAAATAATCAAAAGCTAACAGGCTAAGCGCCTTAGTGCCTACTTTAAACGATGATTCGTCGGCATAAAAATAAGGTGAGTGATTACTAGCCACTGTATTTAAATCTTGCTCACTTGGTGTGCCGCCTAAAAATACAAATACACTCGGTACTTCTAATGCGTAAAACGAAAAGTCTTCTGCGCCGGTTATTTTTCCCATTTCAACTACGTTTTCATTACCTGCTGCTTTTTTAAGGCTAGGTAACATTTGCGCAGTTAACTTTGGGTTATTAATCGTTACCGGATAACCTTCGTGAATGTGTACCTCTGCAGTAGCACCTGACGATTTAGCAATGTGCGTGGCTGTGGTTTTTATTTTTTCAAATATTTGTGCTCGGTTATCCATATCAAAGTTACGAATTGTGCCTACCATTTCGACTTCTTCAGGAATAATATTATTACGCACCCCACCCGCTATCTTACCAAACGAGACAATAGCAGGCTCTTTGGTAATGTTGATTTGGCGACTAACAATATGATTAACCCCTGTTACTATTTGCGCAGCTGCGGCAATGGGGTCAACCCCAGTCCACGGTGCAGAGCCGTGTGCCTGCTTGCCATGTACTGTTATTTCAAATCGGTCTGCACTGGCCATAGCTGGGCCACTTCTATAACCAATTTTACCGCTGTGCAAACTAGATGTTATGTGTAACCCAAAAGCAGCTTCTGGTTTGTATTGTTTAAATATGCCTTCTTTAAGCATTAACTCAGCGCCCCCCTCTTCCCCCTCAGGTGCGCCTTCTTCTGCAGGCTGAAATACAAACATAATATTACCGTGTAGCTCATCTTTCATGTTTGCAAGCACTTGTGCAGCGCCCATTAGCATAGCCACGTGCGTGTCGTGCCCACAAGCATGCATTATGCCTACATCTACACCACGGTAATTAGTGGTTTTAGTTGATTTAAAATCAACATCTGCTTTTTCAGTAACTGGCAGCGCGTCCATATCTGCACGTAGCATTACTGTCGGGCCTGGCTTTGCACCTTTTAATAGCCCCACAACACCTGTATAAGCAATCCCTGTTTGTACTTCCATACCCAGCGACTTTAAGTGCTTAGCGACAATACCTGCTGTGCGGGTTTCGCGATTTCCAAGCTCAGGGTTTTGATGAAAATCACGTCGCCAATCAATAACCTGTTGCTCTATCTTTTTAACTTGCTGATCAATGTTTGCATTGGCATTAAACGCACTAAGGGCAGCAAAGCCCAGCGCTATTGAAATTAGTGATTTTTTCATCCTGTTTGTCCTTATTATATTTATTGGTTTTATAATATTGATGAGCACGAGCCCTTATGTATTATTGAGAACATAATTAGTTTGCTCTATAACCACTATTACTGAAGGCTCTACAATAATCAATCCCATTTAAGCTAGATGACCAACTATGAAGGGCCACTTCACTTTTCACTGGTTTTATCTATTTTTAGTTTGAAGTTTTAGCGCTAATTAAGCCTACCACTTTTGCTTTTGTTGATTTAAAAATGGCACTAAATAGTCCACCAAAGCGCGGACAGTTGGGCTTAATAAACGTTGCGATGGATAGAGTAAATTCACGGGTAATGGGCTTGGCACATAATCGCTTAATATTTCTATTAACTCACCGGATTGAATTGCCGCATCAACGTAAAAACTAGGCAGCTGAGCAATACCTTGATTAGCTATAGCAAAGGCTTTTAAGCTTTGAGAATCGTTAACTTCAAGGCTACCAGCTACTTTTATTACTGTGCTTTTTCCGTCAATTAAGTACGACCATCGCTTGGCATTAGTTACTGCGGTATTTATTAAACATTGATGGTTTTTAAGATCTTTAGGCGTACTGGGCATGCCGTGAGTGTTAATATAGTGAGGGCTTGCTACCGTTTTAAAGTGCATATTACCAATATTACGCGCGACCATTGTTGAGTCGTTTAAGTGCCCTACGCGTATAGCTAAATCAAAGCCTTCTTCCACCAGCTCTACTTTACGATTCATAAGTGAAATTGCTAAATCAACGTCCTGATGCAGATCTTTAAATTCAGCTAATGCAACCGGCAGCATATATTGCCCAATCATTATGGGAGCTGTAATTTTTATAAGCCCTTTGATTTGTTGTAGCTGTGTTTTGGAGCGGCGAAGTTCGGTGACTTGTGCACGAATATCACTGAGCTTAAGTAAATATGCTTTACCGTCTTCGGTTAAACTTAATGAGCGTGTAGTACGGTTTATTAACCTAATATCGAGCCATTTTTCAAGCTCGTTAATTTGCCTGCTAACGGCTGAGGGCACTAAATTTAAACTCTCGGCAGCGCGGCTAAAGCTTTGCTGCTGGGCTACTTGCTCAAATACCTGAATTGATTTTAATAAATCCATTACTTACTCGCTAAATTACACTTGGCTATTATTCTAAAAATATCACAAATAATATTATTTATTTGTTATTTTTCACCTTTACTGATGAGTTTATTATTACCTTACATTCACAAAATACATTGTTAAAGGTAATAAAAATGAAAGTATTATTAATAGGCGCATCAGGCATAGTTGGGGCAGCAATAGCGGCAGACCTTCATGATCATCAAGTTATTAAAGCGAGCTTTAAAAACAGCGAACACACGGTAGACATTCAAGATAAAGCCTCTATAGAAGCATTATTTAAAAAAGTAGGAAATGTTGATGCGGTTATATCTACTGCAGGTTTAATTACCTTCGCACCTATAAACGAGATAAGTGAGCAAGATTACACAACAACTGTAGGTAATAAATTAATGGGTAATATTACACTATTTCATGTGGCAACTAAGTACATTAATCAAGGCGGTAGTTTTACTTTTACTTCAGGCTTTTTAGCACAAAATCCTGCGCCTGGTTCAGCAGCTGTAAGCATGGTAAATGCAGCGCTAGATTCATTCGCTAAAGCGGCGGCATTAGAACTTGAAGGCATATTACGCGTAAATACCGTAAGTCCTCATTTTGTAAAGGAAACGATGGAGATAATGGGTATGGATAGCACCAATGGTATAACCGCAGCTGATACCGCTAAAGCATTTAGACACGCAATTGAAAGTAACCAAACAGGTAAAGCTTTTGATGTAGTCGACTATATTTAGAGCTAAAGCAGATTGCTTGATGTAACAATTCAACCAGGTTATTAATTGAAGCCCTGTTATCAAAATAGCTGCTCTAAGCAGCTATTTAAATTAGTAACTTTAAACAGCTAGCAATCTGTTATTTAAGCTTAATTACCGATAAAGTATGTGGGTTATCAGCTTTTTTGTTAACCATATTAGGGCTGTCGAACACGGCGTCGAAATTCATAATAATAATATCTTTACCACGAACAATTAATTCAGATGGTGCATCAAGCTCCCCATGAAGTCCTGTGGTATTGCCATTTTGTGCCAGTAACTCTAATTTACCTTGCATATCAATACTATAAATAGCGTTAGCAAATAAGTCTGTAATATAAATTTTGTTAGTACGGTTGTCCCACTTTAAACCGTCGGTTGCAACTAGGCCTTTTGCAAATAGCTCTGTTTTAACTTTTTCATTGCGCTCGTTCAAAGTGGTTTTAATTACACTGCCATCTTCCATAATGCTAGTGTATAAATTACCTTCTCCATCAAATGTTAGGCCGTTAGCGCCAAACTTAAGTGTCGCGTTAGAGGCAAACTTAAGTGTCGCGTTAGAGGCAAATGTATCAAACAGATGTGAGTCATGATTTTGAGTACTTAAAAAAGGTTTTATATGCGCTGGTTTTTGATCATTTAACTCACTCATGCCAACCTTATACACACCACTTAACTGCTTAGTACCTTCAAGCTTTAATACTGTTTCTGAAATAAACAGATCATCGCCTTTAAATACCACTGCATTAGGAAATAATAACCCTGTTACAACAACATCCGTGCTTACAGCTTTTCCATTTACGACATTAATACGTAGTATTCGCGATTTATAACTGCCATCAAACCACATTTGCATATCAGCTACGTAAGCATTGCCATCTGGGCCGAATGCAATTCCCATAGGTGCAATTTTACCTGTTGATGGCGCCATATCTTGCTTAGTAAAAGTATACCAATTACTAAAATTGTTATTTTTATCAAGCATGCCTATACGGGGCGCAGCAGGTGTTTGCATCTCGCCAATTTTAATCAGTGCATCGTTATGAAAGTTTGGCGAGGTAATATATACATTGCCCTCTTTATCCATATCGCTACTGGCTGGCGAATTAAAGGTGTTAGGCAAATCGACTAATAGCTCAGGCGTTAATAATTCTGGTTTTTTAGGCTCAGCTAATGCGCTATTAAAAAACCCTGTTGCTAGCAGCGCTGCTGCAAAATAAAGTGGTTTCATTGTGTTGTATCCTGTTAGTTTAATTTGATACAACCAGTATATTGTTTACTTTAAGGTTTGATAATCAGGGTAAATAGCAAATCACTTTATACATTTTATATATAATTAACGTTATTTTTTATTTTTAAGAGTCATGTTTAAATTCCTAAAAAAAAGACCTATACGTACTTCGCAAATATAAATGCTAGGATAACAGCTTGTAATACAGGCTAATTATAAAACCAAATTATGAATTTAAATCAGCTCGACCTAAACCTACTCATTATTTTAAAACATCAGCATGCAGTGGCTACCAAGTCAGCTTGAAGCACTTAGCATGACCTTAGGTATTGAAAATATTTTTGACAAAACTTATTACTCACACGCGTCATACTCAAGCGACACCGTGCAAGATTACGAAGCAGGTCGCAATGTAAAATTAAGCGCGTCGTACGTTTTTTAATTTAAAAGCTCAGTAATAATTTAAGGCTCAATATTTTATTGAGCCTTTTACTGTTTAAGGAGGGCGTACCTTAAATAGTGGCAATCAAAAAGTAATTAAAAATTAGGGTCATATTACAATGTCTAACTGGAAGCAAAACTTACAAAAATTCCGCTATGTAATGGATGCACTACTCCTTATAAGCTTTATGCTAGTAAGTGCACCACAAGCAACGGGCGTACCTTTACATGAATGGTTTAGTTTGTTTTTTATAGTGCCATTTTCAATTCACTTATTACTACATTGGGATTGGATACAGCGCAGCTTTAAGCGCTTATTAGCAAACATAACAGCGCGTGAACGGTTTAACATTATATGGGACTACCTACTTTATATAATGATGTTATTGGTATTTGTGAGTGGCTTTTTAGTGTCGGTTGCTTTACTACCTGCGCTTGATATTAATTTAAATATTCAAGACTTTTGGTCAAAAATACATCATGATTCGGCCACTTTTATTATGCCAATGCTAGGTGTTCATTTAGCTCTTAATTTGGGGTGGATATTAAAGCTAACAAAACGCATGTTTGCCAAGGAGGCTAAATAATGAAGCACTTAAAACAACAGTGGAAAACCCGCACCAGCATCGTTTTAATTGTATCTGTTTTAGTAAGCCTTATATTGGTGACTTTGGAGCGAACAGATTGGGCTATGCAAATAAACCTACAAGGTTATAGCCACGGCTCACCTGAAGGAGAAAAGCCAAATATAGCACCGGTATTGATGTATATTTTACCATTTGTAAAAGAGCTTATTTTAATAGGCGTACCGATGTTACTTACTTTAGGGGTAGCCAAACTAGCAGGCTTAATAAAAGGAATGTTTAAAAACAAAGCCTGAATACGAATGCAACATATATCAAAATCCGGCGTTTATAGATACATTGAAAAATTAGTATGTCTATAAGCGCAGCTTTTTATGAATTATAAACCAAGTATTAACACACACCAATACACCTATTTTATATTTATCGCGTTCATAATGTGGACGGCTTTAATTAGTTTTAAAGCCAATGCTGAAACGCTCATTCCTTTTCAGTCGCAGTGGTTAAAAAACCACTATGGCGAGCGCACAGCGCACTTTAAGCTGCAACCTTTACGTAAAGGCGATATTGTATTTGTTGGTGATAGCATTACTGAGCAAGGATTGAATTGGGCCATTAGATTTAACGACCTACGCGTAAGAAACCGCGGTATTAGTGGCGATATGACCTACGGTGTTTTAGCGCGTTTAAACGAATTAAAAGCAGCCCCTCCTAAAGCTATATTTTTAAAAATTGGCGTAAACGATATTTTTAATTTTCACTATATAAAGCAAGTAAAAAACCTATCGTCGATAAGTGAAAATATCGAAAAAATAGTGACTCAGCTCAATGAGGCGCTACCTAATACACAAATTTATGTACAAAGTATTTTGCCAGATCATCGCGATTTTATAACTCAAATGGCGCAAACGGTTAACAAGCAAATTAAAGCAATTAAGCACGCACGATTTACCTACATAGACTTACACCCAGCATTTTTAGGCGCACAAGGCACGCTTAATGAAGCGCTCACTACCGATGGTACCCATTTAAACGAGGCAGGCTATGCCCTTTGGGCTAAGCAACTTGCACCTATAATGAAGACATTAAAATGAAGTACTTATTAATTGGTATGTTAATGGCGGTAAGCTTTACTTGTACAGCCAATAAAGTGCCTGCAAAAAGCTACCCTAACGGCGCGACTAAAGCCGTTATTTTTAGTTACGACGATGGCGTTACACAAGACAGAAAGCTCGTGGCGCTATTTAATAAATACCAGGTTGTTGGCACATTTAATTTAAACTCAGGATTATTTGCTAAAAAGCTACCATGGATGAAAGCCTTTACCGGTAAAGAAGGCGAATATATTAAACAAAGTGAAGTAAAAGCACTTTATAAAGGTCATGAAATAGCAAGCCACAGTTACTCACATCCGGGCTTTGCGGACTTAGATACAGCAGAGCTGAAATTACAATTAGCCCGTGATAAGCAAATTTTATCGCCAATTAAAGGCAGCCCTTTGCAATCATTTGCGTACCCTTTAGGCTCGTACGATAAAGCTGCGATGAAATTAGTAAAGCAAGCTGGCTTTACTAATGCCCGAACAGTAAACGACACCCTTAATTTTGAACTCCCTACTAACTACATGGCGTGGCACCCAACCGTTCACCACTCAAACGCAATGCCATTAATAGAGCAATACTTAGCGCTAAACAGCAATAAACTCACTGTGATGATGATTTGGGGCCATTCGTGGGAGTTTGATAAAAATACAAAAAACAATAACTGGGATTACGCCGAGCAGCTTATTCAGACACTCTCAAATAAAGATGATATTTGGTATGTATCGGCTGGAGAGTTCATCGCGTTTTTAGAGGGTAAGTAAGCGTACGGAGCTTTTAGTGCTAAGTAAAGCTCACATAAGCACATTCAAATGTAGTAAGAGTAATTAATTCATCCAGCGGGCAGGCTCGCACCGACACACCTTTCGCTAGGGGGTTTTGAATTCCCCACGCCTACCACTTTCATCACGCTGGCGTCATTTTGCTTTAACTTTCTAAACACGAGAAGATAAAGACAAACCACTTTAGAGCTAAGGATTATTTATATGCCTTCGTCTCTATGCCAAGAATTATACAAACAATGGCGTCAGCAGAAAGCCTTTTATAACATTAGCAATTAAACCACTCATGTAATAATGTTTGTCTGTTTTCACTGCGTTAATTGCACTTAGCTTTATCTAGGCTTTATAAACATTCGCATTTTTAATGCTATCAAAATCGTTAAAGCGCACGTTATGCTGCGCCATTACTTTAAGTATTTTTTTACTTAGCATTTGGCGTAAATAAAACGGCTGATTTGGCACAAAATGATGAATGGTATGTGTTTTACCAAAGTTAAAACAAAATAAGTGAAACGGCATAAATAAACGACTCGTTAGTACATGAGTTTGCTCAAGCATGTTATTAACGCCGCCATAGTAATGCATGCTTGAGGTAACAAAATTAAGCGAACTTGAACGAATAATATTAGGCACAATGAGCACGACCATTAAAAATTCAAACACGTTCATTATACTTAGTACCCAGCTAGGCGAATTAAGCGAAAGTGGTATAAATAAATCAACAATATGAAATATAATAACGCTATATAAAATAGCGAAATACGCAGTCGCTATCGGAAACCCCGCATTAAAAACACTCGAAAAACTAAAGCCATTAATTTCTTTTCTAAAACGTTTAGTAGAAATAACTAACCCTAATAAGCCATCTACAATAACTAGCGCACGTAAAAATGGATTTTTAATACCGTTTCCCACCAAGCGTTCTTCTAGGTCTTGTTGTGTGCCTGAGGTTTTGTGATGGTGTAAATGCATTTTACGTCGGTACCATGGGCTAATAGTATTTGGCCGCATTAACCATACTACTAACATCATAGAATTATGCATTAACGGCTGATTACTAAAGTATTGTTTATGTATGAGGTCGTGTTCTAACTCATGGGAAATAGATGCAGCAATAGCTGCAAGTACTATACATACCCAAGCAGGTATTAGGGCTAAATAATATAAAGCACCAACACCAATTAATACGCTAAGCGATAGCAATAAAATAATTAACCCTAAGGTATTTTGATGTGCAAGTAATGGGTATTTTTGACGAAGTGATGCTTCCTCTGCCTTAATAGCTTTAACAATCGATTGAATGTTCTGTTTGGCACTTAATTGGGTCATATCTAATGTCTTAAAAACCTTGTTGTACAAATAATACCTGAATCAAGCGCAAAATCGGCATAAAGCAGGAATAATTATTATAATACGATTCACTATTATCAATAGTTCAATTGCTTATTTATTCAATCGCATAACAGTTTAATAGCACTCATAACCCAAAATATTCGCTTTATATATCAGCCCAAAAAGACTTAAAAAATTCACCGATGGAGTCTCCTTGTTATAAACGATTAATTATCAACCAGTTGTTTATGCAAATAAAAGAAAAGGCTTGCCGCCCCCTCTTTTGTTTGTATAATGCGGATACAGAATAAGAGGTATATAAGTATCCTTTTTATTTTAAGTGGTTTTTCTTTATCTTTTTATGCTTAAAAGATTAAAGAAAAATTATGCCAGCGTGATGAAATTGGTAGACATGGGGGATTCAAAATCCCCTTCCGAAAGGAGTGCCGGTTCGAGTCCGGCCGCTGGTACCACTTTTTGAACCTCAGCTAATTATTGGCTGAGGTTTTTTTATGCCTAAAATTTAACTAGTAATTTATACTAATTCGCTTAATTAAGTGAGCTACTTTTAGGTAAGAAAACCGTGTCGATAACAGGGCAAAACCTAGATGAGCTGAAGCAAAAGCCACAAGCCTTCCTTTGAAGCCATCAACGTAATTAGAAAGGTACATAAATCTAATTAGCATACGAGTTATGCGTCTTGCTCTTGATTTGTTATATTCCCGATTCGATTATTTAACTCTTCGTCACTAACATCTTCTTTGTGTGTACCAATGATCCATATATGACCAAATGGGTCTTGTAGCGTGCCGGTCCTATCACCATAGAACTGATCATGTACGGGTCTTATTTCTGTTGCACCAAGCTCAATTGCTTTTTTAAATACGGTATCAACATCTTCAACAAAAAGCATAAGGCTTAGTGCTGTACCACCGAGTTCTTTTGGGGTTTTTAAATGCTCTTCAGAACCATTATCTGAAAGCATAATATGCGAATCACCAATTATTATTTCTGCATGGGCTATTCCACCATCAGGTAAAGGCATCTGCATTACGTGTTCAGCACTAAATGCATCACAATAAAAATCTATCGCTTTTTGTGCGTCATTCATAATTAAATAAGGTGTAACTGAATGAAACCCTTTTGGTATTGCTGAGACTGCCATAATATTCTCCTTTACTTACGCGGTGATTTTTAATATTTAATTGACTAAATATGCGCTTAATTGCCCCTAAATTTAAGCTTAGCTCATACAAAAAATTGCGTTACTTTTCGAGGTTTAAACGCTTATGCCAAGCAGCAATACTTTCATCAGGGTACTCTTCAAACTGCTTGTCACCTTCATTAATGGCCGCATTTACCCAATTTGCTTTACTACCAAGCATTAAATGAGTGCGCTCTGGCGGTATGGGTAACTCACTATCTATTGCACCAGCAAAGGGGTGAACTTGCTCAGGCCAACGTGCATCGTATAACCACAAGTTAGCACTACAATGCTTACAAAAATGACGCTCTGCAGGGCTGATTTTATCGCCTATTTTTGCATGATAAATAGTTATGTGTTCACGCCCTGTAACCTCAAGCGTGCTGTATTGCGCGTTCAAGTTAATAACAAAACCGCCGCTCCCTGCGGTTTTACGGCATATAGAGCAGTAACATAAATTGTAAGGATAAGGGTGTTTTGAGTTGACCGTAAATACCACTTTGCCACAGTGACAAGCGCCATTAAGCTTCATAATATATCCAATTTTATTGTTGGCTTGAACTAATACCTTAACTAGGTGAGCTAAAAAAAACCACAACAATTACATGCTGTGGTTTTTAATTATTGAGCTTACTAACGTTCCCAATATCTTAAATTACGCAATGTATTTATAAATTTATCGGCTGAATGTGCCTCTAAATCTATCCAACCATCATCTGCTTTTCCATCAAGGCCTGCCGCTTTAAATAAAGGCTTAGCCTCATTTGTAAAGCCTATAAATTTCATATGTGCGTACGCATCACTTACAAAGTCTTTAGCTTCTGCTATGGCAGCTAGTTTTTCAGCTCCATCTTCGGTGGTGAGTACAAGTACCGCATCGTATAAAACCGATGGACCACCATTAATAACCTGATCAGCTTTAAAGTGCTTACCTTTACTGCATTTAGCACCGCCAACTTGCGGGGCAATAATTTCAAAGTTTGCACCTTCACTTTTAAGTGCATTGGTAACCGATTCTAAAATTTCTGCATTAAAGCCATCACTTACTAAAATACCTAATTTACGGCCTTTAAAGGTGTTGGGCGCATTTTTCAAAATACTTAACGCATCAGATACAGGTAAGTCTTTACGAGTTGGCATAGCAGCTTCTGCCGGATCTGGCATTTCTTGCAAGCCAAGTCCTTCGGCAACTTTATTTGCGAGGGTTTCGTCAATATTTAACAAGTGCGATACCAAACGTTCTCGTATTGGTAAATGCTCAACTTTAGACAGCTCAAACACGTACGCAGATTGAATATGCGCCTGCTCTACCTCTGTTTGACTTAAATAAAATTGACGAGCTTGACTGTAATGATCGCTGAATGTTTCTGAGCGATAACGTAGTTTATCACCGCCACTTACTTCAGGTTCCTTTGAGCTTTTAAAGCCATGTACTGGGCATTCGCGCGGGTTGTTTTCATCGCCGCTCCATGAGTTTGGCTCATAATTAACACGCCCTTTTGGATTGTGCATTGCCATGTGGCCATCTTGCTGAAAATGACGCATTGGGCATTTAGGTGCATTGACCGGAATATGCGTAAAGTTAGGACCACCTAAACGCTTAGTTTGAGTATCTAAGTATGAAAAGTTACGACCTTGCAGTAGCGGGTCGGGCGTAAAATCGAGCCCTGGTACAATGTTTTGAGTACAAAATGCAACTTGCTCTGTTTCTGCAAAAAAGTTGTCGACAACACGGTCAAGCACCATACGGCCAACAATTTGTACTGGTACTTGTTCCTCTGGTATAAGCTTAGTGGCATCAAAAATATCAAATTCAAATTCATCAGCAAACTGCTGATCAAACACTTGCACACCTAACTCCCATTCAGGGAAGTCGCCGTTACCAATTGATTCCCACATGTCTCTGCGATGAAAATCAGGATCGGCGCCGTTAAGCTTAAGTGCTTCGTTCCATACTACCGATTGCATACCGCCTTTTGGTTTCCAATGAAATTTAACGAATTTTTCATCGCCTTTGGCATTAATAAATTTAAAGGTATGAACGCCAAAACCTTCCATAAAGCGTAAAGAGCGCGGAATAGCTCTATCAGACATTGCCCACATAACCATATGCATTGACTCAGGCGACAAGCTTACAAAATCCCAAAAGTTATCGTGTGCGGTTTGCGCTTGCGGAAAACCTCGGTCGGGCTCTGCTTTAGCTGAATGAACTAAGTCTGGAAACTTCATTGCATCCTGAATAAAAAATACCGGTATATTGTTACCCACTAAATCCCAGTTTCCCTCTTGGGTATAAAACTTAACCGCAAAACCGCGTACATCACGGGCTAAATCTGGCGATCCTTTATTACCTGCAACCGTAGAGAAGCGAGTAAACACTGGCGTTTTTTCACCTTTTCGCTGAAAAATATCTGCACAGGTTAAATCTTCAAGTGTGTCGTAAGTTTCAAAATATCCGTGTGCACCATAACCTCTAGCATGCACTACTCGCTCAGGAATGCGTTCGTGATCAAAATGAAAGATCTTCTCGCGCATTATATGATCTTCTAATAATCCTGGGCCACGCTTACCTGCACGTAATGAGTTTTGATCGTCGCTTACAGGGCAGCCCTGCGCGGTGGTCATGGTAGGGTATTCGTCCGACGCCTTTTGATGCAATTCGCCGCCATGCCCTTTATTACCTGAGTATTTAAATGATTCAGCCATGTTTAGTCCTTCATACAGTTTGATTTAATGGGTCAATAGTTTTTATGAGCTTTAAAGCTAAAAGCGACTATGCAAATGCAAAATAAAGACCAGCCATCCAACCTAGTAAGAAAGGGCTGTACAGATAACAATGTAGTATTTGAGGTGGTTTATAAAAGAAAAAGTTACACAGGTATGTAACTTTTTCAGACAAAAAAAGAGCACTTAAAAGTGCTCTTAGATTTAAATCATTTTAAATTTAGTTAATCTTTGCTTTCGTTAACTAAAATAACTTTACGATGTGGGAAAGGTATTTCGATGTTGTTTTCATCTAGTGCTTTTTTAATTAACTCTGGCACTGTGTAAAGAATATCGAAGTAATGCTCGCCCTTACAAAAAGGTCTTACTAAAAAGTCTACTGAGCTGTTGTTAAGTGTTTCTACTTCAACAAAAGGAGCTGGGTCTTTTAGTATGTGTGGATGCGCTTCAAGTACGGCATCTATAACTTTACGTACAGCCGTTGTATCTTCACCGTAAGCAACACCAAAATGCATATCCACACCACGAATTGGATGATGTGAATGGTTTATAATTTGCGCGCCCCAAATTTGACTATTTGGAATAATAACCTGTTGGTTATCGAACGTTTGTAAAATAGTAGTAAACATATCTACTTCTGTTACTTTACCAAAACGCCCTGCAGCCTCAATAAAGTCATTCACTTTATAAGGTCTGAAAACAAGCAACATAACGCCCGCTGCAAGGTTCGACATTGCACCTTGTAACGCCAAGCCTATAGCAAGCCCCGCAGCACCTAGCAAAGCAATAATAGAGGCTGTTTGAACACCAAAGCGATTTAATACAGCAATAATAACGAACGCTAATATGATGTAGCGAGCCATGCTGCCTAAAAAGCGAAAAAGCGTATCATCAAGATGAGTGTATTTATGGCATAAGCCAATAATTAAATTGCGTACTTTGCCTGCCAGCCATAAGCCCGCAAGTAAAATTGCAATTGCTAGTAATATGTTGGTTGCCCACGTAATTGCAGCGGGTAAATATTGATTAATATCAATGTTGTTTATTATGTCTTCCATTATTTTTCCTGTTTTAAGAACTTTTAGCTAGTTTTGCTATACCAAGCGCAACAGTTTAACAAAAAATTAACTAAAGTACGAATATAGGTTCAGTTTTACATGTATAAACACTTTGAAGGAGGGATTTCTTAACTACTGCTTTTAAAACGATGGATTAATAAAATATAATTTTAAGCCCTATTTAGCACCAATATTTAATTAAAGATTATACCCAGTAATATCTTGCTATAACGCAGTTTGACTCATATAGTCAGCAAATTATCACACCTTATTTTGAACATCTTTGTTTATGAAAGCTTCTGCTCCTGCTAGTGATTTTGGTACTTTATTAGGTTATGCACCTGGTAATGTTGCTGTTTACTCATCTGATTATGATACGGCTGACGAAAGCATTTATCCTAATCGTAGCGCCTATCGTAGTTACCTAGACGGTATTTACATGGGCTATAAATGGCAATGCGTTGAATTTGCCCGAAGATGGATGTACCTCAACCATGGTTATATTTTTGATGACATAGCCATGGCTTACGATATTTTTGAGCTGCGTTCAGTACGCGATGTAAATAGCCAAAATAGACTGCCACTAAACGCGTTTAAAAATGGTGCTAAACATCACCCTCAAGTAGGAAGTTTACTTATATGGGAAGAAGGCGGCGAGTTTGAAGAAACAGGCCATGTTGCTGTCGTTGTTGAAGTGCACGAAGATAAAATACGCCTTGCTGAGCAAAATGTAGGGCATCAAATATGGCCAACAAATCAAAACTGGTGCCGTGAACTAAAAGCAAAAGTAACTAAAGATGGCGACTATTGGATTGAGTGCTCTTACAGCGACGCCACTATTTTAGGCTGGATGACACAAACTGATGAAACAGAATATGCTGAGCCAACGTCTGAGCTAAACACTGATTTATTTATTATAGAAGCCCATAAAGCAGTAGATACAGGCCAAGCAAACAAGTCATGGTTAAATATTGCGAATGACGATGAAGCTGCCTACATAGAAATGATGCAAGGCCATAAACTTACATCAGTAGATGAAGAACAGCATAATTACTTTGCAATATCTCAAACGGCGCAGCAAAGCATTGAGCATGCAACAAATGAGCTGCATGGTTTATTTATGCATGCAACCGACTATGTACTGCAGCACCCTGAGTTATTAGAAAAGTTTAATTTACCCGATGTTGTGTTTAATAAAATTCGCCAATCGTGGGATAACCGCTTAAACCAATTAATTACCAGCCGGTTTGACTTTGCCTTAACAGCAGCAGGTTTAAAAGTTTACGAATACAATTGCGATTCGGCATCGTGTTACATGGAAAGCGGCAAAGTTCAGGGAAAGTGGGCAAAACACTTTGGTGTTAAAGCAGGTGTAGATGCAGGCCAAAATTTATTTAAAGACCTCGTAAGAGCATGGCGTAAAAGTGAAGTAAAAGGTCTTGTTCATATTCTGCAAGATGATGAACCAGAAGAACATTATCATGCATTATTTATGAAAGAAGCGATTGAAGCCGCAGGCTTTGAGTGTAAGTTAGTAATTGGCTTAAGCACACTTCGCTGGAATGAGTCAGGCAACATAGTAGATGCAGATGGCGCACAACTGAGTTACGTATGGAAAACGTGGTCGTGGGAAACCGCACTTGATCAAATTCGTGAAGAATGCGAAGCCGACCAATCATTAGGTGATAACTTTGAACCACAATTCAAAGCTGGTGAAACGCCGCGCTTAGTCGATGTACTACTGCGTAAAAACGTGATGGTGTTTGAACCGCTGTGGACATTAATTCCAAGTAACAAAGCTATTTTGCCAATACTATGGAGCTTATTCCCTAATCATAAATATTTACTTAATACCGCGTTTGAGCTTAACGACGAGTTATTACAAACCGGTTATGTAGTTAAACCAATAGTAGGACGCTGTGGCGCTAATATTCAACTTGTTGATGAGCAGCAGCAAGTTATAGAAAAAACAATGGGGCACTTTGCCGAGCAAGACCAAATATACCAACAACTATTTGCACTGCCTAAAGTAGACGACTACTTTGTACAAATATGTAGTTTTACAGCCGCCGGTAAATACTCTGGTGGTGGCGTACGTGTTGATAAAAGCATGATCATAAACGGTCATAGCGATTGTATGGCGCTGCGTATTAAATAATAAACAATACTAAGCCCGCAATTTGCTGCGGGCTTAAGTTTGTGTAGCCCTTCCCTCTTTTAAGTTTTATAGCTATCTCAAGCGAGTTACTCCTGATAGAGTAAATTTATTAAACACCACTAATTAAGGTATTTCATGGCGAATCAATTTAATGTACTCGGCACACGCTTAAAACTATGTTGCGGTAATGGTGGCTACACACGTGAAGGGTTTTGTTATGTACCAGAATCAGATCTTGGCAATCACAGTGTGTGTGCAATTATGACTGATGAGTTTTTACAGTTTTCAAAATCACAAGGTAACGATTTAATAACCCCGAACCCTCTTTACGATTTCGAAGGTTTAAAAGCCGGTGATAAATGGTGCTTGTGTGCGCTAAGATGGCTTCATGCTATTTCAGCAAACGTTGCGCCACCGGTGGTACTTGAAGCCACAAATAAAAAATCATTAGAAATAGTGCCGCTCGATGTTTTAAAAGCGCACGAATATATAGCCAAAGTTTAAATACACTTAAGCGTTATTAAATTAAAGTCTGCAGATTTTACAAATGTATGCAGGCTTTTCAAAAACTCAATCCCCCCTCCAGCCTCTAAAACCTCAAATAAAAACATAACCCCATGTTTTTAAATTACTTTTAAAAACGATCAACTTACGGCATAGCAGTTGCTTCATTAAGTTTAAGTCACGCTCATCACGCAACATATTATATGAGCAACACATTACTTAATGTAGGAGAAATTATGAGTAACAATAACGAATCAAACAAAACAACTAAATTTACCGCGCCAGGTATGAGTGACGAATCAGCTCAAAAAACAATAGCTACACTCGATAACCGCATGGTTGCATTGATAGATTTACAGCTTACTTTAAAACATATTCATTGGAATGTAGTGGGACCTAATTTTATTGGCGTACATGAAATGATAGACCCGCAAGTAGACATTGTACGCGAAATGACAGATACAATTGCAGAGCGAATTGCGACACTTGGTGCAGTACCTGTTGGCACACCAAAATCAATTGTAGATCGCCGTACTTGGGACGAATACTCTGTAGGCAAAGGCCTAGTAACCGAACATTTGGCTGCGCTTGATAAAGTATATAACGGCGTTAATGCCGATCACCGTAAAGCAATTGAGACTCTTTCTGAGCTAGATCCGGTCTCTGAAGATATGATCACCAGCCAACTAGCCGATTTAGAGCAATTTCAGTGGTTCATACGAGCACATTTAGAATCATCTACAGGCGAATTACAAAGCTAATACATCTAAAGTAAGAAAGCCCAGCATTGTTATGCTGGGCTTTTTTTTGCGTAAAAATCTATTTATCGCTACCTAGCTTATCGCCCCCAGCCCAGCTAGTACAAAATCAATATAAAAACAATAGAAAATTGGTATTACCAAAATGATTTTTAATTATTTTAACCTCTCCACTATTTCGCAAATTTATAAATCATTTCGAGCTTTTAATGGTCGCTCTTCCAATTCAATATCACTTAAAAAGTAAACTAAACACGTATAAAAGTACGGCATAAAATTTAAAAATAGTACTAACAAATGTATTAAATAGTACAAATAATATATAAAAATGCCTTTGGTAAAGATACTTCAATAAAATTCATTCAAAATATAGAAAATAAAAACACACTATAAGCCATTAAATTTATTAAATATAAGCAAAATAAAAGAGGTTTTTGTAATACACATTGTGAAATTTTGGTAAACAAAGGTTGTAAATAAAGTTGAATTGGATTAATTTCAACCATACCACCTGTATGACACGCCACAGGAAAGCAATAGTTAAATTGGTTAACCAAACCAAGTAACAACACACACACAATGACGCAAGTCGTACCCAAACGGGAGAGATACATGAAACTCAATCAAATTACTTCAACATTAATTAATAAACATAAAAGAAGTAGCTCTACAGCAATCAGTGCCGCAGCCATTTTACTAATGGCTTCTTCAAATATTGCAGCGCAAGAGGCTCCCGCAGCTTCAGAAACGGCAGCTGCAGACATCGAAGTTATTGAAGTAAAAGGCATGCTAGGTAGTATGAAAGCCGCCGCTATGCTTAAGCGTACTGACGGACGTATTGTAGATGCAATTGTTGCTGAAGACATTGGTAAGTTACCTGATAATAATATTGCAGAAGCACTGCAACGTATTACTGGCGTATCTATTAATACCGATTTTGGTGTGGGTGACAGTGTTTCTATTCGTGGCTTACCTCAAAACCGTGTTGAATTAAATGGTCGCTCTACTATTGGTGACTCTCGTGACGGCATTAGCTTGCAAGATTACCCATCAAGCTTCTTAAAAACAGTAGAAGTAGTTAAGTCTCCTACTGCCGATATGATTGAGGGTGCATTAGGCGGAACAGTTAGTTTAAAGACAGTTCGCCCATTAGAATTAGATAAACTAACAGGCGCAGTTTCATTAGATGGCGAATACGCTGATAAAACAGAAAAAGTAGCACCTATTTTTAGTGGTTCAATTGGTAACAACTGGGACTTTGATGAAATGGGTACCTTTGGTGCCATTGCTATGTTTTCATTCCAAGATCGCGAAATTCGCCAAGATGAAACGTCTAGCCGTGTTAAACCTCAAGATATCGAAATTAATGGCCAAGAAGGTAATACACCTAGTGGCAACGCTATCGTAAGAGACGAGCACAGTGTTGAACAATATGTAGAACAACGTAAACGAACTGCTGTAAATTTATCTCTTCAATGGGCACCACAATCTGGTAATGGCATGGTGTATCTTGATTTAAGCGGCACAAAGCGCTCAGGTGAACAAGCTGGTAACTCTATTTTAGGTGTCGCAGGTTCGTTATCAACAGATGCAAATACAATTCAAGATGCTAACGGCGTAAATAATTACACGTTAACAAACGAATTTGGTATTCCTAAAACATACAGTGACTTTCGTGAAACTGACTCGTTTTCAAATGCACTTGGTGCAGAGTGGAACCTTACTGACAGCATCAAAATCTCTGGTGAAATTGCGGTAGCATCATCAGAAAGCGTAAGACCTGATTCTGAATTTACACTTCGCCCAATCGAAAAATCAACATTTGAAGCAAGTGGCGGAACTCAGCTAACAAATCATTTATATGATGGTGCATTTTCTCAAGACGGTAATAAATTACCAAGCATCATTCATTCAGATCCTAATGCATTTACTGACCCACAAAACTTAGCACTTCGTACGTTTAAAAGTGAAGATAGAAGAACAGACAATGACGAAACAGCTATTCGTTTTGATGTTGAAATGTTTGAGCCACTCAGCAGCTTAAGCTGGGTATCTAAAGTAAAAGCGGGTGTACGTGTTACTAACCGCGATTACGAATATGAGCAATACAAAGTAGAAATTAAAGACATTTATAAAAATGCATTTAACGACTCAGACGGTTCGTTAGCCACTTTATGGGTTGATGACTACAACGCTGCTTTTTCAAATAGCTTTACAACAGTTAGCCACGACAACTCATTTGACCAATTAGGTCATTCGGGACAAAACGACCTACTAACCTTTTTAAGCTACAACGGTTTATCTAACCCGGCCAATACTTACGCTCAACTTCAGCAGTTACTTGCAGGTACTAACTTAGCGTCAACAGGTAGTCTTTCAGATAACCAAGAGTTCCAAGAAAGCGCATACCGTAACGTAGTTGAAGATACAGCTGCCGTGTATATATCAGCCTACTTAGACTTTGATAACATCACTGCAATTGTGGGTGGTCGTTATGTAACTACAGATTTAGAATCAAGCGTATTTCTTAATGGCGAAAAAGTAACTGGCGACAATGACTACAGCGACTTTTTACCAAGCTTAAACGTAACGTATAACTACTCAGACGAAACATTATTCCGCTTTGCTGCTGCAAAAGTTATGCGCCGCGCTGACTTTAGCGAACTAAGCCCTGCATTTGACGTTAATAACGACATTACAGGTGCAACGCAAGGCTCTATTGATTTAGAACCATATCGTGCAACGCAATACGACTTATCTGTAGAGCATTACTTTAACCAAGGTAACGTAATTTCTTTCGCAGTATTTTATAAAGATGTTGAATCTTTCTTAAGTAACGAAAGTAGCTGTGTAGCTGCATCAAGCACTTCAACAGGCCAAAACGTAACTCAATGGAACCAAGTATGTCAGCTTGACGTTGCAGGTGTTTCACAAGATAACCTAGTTTACTCGGATGCAACTGACTTCCCAGTAGATGCTGATGGCTTTAACCATGTAGCAGGCTTACGTGACGCAGGACTAACGGGTATCGATACTGTTAAAAATGTAAACGGTGAAAATGGCTCAGTACAAGGCTTTGAAGTTGGTTATCAACAGTTCTTTACAGACCTACCTGGTGCATTTTCTGGCTTAGGCATTAACGCAAACTACACATACGCAGACAGCGAGCAACCAAACGGTAACCCATTATTAGATATTTCTAAAAATACGTATAACTTACAAGTATTTTGGGAATACGAAGGTTTCTCTACTCGTCTAGCTTATAACTACCGTGACAGTTTCTTAGATACTGAAAACGAGAAACGTGTAGAAAATATTAACTCAGACGGCAGTATTTCAGCAGAAGGTACTGTTTACGGTAATAACTACCGTGACGACAGAGGCCAGTTAGACTTCTCTGCAAGCTGGGATATTAACGAAAACGTGACCTTAGTAGGTAATGCGACCAACTTAACAGGTGAACCTTCAATCTATCTATCTGAACTAGGTGGTGCTTGGAAGTACACTGAAGCGGATCGCCGTTACAGCTTTGGTATTCGCGCTAAATTTTAATTTTCCCTAGAAACTAAAGCCTGCTTTTATGCAGGCTTTTTTACGTCTACAAAAAAGTGGCACTTGTGTTAAAACATCGCACAATTTTTATAACTAAATATTTATTTAAAGCAATAAAATTATCATTGAATAATACTCCAAACTAAAATTTAGATACCGCGTAAACAATATCAACCTCCCGCACTTCACTTTTAGCGCACAAACTAAGCACCATACATTGCACTAAAAACCAGCAACCTTGCAGCTTGGTTATAAAATGTCTAGTATTCTAAAGCCGTACTTATAATTGGTACGAAAAAAGGATTAACAATGTCTCTAAAATACATAACAACAATATCAATCACATTATCATTACTATTATTAACAGCATGCGGCTCTGGGGGAAGTAAAACAAAAGAGGCTGAAAGCATTGAAATACCACAATCAAAAGCGGTAATTAATAACAGTCCCTTAAGTGACTACAAAATAATTATCTATGGTAATAGCCATAGTTCACAGTTAGGGGGCTTATTAGAAATAATTATTACAAACCAGTTACCTAGCACTTCAGTCAAAATAACGACTGTTAGTGGTCGATTTTTAGATGAAATAGTCGCAGTAAATGCGAATGTCGATAAATTAAAAAGTGATAACTGGAGTCATGCAATTTTTCAAGGCCAAAAGTACTCACAATCAGGTTCGACTGACTACCCTACAAGTGCAACTGAGCGATTAATCTCGAACGCAAAAGAGCATAAAATTACACCTATTTTATTTCCAGAGCATCCTCAAAAAGGGGATCCCGCAGAAGCAAAGCAGGTTTACGACCTCCATTTAGCAATCAGTCAAAAACAACCTAGCTGCATAGCGCCTGTTGGCTTTGTATGGAATAGAGTATTAGAAATAATGCCTAGTATAAACCTTCATAGTGCCGACGGTAATCATGCATCCTATGCTGGGAATGTCCTTACAGCGATGACCTTTTATCAAATCATTACCTCGGAATTAACAGACACAATGCCATTTATTCCTGCTATAGATTTAACACAGCAAGAACAAGCCTTATTTGGACAAGTAGTAACAGAGGTGCTTGAGTTATATCCGGCATGTGGTGCTAAATAATCTTAAAAAATTTAAAACTAGATTTTAGATTTAGTGATTTCCTGAGGTGCTCAATATCAGTACATTAATACTACGCACATAAGCTGATTAAAAGACACCTCAGGAAAATTCAATTTTCACTTTTTTGCCAAATTATAAATTTAATATCTTGATAAATAATCACCTGCAATTTATTAAAATAACACCCACCTAGCTATACTTATTTGAATATTAAATTTACTATCAAAACGTTGTAACTATTAGCAGGAAAACTAAAGTGCTGTCGCGTTTATATAATTTTATGCCCGGTTTAAATACATTGCTGCACTATGAACGCCAATGGTTTGCTGATGATGTAAGGGCGGCGCTATCAGTAGCTGCAGTGGCTTTACCTGTTGCCATTGCTTACGCACAACTAACCGGTGTTAACGCCGCCGTAGGGTTATATTCTTGCATACTGCCAATGATGCTATATGCACTTTTTGGTACTTCAAAACAATTAATAGTCGGCCCTGATGCCGCAACCTGCGCCGTTATCGCCGCTGTAGTAACACCTCTTGCTGCAGGTGACAGCTTTAAGCATTGGCAACTTGTTGTCACCATGACCGCTATGACCGGCTTTTGGTGCTTTATAGCCAGTAAATTTAAGTTAGGTGTATTAGCCGACTTTTTATCTAAACCTATTTTATTGGGCTTACTAAACGGCGTAGCTATCACTATTATTGTGGGTCAATTTTCTAAAGTATTTGGTTTTACTTTTGATGAGCGCTACTTACTTGAACGCCTCGGTGGTGTGCCCACATACCTAGCGCAAACACATGTTCCCACCTTATTAATGGCTTTGTTTACACTGGCGATCTATTTTGCCATGAAGCGTATAAGACCCACGTGGCCTGCATCTATGTTTGCTATTGCTTTTGGTGCGCTTTTGGTATGGATTTTCGATTTAAAACAATTTGATATAAAAACCATTGGCACCGTAACTGGCGGGCTTCCCGTTTTTAATACCCCTGTTTTTGATTTAGGGATTATTCGCGAGCTGGTGGTACCCGCACTTAACTTAGCCATCGTGAGCTTTGTTAGTATGATGCTAACTGCCCGCAGCTTTGCTGCTAAAAATGGCTACGACATAGACGCCGATAAAGAATTTAGAGCGTTAGGTATTGCCAATATAGCGTCAGCTCTTTCGCAAGGTTTTGCCGTCAGTGGCGCCGACTCACGCACCGCTGTTAACGATGCAGCAGGTGGTAAAACACAGTTAGTATCAATAATAGCAGCGGCCATTATTGCGCTCATAGCTGTATTTTTAACAGCCCCACTTGAATTTATTCCAAGCGCAGCGCTAGGTATTGTACTTATTATTGCCTCTGTACACTTACTCGATTTAAAAGCTGTTTGGCAATTAAAACGAAAAGACAAACAGGCATTTTATCTCGCCTCAGCCACCTTACTTGCGGTGTTATTTATTGGCGTTATACCAGGGATCACACTTGCTGTATTACTGGGGTTATTTCAATTTATTCGCACTGTTATGCGCCCAACCGACAATATTCTCGGCGTAGATGTTAACGGTGTAGTAAGAAGTTTAGACGCCACAGATAAAGCAAAAGCAGTGCAAGGCGTGTTTATCTATCGCTTTAATTCACCTTTAACTTACTTTAATGCCAGCTACTTTAAACGCAGATTACTTGAGCAATATGCAAGGCAAAAAGACGACACTCAATGTGTAATAATTGACGCTGTGCCCTGCTTTACTCATTTAGATTTAAGTGTAATGGCCATGCTTGCAGATCTCGACGTTATATTTAAAAAGCGCGATATAAGGCTTGAGCTTGCAGGTAGAAAACGTCAGTTACTTTCGTGGTTTGATATTGCAGGAATGAAGTCAGGAAAAGAAGGTATATATATTCATTCAGATTTATACATCGCCCTAAAAAGAAATAGCGTAAGCAAGCACACGCAAGAGGTTAGCTTGTTTGAGTCAGACGAAAATAAAGAACCGCTCACACAGCAATAAAATACAATAAGCAGATCAGCTAACTGATCTGCTGTTTAGTATTAATTACTTTTTATACTTTTGGGTAGTTTGAAGGAAAAAACGCTTTTTTAGCATCTTCATCAAACTCTTTTTTAAAGGCTATATCAGTACCAATTGCGCGTGCACGTACAACCGCTGGGCGGCTATCAATGCTTTCAAACCAACGCTTAAGATTTGGGTACGGTGCTAAACCCTCTTCACCTAATACAACCGGTGCTTTATCAATCCAACCCCATGCAGATACATCAGCAATGGTATACGTATCACCCACTATAAAGTCACGACCTTCAAGGTGAGTATCAAGTACTTCGTAATGGCGCTGCGCTTCACGTAAATAACGATTAACCGCGTAATCAAGCCCTTCTGGCGCCATGTGTCTAAAGTGAACACTTTGCCCTGAATACGGACCTAAACCCGATGCGATAAACATTAACCACGACAGCATTTCAGCGCGGTCATCGCCCTTGCCTTCAAGCTTCCCATATTTTTCAGAAAGGTACATTAAAATAGCATTCGAATCGAACACACGTGTTTCACCATCAACAATTGCTGGCGCTTTAGCGTTTGGATTAATTGCTTTAAATTCAGGTGTATGTTGCTCACCTTTTAAAGTATCAAGAGGAACAAGTTCAAACGGTAAGCCTGTTTCTTCTAAAAAGAGCGCAACCTTCATTGGGTTAGGAGTATGGTGAAAATAAAATTTAATCATGTAAAGTTCCTCAATAATTGAGCAACGATTAAAGCACAACTTGAGCGGGTGTTCAAATTAAGTTTTAACTAAGTAAAATACACAGTTAAAACTGTGATTTAATTGTGAGTATTTCGTGATACTTCATTCGTAAATATCATTTATGCTGAATGCAATATCAGCCTTTGCGAGATGTAACATGCCTTTTAAAGCAATATCCCGTCCATTTTTAATCTCACTTGTTGGGTTAATAATTTTTTGCTTTCAAAGCCAAGCTGCTGAGCAAGTAACTATTTCCAGTACAGCTAATCCGACTACCTTTTTAGAGCTTTACACATCGCAAGGTTGCAGTAGCTGCCCACCAGCAGAGCGCTGGATTTCAACGTTTACAGATGATGAAAAACTATGGACTGATTTAATCCCTATTAATTTTCATGTTACTTATTGGGATTATTTAGGATGGAAAGACCCGTTTGCCTCTGCTGTTTTTAGTAAAAGACAACGCACGTATAAGGCACTCGGTAAAAGTAGGATTGTAGCTACTCCAGGATTTATGGTTAACGGCAAAGGGTGGCAAGGTTGGTTTTATAAACAAGCTATTCCTGTAGCTAAAGCCCGTTATTTAGGTAATTTAAAAGCGACTATAAACAACAGTAAAATTAATCTCGAATACGATACTGTTAATACCGAAGATAATACTAACCAAAACTTAATAGCCCATGTAGCTCTATTAGGCTTTGGCATAGAAACACAAATACACAGCGGCGAAAACGCAGGCCATAAGTTAAAACACGACTTTGTTGTTATTGGCTACGAGCAAAATGACATGCAGACCAAGCAGCAATTATCATTAACTGACTTAACCCTGCCTCGCGTTAAAAAAATATCGCCAACAAAGCAAGCCTTAGTGTTTTGGGTATCTAAAAAAGGCGACCCTACTCCACTACAAGTTGCAGCCGATTGGTTTTAAAAATTACAGTTAATTGAATAAAATTACTAATTAACAACTCAGCGCGCAATAAATCTCCTTGTATATCAACTATAGAAAAAGGCTTTCAATAATTTAAAAACTAATGAATTAGCATTGTTATTACAAAGAATTTATTCTTTTTCATTGTGTGTATCTGTATAAAACATAAATAACATTGTATTTACATCAACTTTTGTTTATAAAGTAAGTTGAATGGACTCTTGAAATAAGTAATTGACTTATAAGTATAAAAATCAAGCGCCTATCAATAAAAACTTCTGCAATTATCTATATGGACAAAAATTTATGCGAATTAACCAAAGCCACATTAAAACAATTGTAATCGCTGCAATTACAGCTTCGTCTTTAGCTGGGTGTGCTACAACATCATCAAAAGTAATAGAAACACCAACTGTTGCTAGCTATAACACAACCTACTCAGGTGCAAAAAGCAAACTAGTCGTAGGTCAGTTTGTAAACCGTTCGAGCTTTCAAAATGGTATATTTGCATCAGGCCAAGACCGTTTAGGTAGCCAAGCAAAAACAACACTAATGAGCCACTTACAACAAACAAATCGCTTTAGTGTGCTTGATCGCGACAATATGGCAGCCCTTGCGGAAGAGGCAAAGTTAACAGGTACAAAACAAGTTCTTAGCGGTGCTAAATTTGTTGTAACTGGTGATGTAACAGAGTTTGGCCGTAAAGCCATTGGCGATCGCCAGCTTTTTGGTTTATTGGGTAAAGGTAAATCGCAAATTGCTTATGCTAAAGTAACGCTTAATGTTGTAGATGTTACTACATCAGAAGTTATTTATTCCGTGCAAGGTGCTGGTGAATACAGCCTATCAGAACGTGAAGTTATTGGTTTTGGTAGCACAGCTTCATACGATGCCACATTAAATGGCAAAGTACTTGACCTAGCTATTCGCGAAGTCGTTAACAAGTTAGTTACTGGTCTTGAAGCTGGCCAATGGGGCAATAAATAATGAAAAAGCTAATTACCTTAGCATTTGTTTGTATAGCCCTAACGGGTTGTAACTCAACGAAAGAACCTATTTACTATTACGGCGACTATAGCACTGCCGTATACGCCTATTTAAAAGCAGATGACGTAACAGCCGAAGAGCAAATTAGTATGCTTGAGCAAATTATTGCCGATGCCGCAAACAAAAGTAAGAATGTTGCACCTGGCCTACATGCTCACCTAGGTATGCTGTACTTTGAAACGGGTAATCCTTCATTAGGCACTACTCACTTCGAAACTGAGAAATCACTTTTCCCAGAATCAGTTCATTACATCGACTTCCTTCTAAAATCTGCGAAAGGCGCTTAATATGCTTAATTTAAAATCATACACAGCGATCGCATTAGTCACATTACTCGCTGGTTGTGTTTCACCTCCACCAGCACATGACTACACAGCATTTAAACAAGCAGACCCTCACTCAGTTATTATTTTACCTCCGCTAAATAATACACCTGAAGTAATTGCACCATACAGTGTGATGACTCAAATGGTCGCGCCTATAGCTGAGTCGGGTTTTTATGTTTTTCCTGTTGCTTTAGTTGATCAAACCTTTAAAGGTAATGGCCTCACTGTTGCAAGCGACGTACACCAAGTACCGGTGAATAAATTACATGAAATTTTTGGTGCAGACTCTGCGCTTTACATCACTATTGAAGAATACGGCACTAGCTATGTTGTAATTTCTAGCGAAACAGCTGTAACTGTATCAGCCTCATTAGTTGATTTACGCACTGGCGAGCAATTATGGCAAGGCAAAGCAAGAGCCTCTTCAGCTGAACAACAAAGTAATGGCGGTGGTGGCCTTGTAGGTATGCTTGTTATTGCAGCAATCAATCAAATTGCTGAAACGGTAACCGATAAAGGCTTTGAAATCGCAGCAATGACTTCAACACGCTTACTTTCTTCAGATGTTTACAACGGCTTATTATATGGACCTCGTTCACCTAATTATGGCCAACCAGCACCAAGCGAAAAGAAAAAATAAACTTCATAATTACTAATCTATTCTAGAGTTTTAAAAGGCCGTACTACCAAGTAGTAACCGGCCTTTTTTTTTGGACGCTCAATTAGTACCGGCTATGCGCAACAGCCGTACGACTATTAATTATCTCAAACCAACCACTTTAGCAGTCGTTCAATTTACTTATGTTTACAAATAACTATGATTTAACTAGATTTACTGATTATTTTTATTCACAATTCGTTCACTTTTATATATTAGTTATGCTCAGCGTCATGGCTAATCTTATATTTCAGTTTATTTATATGGCTTATCAAAGCTCAGATTAAGGAAGATGTAATGCGAAAGCTACTCTCTGTAATATTTTTATCAACGAGCTTCATTTCCGGTTGCGGTGGCGGGGGTGAAGACGCCCCAAACTCCGCTGTACCTGCTGTTAATGAAACATCAAAATCAATTAGTGCCACTTGGTTTTACGAGTACCCAAATAAATGCTTAGAAACATTTCAGTTTAATACAGATGGTAGTTTCGAAATCAATTCTAATCAGTCGAATGTAACCGGTAGCTACTCATTTGATGCATCTGTTGATAGCGGTGAACGTCACTCATTAACCCTAAGCTTTGAGCAACAAAATCAAGGGTATGACTGTGAAAGTTCTTTTGATTATATTGTTGGGGCTAACCTTGAGCTATTTGCTAGTTTTCCTAATGAACAACAAATGCAATGGTATGAATCAGGCGCTGGCGGCAGTGCTATTTTTACACTTGATAGAGCAATAACGTTGTCTTTATCAAGCGCACCTACTGAAGCAAAAGCAGGCGAAGAAGTTACATTCAATGTAAATAAAGATGCTGAGTCAGACACCCCAGTCGAGTTATTATACGGACCCAATGGAATGACGGTATCAAGCAAAGGGGAAGTAAAATGGACCCCACTATTGCCTATGATAACGCAACAAAATACGGTTAAATTTGCTTTTACATCTGATAGAACCCTTGAGCCATTAGTTAGTGAAATAAATGTAACAATACAAAACTTTAAAGCACCTACAATGCGAAAGGATATTGAGCTCACCCATATATCTAACGGTATGCAAATTGGTAACTTCATTGGCGATGAAAATAACGAAATGTTGGTGCTTGATAAATTAGGTGGACTGTCTGTTATATCTCAAAAAAGCGATGGATTCGAATCAATTTACAGCTACCCATACTCTTTTGGCGGTAATCAGAATGAAATGCGCCTATCTGTATTTAAAGAAGATAATGGCGCAAACAATACCTTTGTAGGAACAAATAATAATATCTATCAAGTAAGTGGTTTTACACAGCCCCCTCGCAGTGTATTTTCGACAAATAAAACTATCCACAATTTTATGGTAAAAAATATTGATAGTGATAGCGAACCTGAATTAATCGTAATTTTTGGTGAAAGCTATAGCGCTAAAGAAGCTGTTGTTTACGACAATAATTTTCAAACAGAGCTTTTTAGCTTTTCTCTAGAGGGAGATTCTCCTATTGAAATAGCTGTTGCCAATATCGATAGCGACACATCATTAGAATTAATACTCTCAAACGGTGAAATTTTTGATATCCAAAGTGCTAGCAGTCAATGGTTTAACGCTGACGGCTTTGGCCCAATTATGGCAACGGGCGACGTAAATAGCGATGGTATAGATGAGATCATTAGCACTGGAGGATGGAATTCGATAACAGTATGGAATGCTAATGATCGCTCTCAAATCCTAACTATTAATAATCAGGATAATTGTTCTGTAGCCACAGCAAATATAGATAACGACCCAGCCGATGAGATAATAATTGGCGACTGCCAATGGGGTCAAGTTCACGCCTACGATATTATTGATAATACCCATGCAGAGCTGTGGACACTGCCACTTATAGATCATGGCAGCGCTGCGATGGTTGTTGGCGATATTAATAATGATGGTAAAGAAGAAATTGTTTGGGGGACAGGCTTAAGCAGTTCAGGTAAAGATATACTAGTAGTCGCTGGTATTACTCCAAATCCCGAAATTTTATGGCATAACGCAAATAGAGAATCACCTTCACAATACGATTCCTATATTGCAGCTGGGTGGGCAAATATAAGCCCTGAAAAAGAGGCGGCAGTTTATATAATTCCTAGTACAAATAGTGGCTATATTCGCCCTCGATACTTAACTATGAATGAAGATGGTGAAGTTACACCTAATTATAATAGCTCATCAAATATTCTCGAAGCAGCCCTAGCAGCAATAGGTGATATAGATTCAGACAATTATGATGAATTATTTATATTTGGAACTCGCAATTACTCTCCTTCCCTAAACGTAATTGAATTAGAGTCTGATATTTCTAAATGGCAAGTAACGACAGAAGATGACTCTTCTAATTATAATGCTTTAGAGGTTACTGATATTAATAACGATGGCTATGACGATGCATTAATAGCCACATATGAAACACTTACCGTACACGATATTAGTAACAATAATATTCTAGCTACATGGACAGCTAGCAGTGCCATCACCTCAATTACTGCCACAACAAGTACTTTAGGGGAAAAATTAGTAATACTAAGTACTCGAGATAGCCTAACAACTCTTACCTTTGAGAATAATAAACTGAGCATGCGCTCCAGTTCAGTAAACTCAGAGGAATGTAAGAGTCTTTATGCACAACCTCAAACGGATAGTGTTTTATGTTTTTCTCCTGAATACTCATATCAGGGTAATTTAGTTACTTTTTCATTAGACTTAGAACTATTACTAAAAGCTCGAATTAATGGTGAAGTAACAGGCCTAATACAATTACCTGATTCTGATAATGTATTAATAACCACAAACTCAAGTGACAATAATTATTATTCACAATCAAGTCTTATCTCTGAAGTTAGTACAAAGACAGGTGACATTGTATGGCAAGGCTACCCATTAGCGGGAGAAGTAATGGGTAACTCAATAAAATTTGGCAAAATAGGTAAAGATACAGTGCCACTAGTTTTTGGCACTAATGTTGGAATGTTTTTAACTCATTAATTTAAATTAAAGGGCTACTTGTGGTTTATTAAAAATAATAAACCACAAGTATGCGCGAGAAAGTAGAGATAATTTAGTTTTGACTAAATAAACATGAGGTTTAAAAACTAAAATTAATAGCAACAGAAAAAATAGTTTTTATAATAATACTAACTAAAAAAGCCACCATAAAAAACATAGCAAATGCTGAAACAGCCCCGCCACCGGTATACCCTGCTTTAGCTTTTTCCACCATCAATACATAAATTCCTAACCCTACGCTTACCTTAAACCATAGCCAGTAATCGTTGCTAAAAAGAGGAATTGCAGCAAAACCTATTATGGGCACTAATATTTTGTCCTCTTCGTTTTTGTGTAATAAATAAAAAGCCATAATCGCAATATAAAATAGAGCCGTTATATCAGGCATATAAATAACTTCCTTGTAAGAAAATAATAAAACCAATAAACGCGGCGATTATACCTATTACTGAGTCCCTATAAAATCTGATAATTGTGTTTACTTTTTAGCTGTGCAATATTAATTCACTAATAAGTACAAGGATTGCTAAACCTATTTACAGGTTTGGTATAAAAATAAAAGGATGAATATGATTAAGCCATTTTACGCTAGCTGTTTGTTAGCCCTCTCGCTATTAACACCCAGCCTTGTAAAAGCAAACCCGACAGCCTCGCAGTATCAGGAAATTCTTAACGAGAGCCTAGTTGAAAACGAGCCCGGGGTATCGGTAATTATAAGTAAAAATGGCAAAGTACTTTTTAAAGGAGCGCGCGGGCTTGCCAACCTTGAGCATAACATTGCACTTAATGAGCAAAGCGTTTTACGTTTAGGTTCTATTTCAAAACAATTTACTGCAGCTGCAATTATGATGCTGCAAGAGCAAGGTAAGCTAGCGGTTACCGATGATATTCATAAGTATGTTGCAAGCTTTCCTACTGAAGGCAACCTCGTCACAATCGAAAACTTATTAACCCACACCTCAGGCATCGCCAACTACACAGATGACGACGATCTCTTTGATAAAGAAATACAAGTACCCACCAGCGTTGACGATGCGTTAGCGAGATTTGCCAAACACCCAATGGTGTTTAAACCCGGCGAAGCGATGGCTTATTCAAATACCGGCTATTCACTGCTTGGTAAAATAATTGAAGTGGCAAGTGGCCAGTCTTACAAAGACTTTATTGAACAACACATATTTAAAAAGCTAAAAATGAACCAGAGTAGTTATGAAGGGCAAGAACTTGTTGCCCATCGCGCATCTGGCTATGAGCAAACAGAGCAAGGATTTATCAACACCAGCTACATTAATATGGATTGGCCATATGCCGCTGGTGCGCTTATATCTACTCCAACTGACTTAAACATTTGGTTTAGTGCCCTATCGTCTGGCAGGCTCATTAGTAAAGCAAGTTATGAGAAGATGGTCAGCCCTTTTAAACTCAATGACGGCAGCTTTTCATCCTATGGTTACGGATTAATTATTAAGCCTTTGAATGAATACACCGTAATTAAACACACTGGCGGAATAAATGGCTTTTTAGCACATGCACGCTATATTCCAGAGCAAAAGCTATATGTTGCAGTACTGGCTAATTCAAACCACATAAACCCTATTTTTATCAACGAAAAACTCACAGCCAAAGCACTGGGTATTGCGCTCCCCGAGTTTAAAAAAGCAGATGTAACAGCGCAGCAGTTAGCGCCCGTATTGGGTGATTACCGTATTGATAAAAACACCTTACGCAGCCTAATTTTTGAAAATGACGTTTTGTACTCTAAGCGCACCGGTGGCGATAAAACAAAACTTATTACGATGTCTAAAAATAGCTTTTACTATCCTAATTCAAACAATTACTTAGTAATAGAAAAAGACAGCCAAGGCCAATTAGTAATGAAGTATTTTAGTGGATTATCAACAACGCCCACTGAGGCGATTAAAATTTAGCGACAAGTTTGAGCGAGGCACACAATGCTTCGCTCTTGCTAAATAGCTCTCTCTAAAGCTACTTTGATTTATTAAGCATCGCTTTTAAATCGGCAAATGGAGAATGCGTTGCAGCCTCAACTTTTCGCTCTGTAGTCGACCCGCCATACATAATATGTTCGTGGTATTTATTGTGCTCATTGTCGTGGCAATAAATACACAATAACTCCCAGTTACTGCCATCCTCTGGATTATTACTATGGTTATGATCTATATGATGCACCGTTAACTCACGTAAATTAGAGTACTCAAACTCACGGGCACAACGCCCACATACCCAAGGGTACAATCTTAAGGCTTTAATTCGGTACCCTTCCTCTTGCTTCACATAAGCCTGAGGCACTGCGTTATTCTTACTCATAGTATTCCTGATAAATTTACTATTTCGGTGATCAATACTAAAAAAACTTAATTACTGACAAATCACCAAAAGAAGTATCTATATGCCGGCCTGTTTGCTCCCACGCGCGTAGTACGACCATAAGTTTTTTATTGTCGGAAGTCCAAGAAATTCCACCGCCGTATGCTTCAACTTTTTCGGCGCCCGAATCTTTTAACCCCAGCCCAGGGTTTGTGTTTTGAATATGCCCTTTACCTACTTTGTATTCAGCAAATACGTGAACATTATGCGGTAACGAAAATGATAAAAGCGAGCCAATACTCGCCCCATACGAATTAGAAATTAATTTAGTGACCTGTGGTGCAGACGAATTTAAAAAATCAGCCTGAAACACAATATTATCTTTATTCTCAAGAGATACATGCTTGAAAGACCACGCGCCAACAATACTTAACGACATATCAAATTTGTTACTTAACTTTGGCCTATTAAGAAAAAAATGCTCAAACAAAGACGCTTTATTATTGAAGGTATAAAAGTTGTGTTGGCCAGATAGCTCAAACTTGGTTGAACGTGTATTTTGCGAGAAAATTTGATCCGTTTGATTGCTGCTTAAATTGCTAGCCGTGCTTTGCAGCCCTTCAAGCGTTTGATAGTTAAATGTGATTTTAGAATTTTTAAATTTTCTATACGAGAGCAGTATATCTTGTGTTTTTGTTTCAACATCATCTTCAAAAATATCGGCTGAGTAACCAATTTCAATGTCGTTAATATCAAAAAACACACCCACACGCTGGTTATTTATGGGCTCTAACGAAAACAGTGTTTTTTGATTACTCCCAGCCAAGTCGTCGTATATTAGCGCGTGGCTAGTGCTTGGGTTTGAAATAGTGGTTCGTACCGATTTTAAGTCGAAGTCAAAAGCTAATACAGAACCAGATAGAAATGCCGATAAAACGGCAAAGCCCACAATAACTAAATAATTGCGATTCATTAAAAACACTCAAAAATTAATTTGTATTAGAGTAGCGTTTTTTACACCTTAACTTATCACAAAAGATTAACAATTTATGAAAACTTTAAATAAAGTTCTTTGTCTAACTTTTTTAAGTGCTTTCAAGGTCAAACTCACTTACATGCTTAACCAGCTCCGGAAAAAACGCTAAGAACACGGCTTCTAATTCATTGTAGTTACGCGCTATATCATCAGCCGCGCCCGCAAAAGTGTTCGTAAAACGAATGCGTTTGGCTATGTTATCGAGCGCAAGCCCTACTCCCTCAACAGTTTCGTACTCTTTAAACCAATCGTTTTTAGTCATACTTCTTACAACATGCTGCATTCGCGCTGGCATAACAGGTATACGGTTATTTAAAAGCTGATAGCTGGTGTACTTAAAATCACTTAAAGGTTGCTTGCTAAATCGTTGCCAATGCACAATTAAAAAGTGATCAAACACCACATCAATAGCCACACCAGCAAAGCGTTTACGCTCGGGTGAAAAGTATTGTTTAGCGTGTTTAACTTCGCGGTGAGAGTCGGTAAATTTATCAACTAAATAATGGTTATCGAGGCCATTTTTAACTGTGTTTGGTAAGTGTTTTACATATCTTTTTCCACCAAAGTCACCCAACAGGTTCCCAAAGTGAGAATCGGCTGTGGGCTGCGCTAAATAAAGATGAGCTAAATAATTCAAAGTGTTCTCTGATTGGCTAATACAAATAAATAATAACGCAAATTTAAACCAAACTCACATTCGTGTTTAAAGCAGTACTTATGGTTTTGCTTACCAGTTTTTACTCAAACAGACTGCAAAGTATTGTATAAACATCGCAACTATAAAACGAGTATATAAAAAGCCGCTATATCAGCTATGGCGGCTTTTTAATGCTTAAGCTTTGTTGTTAGTTTGATCAAAACTAGTTACTCGACTTTACCCAATTTCCATTATCATTTTTGCTATAACTATTTTTAACCGCCGACCAAGCTACTTTGTGCGCTGTTGTTTCGCGGTCATCATCGTTTTTTCTATCGCTAGGGTCCTTATAGGTATCCCACGCACTATTAAACGCCTCTTGATATATCTCTTGAGCATGTTTAGGTAAGTTACTTTTTACCGACTCAGGTAATTCATCACGATTTTTATATGGCATAACTTGCTCCTTTTATTTACTCAATTACGCCACAAGCAACACGTTTGCCACCGCCACCTAATGGCTTTGGCTTATCTGCATAGTTATCACTTCCTTCGTGAATCATTACTGCGTGTTGTTTAAGTTTTTCAAGCGTGAGCCTTGGCGCTAAAACAGGCGATTTAGCTTGACCACTTTCATTTACATACAACGCCGGTAAATCGCCTAAATGGCCATCCCCCCAAGGAGCATCATGATGCTCGCTAGCTTTTGGATCGAAATGCCCACCAGCGGCGCCCCCCGGCACAACTTTATCGCCTTTTTTCTTGGGTTCACAACTTGCAAATTGGTGAACATGAAAACCATGCTGCCCCGGTGTTAAACCTTTTAAACTTGGTGTAAAAACAACACCGTTATCATTTTCTGTTAGTGTAATAGTACCTAGTGATTGCCCTTGGCCTGACTTAGTTACTTGGTGCATTTGAACTTTTACATTAGCCAGTGCGCTATTTTGTAGTAACACACCGGTAAGTAGTATCGCAAAAGCTGGTTTTAAAACACGGGTTGAAGGTCTTTTAGCGTTTGAATCAAACTGCAAACAATTCATCGTCATCTCCTCGTTTAGTATCAAATTAATAAAGCAATAACGCTAAATTAAGCGACTATTAAACAAGTAGTTTCAATGTATATACCAGCCCTACGCGTAAACATGATTTTATGTATTATTTATTTTTAATCTATTGATTAAAAAGTAAATTTATAATTTTTATTAATTTTAAATAAATAGCTAATTAATTAAAAAAACTGACTTTCATCCAAAAGTTAAACAAAAACCAAGGCATATTTACAAACAGAATGGCAACTTTACAAAACTCATAAAAGAAGATTACCAACGCTCCAGTCCAAAAAGACAAGCCAAGTTAAAAGGCAGCTATTATATAGGCGGTAGTCTCGAGAGTTGGTGTTGTTAGGAGGGCCTTACGACATGTAATAAAAAGCGCCTATCTAAATAAGTCTTTTCTATAATCAAAGCATGTTTAAAACCAATTTACTTATATATGGAGTTTATTTAATGACAAAAAATTACGTTAATATTTATGATTGCTCCGCCGTTAAAAACGAAAAAAAGGTGAAACTAAGTTTCACCTTTTTAATTAATATTGAAACTAATTAGTTAGCATTAAGCCATAGAAACGTTACTTGCGCCTGCATTATTAAGTATTTCTTCAATAGCGTTTTTGTTATCACTATCGTACTTAACACCAATTAATATAGAGCCCTTTTCAATGGCATCTTCATAATACTTAATTTCGTGCTCAGGAATAAACGCACCAATTGCAGCACCTAAAGTACCACCAACTGCGGCGCCTGCGCCACCAGCAGCAAATGCTGCGACTAATGGTCCGGCAACTAATAAGCCCGTACCACCTGTTGCTACAGTACCTACTGCAGTAAAACCGCCAATAATTGCAGCAAGAATACCACCTGAAGCCGCACCTACAAGGCCACCTTCAGCGGCTTTTGTACCTTCGTCTACAGCAAAATCTTCCTTTGCGTATGAGTCGTTGGCTACAATGCTTATGTCAGCTTCATTAATACCTAAAGCTTCTAATCTATAAATTGCGAGTGTTGCTTGTGATGCACTTTCGAATAACCCAGTAATAACGGTACTCATAATAACTCCTTTATTTTATTTAAGAAAATACACTTACTACTAAGCAAAACCCAAACCACAAATTTAACTATTAAAAATCAACAACTTACACAGGCAATTGTATCAATTCACTTATTTAAAAGGTAAAAATTGCTAAGCTTTGTAAAAAACTCCTACCTAATATAAGAAAACTTACTAGTAAGCAGTACGCAGCTTTAAATCAAAATAAATTATTACTTACTCCACGTAATTTCAGCTAATTGGTTGGTCGCTGTTTGATGAATGATCAACCCATTATTCCCCATGCGCATATGCCTAATTAAGCCAGAGTAGACTCCTTCTTTACTCGGAATTTGCCAGCTCTGCATAGTTTCGGTACTAAGGTCGAACCTTACTAAGGTTTCAGGACGCTTGGCTGACTCGTTAAACCAAATGGCCTTATCGGCATATTCAATTGCATACGGGTGGCTGTTTTCACCGCTGGGATTATCCCACTGCGTTATTTTACCGTTTTTGGGGTTATAGCGGCCAAGTTTACCCATGCCAGAGTTAACATAAAAAACCATATCGTCAGGCGTAATGGCTAATCGCCTAGTATGCGTTTTAGCGCCTGGGAGTTTAATCTCACTAAGCTCCATGGTATTTTTATCAACTTTAATCAAACAGTTACTACCATTACACGACACCCACGGCGTACCGCTTGAATCGAGCTTAATACCATATGGGCGTGAGCCTTTAGTGGGTAAAGTAGCCAATTGAATATCGCCAGTTGTAGGGTCTAGCTTGCCAATCATATTGCTATGCTGGAGGGTAAACCAAAATATTCCGGCCTCATCAAATACACCAGTATGCGGGTCGCGGGCATTTTAAACACTTTAAATTTTTCGGTTTTTAAGTCTAAATATCCAACCGTGCCATTTTTATTGCCTAAAAACCAAGGGGTTTGATTTTTATCAAGCGACACACTGTGCGCATAGGTGCCACTTGGCAGTGTGTACTCTTTCATATCGCCGGTTTGAGGGTCTAACCTGCCTAAAATATTACCCCACTGGCCAACCCACCAAATAATGCCATTTTTGCCTTGCACCGGATCGCGAGCCCGTTGCCCAAGCGTTGGCACTTGCCAGTACTTAAAATTGAGCTTTAAATCGCCCGTAACAACCTTAGACTCGCGCTTAGTGTTAACAGGATAATGCTCAGCTAAATAAGCACTTATATCTTTATTAAGCGCGGTATCTGCGCCCGCATCAACCATATAGCTTATTAATGTTTGCCAGTCCTGCTGGCTATAACCCGCGCTGCGCTCAAGGTTAGTTAAACTATGGCAACTAGCACAAAGCTGATCAACTACTGGCCCCTTATCGTTGCTCAGCACTGGTAGCGGTGCAAACAAAGTGCCCGACACAGCCATTACCAAAACGTATTTATTAAATAAAAATCGATTTTTACTCATAACGCCCTCCCTTGTTTTTTAATATTAAAGCATAGGGTGAAAGTGTTTACTATCTGTACAGAAATGAGTGCGATAAGCCGCCTAGAAGGTAAGTTAAATTGCAGAGTTAATATCTAAAAAGAAGATTTTGAGCAGAGTTGCGCACGCTCTACAATGGTTATTTAGCTTGTGTGTAAATGTGGTGAAAGTGTGATGTGAGTGTGGTTTTAAACGACTAATTTGCATAAAACAAGAACGCCCTGATTTAAAAGCGCCTCAGCCTATCGGTACATAAATTGCTGTTATTAATATTCTTACTTAAAGAGTTATACATAAATAACGCTGCCGTTATTTATAAAAAGGAGAACATTATGAGTAATAAACAACTAATTACGACAATAGGTATAGGTCTCGCCGCTGCATCTGCAGGTATGTTAACAAGGAAAACTTTACAAAAATCGTGGGAAAAGGTTACCAACGAACCAGCCCCAAAAGATAGACCAAGCGAAGAAACAGATCTTAAAGAGGCCGTTACATGGGCTGTAGTCTCAGGTATTGGTGCGGGTGTTGCAAGAATGGCTGTACGCTACGTACTAGACAAACGCCGCTCCAAATAAACCCACCCAATTAATACCTCTTATAAGTATTAAGCGTAGTGTGGTGAGGCGCTAAAGGCTCCTTGCGACAACCACTCCCCAGTTGTCGCAAGCAACTTGGCAAAAGCCTAGGTTAAGGTTACTTAACTATTGAGCTAAAAAATATATTAATACCCAAATCGGAGTTCAGTGATGAAACTTAAAAAGTCGGATGACGCGGCTGCGCCACTTATCCGACCTACATAGGTTGAAAAACTGGAGGTGCTTTGCAACAGACCCTTTATTTTAAGCAGATACACTCTATTAAACATTAACTCCCTTTCAAAGTTGTTGCCTGCCTACAAGCTTGCGTATAATGCCCACATTCCGGCTGCATTTTTTAGCCGCTAACTTGGATTTTAATAATGAAAAAACTCTCTGCAGTGCAAATAAAACAGCAAGCGCTTGTACTTAATACTGCTGAAAAATTAGAAGAGCAAGGCCGCACTGAGCTACCTGGTATGTTGCAATGCTGGTTTGATGTGGAATATCACTTATTTCCAAGTTCACTACTGCTGTGTTTTCAGTTTGAAAACGAGCAAGCCTTAGCAGCCGCAGAGCCTGATTTATTAAAATGGCAAAAGCGTTTAAGCGGCGCAATGCTTAAAAAAGGTGTTATTTTAAAAGATATGCGCAAGCATTTAATATTTACGCTCAAAGGGCCTGATGACTAAATTAGGCTTAGGTAATAGTGAGCAATCCCAACTAAAACCCATGATTAAAAAAGTGGATACTGCCGCGCTCGTTTATAAATCGATATTTGAGTCTGTAATACGAGCAAAATCTGCTTGAGCTTATATAGCGGCAATCAATTACTCAACTTCTCATATTGCCCTAAGATCAACTGCTGATCTTTTTGTTCAGCAACCACAAACGAAAACACATAGTTGCCCTCTCCCCCATTCTTAAATCACTAATAACAACCTGTTTATTTTGTTGATAAACACCGTACAGCCCTTTGGTAATCGTTTTAATAACACGGCCCGCTTTGCATCATTGAGCTTAGTTAGCAACGCGTTTTCTGTAGGTAAAATTGAATATCAATGTTTTTAACTTCATCAAGCACAGATACATAAACCTCAAGGTGGCATTTTGGCGATACATTTTAAGTAGTAATATTTACCTCGTTTAAATTTGTAAGCTTTGAATACGTATGTAGTGGGTATCTATCGCAACACCTGAGAAGTAACATAATTATAACGTATATTTAACGGTAGATGACTCTGTCTATGTCTTCACATATTTATCATTTACAAGCCTTTAGAGGCATTGCGATCTTAAGTATTGTCGCAGCTCATGCGTGGTCATTTGCTATTTTTTGGACTGGCGATTTAGATTCTCTCGGTTTAAAAGCGCTGTTTTACTCAACTGAACTATTGTTTCACGGCAGCACACTATACTTCGCCATTATCTCGGGATTACTTTTCAGCAAAGTTTTACAGAATAAAGGGTGGATTTCATTTTATAAGAGTAAAATACTAAATGTTGTTTTACCCTATGTTGCCGCAAGCACAATAGCGACAGCTGTGTACTGGCAATATTATCTTGCTGATGGTGCAGCAACCGATATATCGTTTATTATCACTGTCGCCACAAATCTAGTATCCGGAACCGCAGCTATTCAATTTTGGTACATACCGATTTTATTGGTACTTTTTATATTGACACCATTGCTAAATTTTGTGAATAAACGCGCGCCAAAGCTTATGCTTCTTTTTGCATGTGTGCCCTTAATTATATCTCGCAGCGCCTTTCCTGATTTTTTAAGCATGCAGAGTTTGGTGTATTTTTGTGGTGCATATTGTTTCGGAATGATAATAGGGAGTCATTACGAAAAGGCAATGGCTACGGTCAATCAATATAAAACGTGGTTAATCGCTTTTACTGCCTTAATCAGCGCAGCCATCCTTATCCAATATATTAATGAATATAAAGTAGATGGGTGGTATTCATCCCGACAAACTCTTTTCTACATTCAAAAAATCTTAGCTTGTTTACTAATCTTAAAGTGGCTTCAAAATATTGAAACACGTCTACCCAAAGCCATATGCAACATTGGTGAATATTCGTTTTCTATTTATTTTTACCATGTGTTATTCGTTGGCTTTCTAATTATGGGCCTACAAGACTATATTCAAAGTCACCGAGATGCCTTCATTATCGGCTTATTAGGTATTGCAAATATGATTGTTGGAGTCGGTACAACAATGGCCCTCGCATGGCTAATAAAGAAACCAGTAGGGCGACACTCACGAAAGCTAATCGGCTCCTAACGTATTGTTACAATTAAATAAGGATTGCCGTGAATGCTTGTCGTTCAGATAAGAGTGTGTGGTTCCTCAAGGTTTGCTCCCTTTCGTTTACAATATGAAGTGAGTGTACTCACTCCACAAAGTGATTAAGGTCTGACATTCACAACACACTTAACAAAATAAAAGCAAACAACGTTATTTTTAATACTCTATTAAATAGACATAAAATTTCCATGAAAACCAAGTGGTATTGAATGAGGCAGCCATGCCTTACAAACAGGGCCTTCACTCACCTTACTCGCTTTAAATATATTTACACAGGTGCGCTTTGAAGGCACGTGTAAAGCAGTGCCAACTAGGTAACCATTTCCTTCTTTTTGTGAGGTATCAACCACGATGTGCTCTTCTACTAGGTATTCTTTACCATATGTAAATATATCCTGTTTCCCTGTATTAGTATTAATAACACGCACAGAGTCACTCCACACATCACTTTCAATGGAGGATAATGTAACTAAAGTATCGTTTTTTAATCCCGTTAAATGATTATAAATACGAGGAAATTCACTCACCCCTGATAAGGTTTCTTTCTTAGTTTGGCCATTTTTATATAATGTAAAAAATGTTGTTTTAGCCGGCTCAGGATGATTAATCCTACCTTGCATAATATCACTCATATAATGCAAGTTATCTAAATTTGGATAAAGGCTAGCATCAAAGCGAATATTACCTTGCTGATCTTCCCACGCATTTCCAAAGTGAAAAGCAAATCCCGGTTCGAGGTTATATTCTCTTTTTAATGTCAGCGTTTCCTTATCAACAACGAGCACTCGCATTGGTAACTGTTTAGCAAAACTAATAGCGCCAAAAAATGTATTATTAGTTTTGTCTTGAATAATAGAAGGCAAAATAATAAGTAAGTGCTTATGAGTAACTAAGAAGTCGTGCAACATGCCGCCACGGTAATTCGTTTTTAAAATATTAACTTTTTGCGTAATCCCTTGTTTACTTAAATGGTACAACACAATATCGCCAGTAGTAGTGCTACCAAAATTCCAAATAGTGCCATCGGGATCTACCTTAGGGTGAGCTGAAAATGCCAACCCTTTTAAACTACGACCATACTTAGTGTTTTTACCAAGATCAACCAACCCTTTTGTATTGAGCGTATTCGCGTCAAGTGCGGTTGCTGATCCGGCTTCCCAAAGAGCCCATAATTCACCATTTACTGGTAATACATTTATATTGGCTGTATTAATACTGTCAGGGCCAGTAACTGAACGGCTATGCTTCAATTTGCTGTCGGGGCCTGAAAATAAAAACTTCTCTGCTTGCTGCTCTTGGATAAATTTATCTGTATTAACAAATTTTGCCTGATGGGTCACCCCCTCTTCAGAAAATGAAAACTGTTGCACCATGCCATCACCTTCAAATAAATGTGAATAGCGTTGCTCCTGCCTTTGATGTATTGCAGGACCGTTTCTATAAAATGCCCCTTTAAAATCAGCTGGTATTGCTCCTTCAATCATCAGTGCCTGCGGGGGGATATTTTGCTTTAATCCAACAAAGCCCTGTAAATTTGGATTGATTAATAAAGCCTTATTAAAGCTCTGCGCGTTCTGCTTTAATAAATCACCTTCGGCCGAAGATAAATTAGCAAAAGATGGTAGCGGAGCAACCGCTGCAGCAATAGATAAGCTAAATATATTTTTAAGTACCTCTCTGCGTTCCATATCGGTGCCCTCAATAGTTAATAGTAGAGTGAGTTTTAACAGGCTGTTGAGCAACCTTAAACGACATTTGTTCATAGCTTGGAGGACCAAAATTCACAATGGCGTTATTTGAAAAACCATATCCTTCAACTGGTAAGCCAAATAAGTTGGTATCCATGCTGCCATTGTTGTTTTCATCATGAAAATAGCGAATAGCGTAATCACCTGCTTCAATGTCGCTAAACGTAACACTAACAGTGCCCTCTTTTGCTTTGACTATCGTGGAACTATAAGGCTTATTACTTTTATAGCTTTGTTTACCTTTATACAGTTGTATGTAAAGTTTTCCATGATTATGCTGAATAGATTGAATATCAAATTGCACCGTTTGTGCCGATACAGGTACTATTACTAATGTAAGTGAAAGCGCTGAAAGCTGTAATAAGTTCATGGTATTTCCTACTCCTAATAAGTTAGATTGACGGAGCCCTCTTGGCTCGTTGAAATAACAATAAGGTTAACAACCAACACCTTCCACAGCGCTTTCGTAAGCTATACAGTAAACTTCGTAAAATAAGTAAAAAAACTAGGAGTTCAATTGACGAATCGTGAAATAAACCATATTAATCAGTATGTAAGAGGGAGCTGGGATAAAGGAAGTATTTTATCTGACTGCGTGGTTGTGGCTATTTTTGTGCTTTTTTTAACGTTTCTAAAACCATTTGGTATGCATGAAATTAGCTTTTTATACAGCGGAGCTTTTTGGACAATCATTTGCTTTAGCGGCTATGTAATTTACTCACCTACAATACAAATTTTATCCGTATGGTTGTTGAAATCCTTACCTCAGCCTTATAACAATGCAGCAATTAGGCTAATTATTTCAACACTCACGGCCAGTGCCATCATGGCTCTTTTGACCCCCTTAATCATTAACCTATTTTTTAACTCGCTTGAAAATTACTGGCAATCGCTCCCCATGTCTTTTTTTGCGTGTGTATTTATTGGCGGAGTTATTGCGGGTGTAAGTTCTATAAAAAGCATCTTAATACAACAAAATAAACAGTTACAGCAAAGTGAAAAAGCACTTACTGATGAGTCTGAAAAAATCGTAACTATTCAAAATCAACAAGTAAACGACCTAATCAACGAATTACCACTAGAAAAAAGAGGTCGATTAATTTGTCTACAAATGGACGACCATTACCTAAATATAGTTACAGATAAAGGCCAGCACCTATTACTTATACGGTTTAAAGATGCTTTATTAAAATTAGAAAATTACGATGGTTTTCAAACACACCGCTCTTGGTGGGTATCGCGTGAAGCAGTTGCTGCAAGTAAAAAAGAAGGCAGAAAACTTATACTTATTATGGAAAATGGTTTGGAAGTACCAGTATCACAAACCTATTTAGCAAACGCCAAAGCAGCTTTAAAGATTTAGCTAAAAAAGAGCCTCTAGCAAACTATGAGAGCTCCACAGTTACTTAATTATCAAAGTAACTTAAGCTTTATTAATAGTAGAGGCGTCTGTTGACAACTTTGTAAAACTTTTCGAGCTATCGCCCGACGCGCCAGCAAGCAAAGCGCCTACAACCAATAGCATTGGTATTTATCTGTAGCTGAATTTATTACATTGGCTATGCGTTGGGTTTCGCTTTACTCAAACCAAACTACGGTTGCTGTCTGTCTACGAGCTTTTGAATAATGCCCGCATTACGACTCCATTTTTTAGCCGCTCGCTAATTTGCGATTTTATTAATAGAAAAACACTCTGCAGTGCAAATAAAACAGCAAGCGCTTGTACTCAATACTGCTGAAAAATAAGAAGAATAAGGCCGCACTGAGCTCCTTAGTATGTTGCAGTGTTGAATTGCATAACAAACAACAAAAGCAAATTTAAGTCGATTCAACGTTAATTGGTTGCCCTAAGTTAGCAATAGTAGGATAGTAAATTACACATAAAACAATAGCTTTATCTTAGGAGTATTATGATCAAAGTATTATTAGCGACCAGCTTAATTGCCTCTTCATTCGCTGCTTTAAGTAATCCTTTAACTGTTGAAGAACAGCGTATCAACAAAGCACAATCAGCAATGCCAAATGTTTTAAATGCATTTACCCCACAAGTATCAAATTTTGAACAACAATTTAAAGAATTAAACGACTTTAAAAGTGCAAAAACATTAGTACAAAGCTTCAGCTTTGAACTGTGGGAAAACGCAAAACAACGCATACTAAAAACCAATAACTACGACGACCGAGAGCTTTACTGGGCACGCCTGCTTTCAAGTAAAGTAATACGCACAACGTCACCTAAATTTTCAATTACGCAGGCTCAACTAAATACTTTACTAACAATGCTTGAGGACGGCAGCAGAGGCCGTACCGACCTTGCTTTTTCATCAGGCAGCACTAAAAAAATATTACTAACTGGCTTTGACCCATTTTTACTCGATAAAAACATAAACCAAAGTAATCCTTCAGGTGTTGCGGCGTTATTACTCGACGGCCAAGTTATTAATTACAACGGCATCAACGCAGAAATTAACACCGTTATGGTGCCTGTACGCTACGAAGACTTTGATCAAGGCATAATAGAGTCGCTACTTGCTCCCTACTACGCACTTAATAATGTAGACATGGTAGTAACCGTAAGTATGGGCAGAACAGAATTTGATTTAGAGCACTTCCCGGGTAAACGCCGCAGTGTAACCGCTCCCGATAATGTCAATATTGTGTATGGTGGAACGCAAACAAGCCCAGTCATACCAAAACTCAATGGCCGACCACTCCCAGGCAACGAGTTTGTAAAATTTAGCTTGCCTGTAACTTACATGCAACAAGCCAAAGGCCCTTATAAAGTTATCGACAATCATGAGGTCACCACGCTTGAAAAAACCTATAAAGCAGGATCGTACGGCGAGCTTAAAAATAGTATTGCGGTAAATGGCGGCGGCGGTGGTTACCTGTCTAACGAAATATCGTACCGAAGTATTCGCCTGCGCGATGCGCTTAATTCAAGTATACCTACAGGGCATATTCATACCCCACGTATACAACAATTCGAACCTGAAACAGAAGCTAAAATAGTAAAACAGATAAAGGCAATGCTAGCGCAAAGCTTAGTCGCGCTATAGTTTATAACAACTAGTTTAAGCGCATAAAAAAGGGCAATAATATTGCCCTTTATTTAATAGGGTTATTAGAGGCGGTTTTGCATTTTGCCTTAATCAAAAAAGGCAAAAAGTAAGGCCTGACCCTGCCGATTTTTGCAATTAGCACGAGCTTAATTTTTTAGTTTGCTAAGACTGAAAGCTAATGTGTACGTTAATAAAGCCTATAACTTCACTTTGTAAATTTGTAAGTAAAATATAGTTTCTGATTAATAAAACCTTCATATTAGACTTTTTATCATGTAACTAAATGGATTTCATACTAACCACAGGGAAGATCAAATCCTCAACTGAAAGCACATAGTAACTTAGAAAGTTTAATATTAAGCAAAACCAAAGTTTGGATATAAAAACGACTCTTAAATAAGGAAAAAATGATTCATTTATACAGAGGAACAAGCCACTATATTGCAGATGGCATTTACGAAAACGAAAACTTAAAGCGCCCACGAGTACCAAAAAATACGCCTTCATATATACATGAAGCTGCTGATAATTGGTTTAAAAATAATTTTGGCATCTGTGCTAGAAGCCAAACTATATTTTGCACACCTTGCAGAGAATATGCTTCTAGTCATTTTGAATCTGGAGGTTCACTTTTAGAAATAAGTTTAATCGGTGATACTAATAAAATAATTTATAGTGACGAAGTAAATGACTTCTTAGATCTGATTCCTAAAGAAGCGTTTGATATCAAGAGAGACTATATATTTGATATAGCCGAAAAGCTTAGCCTTGTGGACTATAAATTGGTGAGAAATATTAATGAAATACCTTCGAGCTTTATTGGAGAAATTATGTTGTTTTGTGAGCAATACAAGGTCAAAAACATTGACTGATTCAAGCTATGCATTGCTCTCTCAACTTAATTTATTGGAAATTGATAACTACAAATTCGAAAGTTCCTTAGGAGGAGGCTCAGCATTAAGCAGTTTATATTCGGATGGAAAAAACAAAATAGTTATAAAATTTCTTATATCCCCAAGAAATGACATCGAAATTGAACGTTTTAGATTAGAGTATTCAGTCTTATATGAAAACAAGATGAATAAAAATTTTGGTTTAATTCCTGATAAGGAATACCCTCACCTTTTCGGCCCTGATAGTAGCTACCCTCTACCCAAAATTGTAATGCCTTTGAAAGAACTAATTGGCAGTTCGGTTTTTTGCTTTGGTTATGAATTCGAAAAGGGAGAATTACTATCAGAGATTGCTCCCCAAAATTACTCGTTGAAGGATAAATATCTTTTATTGCATAGGCTTGCTTCAGGGTTAAGTTATTTTAATCAGAGTGGATATTCGCATAGAGATTTGCATCCAAAAAACATCTTACTTTTGGGTGACTTTAAAATGCCTAAATATGATAGAGATGGAACAGAAAATGATCCAAGAGTAAAATTTTTAGATTTGGGGAATTGTCAGTCAAATGATATTGAAGGTTCATATGTCTATGGGATTGAACGTGATGCTAATGAACAGCTAGTTTTTCAAGATAATAATAAACGTTTGTTAACGTCATTTATTTCAATGCCCCCTGATTTTTTAGAGCATGGTTCTGCAACTAAAAATTATGACTCTTGGGCATTTGGTATTTTTGCATATAGTGTATTTTTTGGTGAAATGCCTTTTGACTTGAACGACATTAGAGATGTAACAGAATTGCGACAACACTCTAAACTGCCCTCTAATGTAAAAAGTAGATTACAAGAACTTGATGATGGTCCCCATTTGATAATGCAACATCTATTGTCATGGAGAGGTGAAAATCGACCTGAAATCCACAGTATAGTTAGGCTCTTTAGTTGGCTTATTCATAGAAGTGATGAGTTTACTGAAGTTGAGTTTATCAAGCGTGTAATTCACAACGATGGCTTTGATCCTAATCATAACCCATTAGATGATATATATTAGATAATTACTCATACCGAAAATGCAGAGGGTCGAGGGTCAGGTCTTGTTTCTTGGCAAGACCGAACAGCTGCCTCACATTTAACACCCTTCCCGTCATCACGCCCTGAAAATAAGCAATTGATGAGTAATATCGCGCATGGATGCGCGATAAGGCGAAACTAGGCCATGGATGGCCTATCTTCGCCGTTTACGTTCACATCAATTGTGGTTTGAAGGATTAAGCGTGATGCTCGAGTGCGCTGAGAGGTGACGAATAACCGAAGCGCAGCTTCGCAGTATGAGGAAGTGAAGGCATGGATGCCGACAGTAACCCAGCTTCAAGGATGAATTACTTGCAGCAGAGTTAAGTTTGAAAATCTATAGCCCCGCGTTGGCTCACCAAGCCAGCGCGACAAAACCTTGAATAAGGTTTCTTATCTTTAAAAAATGCGAAACGCATTCACGTTATCGGTGATGATAACCTTAAGCACCTATTCAAATACTTATTCGGGCTGCCGCCCGCGCGCCAGCAAGCTAAACGCCTACAATAAATAACACATACTCTTGGCTTTTGAGCGAGTAAGTATATTTGTGAATTGTTGGGTTTCGTTTCACTCTACCTAGCCTATGCAACTTGTGTTGTAAGGCGAAAGTTAAGTGCTTTCATCACTTTAAAAATAGTTTCCCAACGTGGCTTGGTTTTACCGTTAACGGCTTTATATAAGCTTTCACGGTTTAACCCCGTTGCTTTAGCAATATCACTCACGCCATGTTTTTTAACTAATAAGCCAAGTGCTTCAATAAAGGTATTTGGATCATCACCAGCTAAACACTCTTCTAAAAATGTATTAATTTCTTGCTGTGTTTCCATATAGTCAAACGGGTTAAAGTCTGATGTTTGTAGCGCCATAGTAATTACTCCAATTTATTCAACTTGCTAAATAAATGTAGCCTAAAGGCTACGAGTGCACAATGTTATTTATAAATTTTGGGCTGCCACCCGCGCGTCAGCAAGCTAAACGCCTACAATAAATAACACATACTCTTGGCTTTTGAGCGAGTAAGTATATTTGTGATTCGTTGGGTTTCGTTTCACTCTACCCAACCTACGCCCATATAATTTATGGGGAATCACCACACACAAAAAAGCCGCTACATTGCTGCAACGGCTTTTTCAATTTTATAAATTCCCAATCTTTAATTGGAAATTTTAAAAATTATCAATCTCTATATGTCTCAACCGCTGGGCATGAACATACTAAGTTACGGTCGCCGTATACGTCATCAATACGTGTAACGGTTGGCCAAAACTTGTTTTTAGCCACTGCAGGCACTGGGAATGCAGCGTAAAAACGGTCGTACGCGCGGTCCCATTCGTTACCTAACACGTCGCCTTGTGTATGCGGTGCAAACACTAGCGGGTTGTTTTCGATTGACCATTCGCCAGAGATTACTTTTTCAATTTCGCCTTTAATTGACACCATTGCTTCGATAAAGCGGTCAATCTCACCTTTTGATTCAGACTCAGTTGGCTCAATCATTAATGTGCCAGCTACTGGGAACGACATAGTTGGTGAATGGAAGCCATAATCTTGCAAGCGCTTAGCTACGTCCATTTCAGTAATGCCTGAAAGCTCTTTAAGCGGGCGTAAGTCAACAATACATTCGTGAGCAACACGGTTGTTACGACCACGGTATAAAATTGGGAAGTGCTTGCTTAGTTCATGCGTTAAGTAGTTAGCATTAACAATGGCCATTTCAGTAGCTTGTTTTAAGCCCTCTGAACCCATCATGGTAATGTAAGCCCATGAAATAGGTAAAATAGCGGCTGAGCCGTAAGGCGCTGCCGATACCGCACCGTTACCGATGTTAGTACCTGGTACGTTAATTACGCTGTGGTTTGGCATAAACGGCGCAAGGTGCGATTTGACACCAATTGGGCCAACACCTGGACCACCGCCACCGTGTGGAATACAAAACGTTTTATGTAAGTTTAAGTGCGATACGTCTGAGCCAATAAAGCCAGGGCTTGTTACACCAACTTGCGCGTTCATGTTAGCGCCGTCCATGTAAACTTGGCCGCCGTGCTCATGAATAATGTCACAAATTTCGCGAATTGTTTCTTCGTATACACCGTGCGTAGACGGGTATGTGATCATGATACACGATAAGTTTTCAGACACTTCCTCAGCTTTCGCTTTAAGGTCAACCATGTCTACGTTACCGTTTTTGTCGCAGTTAACTACTACAATTTTCATGCTCGCCATTTGCGCTGATGCAGGGTTAGTACCGTGCGCAGAGCTTGGGATTAAACATACATTACGGTGTGCATCCCCGCGTGATTCGTGATATTTACGAATCGCGATTAAGCCAGCGTATTCACCTTGCGCGCCAGAGTTTGGCTGAAGTGATACTGCATCGTAACCGGTAATGTTTACTAGCCAGTCGTGTAGTTCGCCAATCATTATTTGGTAACCTTCTGCTTGATCTAGCGGGCAGAATGGGTGAAGGTTTGCAAACTCAGGCCACGTAATTGGGATCATCTCGGCAGTTGCGTTTAGTTTCATGGTACATGAGCCTAACGAGATCATTGAGTGATTAAGCGATAAGTCTTTGCTTTCTAGTCGCTTAATGTAGCGAAGCATGTCTGTTTCGCTGTGGTAGCTGTTAAAGTTTGGATGCGTTAGTACTTCGTCGTCACGTACTAAACTTGCAGGGATAGACTCGCTGCCATTTGCTTCAACGTCGGCGGCAATAGCGTCAACACTTAGGCCATGGCCTTCACCTAAAATAATATCAAATAACTCAGTAATATCGGCACGTGTTGTTGTCTCTGATACCGAAATTGAGTACTCGCCTTCGTGGTTTGTTGCAAAGTTTACGCCTTTTGCAATTGCACGTGCTATTACGTCGTCTTTGCTATCGCTTACTACTGTTAGCGTATCAAACCAAGTGCTGTGCTTAAGTGCGATGCCTTTAGCTTTAAGGCCACTTGCTAAAATATCAGCAAAGCGATGTATACGCTGCGCGATAGTTTTTAAGCCTTGTGGGCCGTGGTACACCGCGTAAAACGCGGCCATATTGGCAAGTAATACTTGCGCTGTACAAATGTTTGAATTGGCCTTGTCGCGACGAATATGTTGTTCGCGCGTTTGCATTGCCATACGTAGTGCGTCGTTACCTAAACGGTCTTTAGATACACCAATAATACGACCTGGTAATGAACGTTTGTATGCGTCACGTGTTGCAAAAAATGCAGCGTGTGGACCGCCGTACCCCATAGGTACGCCAAAACGTTGAGCCGAACCAAGTACTACGTCTGCGCCTAGTTTACCCGGTGCTTTTAATAGTAATAAACTCATTATGTCGGCAGCAACACAGGCAATGGCCTTTTTGCTTTGTACGCCAGCAATTAGGTCTGTTATGTCTACCACTTCGCCTGATGTAGTTGGGTATTGGAACAATGCGCCAAAAATGTCGTGGTTTACGGCATCTTCTGCTTTACCTACAATTATTTCAAAACCAAACTGCTCGGCACGCGTTGTTACTACGTCGATTGTTTGTGTGTGTACGTCGTCAGCAATAAAAAAGGCATTGGCTTTTTTAGCTTTTGATACGCGTTTTGCAAGGCCCATAGCCTCTGCAGCGGCTGTTGATTCGTCAAGTAGTGATGCACTTGCTAAATCAAGACCAGTTAAATCTAGGGTCATAGTCTGGAAGTTTAATAATGATTCTAAACGCCCTTGTGCAATCTCTGGCTGATACGGTGTATACGCTGTATACCAACCTGGATTTTCTAGTACGTTACGTAAAATTACGTGCGGTACATTAGTTGGGTGGTAGCCTTGGCCAATGTACGATTTGAAAACTTTATTTTTGCTTGCTACTGATTTTAAGTAGCTTAGTGTTTCAACTTCAGTACGGCTTTGTCCAACTGTTAGCGGTTGCTCTAGACGAATGCTAGCCGGTACAGTTTGGTCAATGAGCTCTTGCACACTCGATACTTCTAAAGCACTTAGCATATCGCTTACTTGTGCTGGGCTTGGCCCAATATGGCGGCGAATAAAATCTTGCTTTTGCTCTAGTTCTTCAAGAGATTTGGCGTTTGACATGTGTCCAGATTCCTATGATCCAAAAAATGTGGCTACTGCTGATGGGTAAACAGCAATAACTTAAAATTCTTATGATTTAACAGCCCACTTTGTATGGAAAAGTTAACTGTAAAATCATAAAAGCCCCGATATCTAAATAAAACACGCGGGGCTTTTAGTTATCTACAAAGAATAATTATTCTTCGTCGATAGTGTGCGAGTAACCTTCAGCGTCTAGTAAGTTATCTAGCTCAGACTCGTCAGATGCTTTAATACGGAATAACCAACCGTCGCCGTAAGCGTCGTTGTTTACCGTTTCAGGAGAGTCTTCAAGTTCTTCGTTAATAGCAACAATTTCGCCACTGATAGGTGCGTAAATGTCTGATGCTGCTTTAACTGACTCTGCTACTGCACAGTCTTCGCCAGCGTCTACTTCGTCGCCAACTTCTGGTAATTCAACAAATACCATGTCGCCAAGAAGCTCTTGCGCATGCTCAGAAATACCAACAGTAAATGTACCGTCGCCTTCACTGCGAACCCACTCGTGTGAAGGTGCGTATTTTAACTCGCTAGGAATGTTGCTCATTTTATTTGTCCTTTGGTTTATATTGGGAGGATATCAATCACTGTAATTACACTGATTGATATAACCAAATTATTTAAATTATTGATTTACCGTTACGTACAAAGCTAGGCTTTACTACTTTAACGTTGACTAATTTTTTACGCATTTCTACTTGAGCTGTATCGCCTGTTGAACGTGGTACACGTGCAAGGGCTACACTAAAACCAAGTGTTGGTGAAAAAGTACCTGATGTAATAATACCTTCACCACCATCAACAATTACTTTAGAACCGCTACGCAAAACGCCTTTTTCTTCAAACACTAAGCCAACTAGTTTGTCAGTGCTTTTTTCTGCGCGTTGCTTAACAAGTACGTCACGACCAATAAAGTCACGATCTTCTGGTTCCCATGCAATGGTCCATGCCATGTTAGCTGCAAGTGGTGATACGCTTTCGTCCATATCTAGGCCGTAAAGGTTCATACCTGCTTCTAAACGTAGCGTGTCGCGTGCACCTAAACCAGCAGGCTTAACACCTGCGTCTAGCAGTTGTTGCCATAAATCGGCTGCTTGGTCGTTCGGTACTACTATTTCGTAACCGTCTTCGCCAGTATAACCCGTTGTGGCAATAAATAAATCACCTACTTGAACACCAAAAAACGGCTTCATACCTTCAACAGCAGCTTGTTGCTCAGCATTTAAAAGAGTGGCTGTTTTTGCTTTAGCGTTAGGGCCTTGCACTGCAATCATTGCAAACTCTGGGCGCTCTGTAACAGTTACGTCAAAGTCGCTCGATACGTTAGCCAAATGCGCTAGGTCTTTTTCGCGCGTTGCTGAGTTAACAACTAGGCGGTAAAACGTTTCACTAAAGAAATAAATAATTAAGTCGTCTATTACACCGCCTTGCTCGTTAAGCATGCCTGTGTAAAGCGCTTTGCCTGGTACGGTTAATTTTGCAACGTCGTTAGCTACTAGCTTACGTAAAAATGCTTTTGCTTGAGGCCCTTCAATATCAACAATAGTCATGTGTGATACGTCAAACATACCTGCGTCGGTACGTACGCTATTGTGTTCTTCTATTTGTGAGCCGTAGTTGATTGGCATTTCCCAGCCATGAAAATCAACCATTTTTGCGCCCGCTTCTAGGTGCTTAGCATGTAGTACAGTTTTAGAAGTCATAACATTCCTTCACGTTTAAATTAACCCTGTTTAGGGCGTGGCTTAAATAGATATAAAAACAGGTAAACATTGTTATGCTCGCCTGTTGTTTTTATTCGTTATGCGGCTTCACTATGCATAAGTGCAAAGCCTTGCGCTTGCATGTAGCTTTGCCATTTTTGTAATTCTTGTTGTTTAGCTACTAATACAAAGTGTTGTTCGTCGTTTTTATCAATGGCGGTAATAAATACATCACCGCTTTGTGCACCGTAGCAAAGTTGCGCGTCAGAAAGGCGCAAACCTGGTGTTAATTTAAAAGCATTAACTAGGGTATCAAATGCGTTGTCGCCACTTAAAATAAAGCTTGCTAGGTCGGTGCGTACTACATAATCAATATCAAAACGTAATTGCTGCTCGTTTATAAGCGCTTGTAGTTGAAGGCTTGCGTTGTGTGGTAGTACGAATCTAAAGGCGGTTTCGCTAAAGTAATAAACAGCAAAACTGTAGTCAGAATTATAGTCGCCATCAAGCGTGCCTTTTAAGCCTAAACCGCTGGCGGTAAGCTTAGTTAAATCAAGGCCTAAAATAGTGCTTAAAAATACACTGGTTTCGGTGCCGCTAAAATCCATTACAACGTGATTGTTGTTAGTTTGCAAAGCGTTAGTAACCGCACTACTTGCGTTGCTGTGGCGGGCAAACATTATTGGGTTAAAAGTCATAACAAACACCTGTGTATTTTCGATTACAAAAGTATATTGCCCACGCCTATCAACAACAAATTGTAATTATTTATCAATTGATAAATAATACTTATATATATGGCTATATAAATTGTAATTTTAAATATGAAAAACATATCAACAGACGGTTTACGTACTTTTGTAATGGTAGTTGAAATAGGTGGCTTTGCTAAAGCAGGCGATTTACTTGGCCTGTCGCAACCTGCTGTAAGTTTGCAAATCAAGCGTTTAGAAGACGTGCTTGGCTATAAACTATTTAAAAAACAAGGGCAGCGCCAAGTATTAAACCAGTACGGCGAGCTATTATTGCCTATGGCAAAACAAATGATGCAACACAACGATGCTATTTTGCAGCAGTTCACCTCAGAAAACATTGCAGGTAAAGTGCGCTTGGGTATTCCGAGCGAATTTGCAGCGCGCATTTTACCCTCAATTATTGGCGACTTTGTGGCGCTCTACCCTGAGGTGTCGTTAGAGGTTAAGTCGCGTTTAAGTAAGCATTTGCTTTCGGCCTCAAGGCAAGATCAGTTTGATTTAGTACTTGCGCTAAATGAGCGACTCAACTCTGATAAGTTTCCTATTTTTATGCAAGACGAACTAGTGTGGGTGGGCGACCTGTCACTTGCGCATAATGAGGTGGTTACCCTAGTTACCGCACCAGAGGGGTGTATTTATCGTCGCCGTGCTACTGATGCATTAAAAAGTGCAGGCATTAAATACCGAATAGTTTATAGCAACGCCGATTTAACCGGCCTTATAGCTGCACTAAAAGAAGGCTTAGGTATTACGGTACTTGCCAAAAGTACAGTACCGAGTGAGCTTAACTATCAAGTTCAAACCAAGCATTTACCAGCTCTTGGTAATATTGGTATTAGCTTGGTTAAAAGTTCGGGTGAGTCGGAAAATGCGGTAGATAAACTCGCTGAATTTATAGCCCTACGCTTGGGCTAGCGCTTACGTAGCACGTATAAATCGTTCAGCCTTTATAGTTAGTAAAACAATTACAAAATAATACAAAAGAAACAATTTAGTTAATTAAGTTGCATAAGCAGGTGTTTTTAGTTCTATTAAACTGAACAATTAAATAGTTAATAACATTGATTCGTATTCGTTAACGTGTTCAAATTACGCCAATTAAGATAATTAACATGATTAGGAACACAATGAACCCTAAGTTTTTAGTATCTACTTTGGCAACTGCGGTTGCTTTGTCTTTTAGTGCTACTGCAATAGCAAAAGACACCAGCAATAAAGAACAACGCTTTGAACAAATTACTGTTATTGGCTCACAGCAAGCAATTAACGATATTCCTGGTTCGGCTACGTTTATTTCTGAAGAAGAGCTTCAAAAATTCCAGTTTACCGATATTTCTCGCGTTTTAGCGTCTGTTCCGGGCGTTTACGTGCAAGAAGAAGACGGTTATGGCCTTCGTCCTAACATTGGTATGCGCGGTACAGGTACTGGCCGTAACGATAAAATATCAGTAATGGAAGACGGTGTATTAGTTGCACCAGCACCATATTCAGCACCTTCTGCATACTACTTCCCTACTATGGGTCGTATGGAATCTATTGAAGTATTAAAAGGCGCAGCCTCAGTTAAGTACGGCCCGCGTACTACGGGTGGTGTTTTAAACTTACTTTCGCGCAGCTTACCAACTGAGCCAAATAGCTCAAAAGGTATGGTAGATGCAGCCCTTGGTAGCGACGGTTACTACAAAGGCCACGCTTACTTTGGTAAAGAAAAAAATAACACAGCAGGTTTAATTGAAGTATTTACTTACGGCGCAGATGGCTTTAAAGAGCTGCCAGTAGGCAATGACAACACCGGCTTTGAAAAAACAGATTTACTATTAAAGTTTGGCCATACGTTTGGTCAAAACGATGCGCATAATCTTGAGCTAAAAATTAAGTACTCTGACGAAACATCAGACGAAACTTACATGGGCTTAACTGACGAAGACTATAAACAAAGTCCTTACCGTCGTTATGCTGCATCGCAAAATGATGAAATGAATACGCGCCACAACGCATACCAACTTAACTATGCATACCGTTTTGGTGATGGCTATGAGTTTTTAGCTACGGCTTACTTAAACGATTTTCATCGTAACTGGTATAAAGCCAGCAGCGTAGGCTTAAGTACTCTTGAGCAGTACAGCGATTTTGAAGCAAACCCTACAAGCGAAGGTATTGAAGGTATTGGCGTTAAAGCTAATAACCGCGACTACCAAGCTAAAGGTATTCAGTCTGAATTACATATTCCTGCAGGCGATCACTATGTGACTGTTGGCGTACGTTACCACGAAGACGAAATGGATCGTTTTCAATGGGAAGACAAATACACACTTAATCAAGACCTAAGCTTAACGCTTACAGAGCAAGGCGTTCCGGGCTCTGATAGCAACCGCGTAGATAGCGCAGAAGCAAGTACCTTGTTTATTCAAGACGAGTGGACAATTGACGCATTAGTAGTAAGTGCTGGTCTTCGTTATGAAGACATTACTATTACGCGTGAAGAGTGGTCTAAATCAGATCCAACACGCAGCAACGGTTTAACTAAAGATGTGTCGAACGACACTGAAATTTTAGTGCCGTCACTAGGCGCTACATACACGCTTAACGAAAACGTAACGCTACTTGCGGGCATTCAAAAAGGTTATGCACCAGCTGCACCTGGTAATGCAGACCAAGAAGAAGAAGAAAGTGTAAACATTGAGTTTGGCTCTCGCTTCAATATGGATGGCTTTAGCGGTGAAGTAATTGCCTTTTACTCAGACTACGACAACATGCACGGTAACTGTACTGCAGCGGTTGGTTGTAGCGACGACAACATTGGCGACCAATACAACTACGGTGAAGTAGAAGTAGCGGGCTTTGAATTTAGTGCAGCACGTACTTTTGCAACTGATACAGCGATGTTCCCAGTTAAATTAACGTACACCTACACAGACTCTGAGTTTAAAAACGATTTTGATTCAGAAATTTGGGGCGCGGTAGAAAAAGGCGATGCAATGCCTTACGTACCAGAAAACCAAGTAGCGTTATCGTTAGGTGCTGAGTTTTCTGCGTTTGTAGTTAACAGCCAAATACGTTACGTATCTGACGCGCATGCTAACTTAACTGAGTCGGGCTTAAACGCAATTGATAGCCGCGTTGTATGGGATTTAGCTGCAAAATACTTAATCGATGAAAATCAAAAAGTATACCTAAGCGTTGATAACTTGTTTGATAAAACATACGTTGCTAACCGTTCAAACGGTGGCATTCAGCCAGGTAAGCCGCGTACTGTACAGATGGGCTACACTTATAGCTTTTAAGCTTAAAGCTGGTTAAACGGTTCACTAACAGCGTTAATAATTTTTTATGTAAGACCACTACACATCTAAATTATTGCCTTGTTTTTAAACCGTTTACCTGCGCTTTGTATAGGAGAAATCATTCACTAGCTGCGTTAAAAATAACTCATATAAGAACAACTATATTTCGTTATTTTTGCCTTGCTATAGAGTTATTTTCCTATCGCTATAATAGAGCATCAATTCAGTACAATTGGTGCAAAGTTAAAAGCGTAAATTACAGACAAAAAAAAGCCGAGATTGAATTTCAATCTCGGCTTTTTAATACATAAAACTTATCGTTTTATATATTAGTTATTTGCGTTACGTTGGCGTAATACTTCAAACAAACAAATACCCGTCGCTACCGATACGTTTAAGCTTGAAACAGTACCCGCCATTGGGATTTTAACAAGCATATCGCAATGCTCACGCGTTAAGCGTCGCATGCCCTCGCCCTCTGCGCCCATAACAATAGCCATTGGCCCCGTTAAGCTTGCATCAAATACGTGGTTATCAGTTTCGCCAGCGGTACCTACAACCCATACGCCTGCATCTTTAATTTCGCGAAGCGTACGTGCAAGGTTAGTCACTTGAATAAGCGGTACTGTTTCGGCTGCGCCACATGCCACTTTACGTGCAGTACCGTTAAGCTTAGCCGATTTATCTTTAGGTACAATCACAGCGTGAACACCTGCCGCGTCTGCACTACGTAGGCATGCACCTAAATTATGCGGATCGGTAATACCATCAAGCACAAGTAAAAACGGTGTGTCTTCACGAGCGATTATCGCATCAAGATCTTTTTCATTAAACGTTGGCGCTGCTTTTACGTTGGCAATAATACCTTGATGCTGCTCACCCTTTGATTTGCTATCAAGGGCTTTACGCTGCATAAACTGTACTGAAATACCAAATTTACGTGCTTCATCAATAATCGGAGTTGAGCGTTTGTCGTCACGACCTTTAAGGGCGTAAATTTCTACAAAGCGCTCTGGTTCGCTTTCTAAAATTGCTTCAACAGAATGAAAGCCAAAAATTAATTCATTACTCACGTATTGTCTGCTCCTGGGCTAGTACGTTTGCGGGCATTTTTGCCTGCTCTTTTAGGCTTTTTAACGGCCTTCTTCTTTGGTTTTTTCTTTACGGCAGTGTCTGCTGCTTTTTTATCTGCAGATTTTGTTGCAGACTTATTTGCAGGCTTGCCTTTATCTTTATTTGCTGGCTTTTTTTTACCTTTTGGTTTGTCATCGCTGTGCGACTTTTTACCTGGTACTTTGCCTGCTTTTAATTGCGAACGCACGCTTGCTGGCGCATGCTCAGACTTACCTGAGCCTTTTTTTGGTGCACGACGACGTGAGTATCTGTCTTGTGCAACATCGCCTTTAAGCGTTAAGTTTATACGGCGATCGTCTAAACTAACCGACGCAACTTTAACTGTTACTTTATCGCCAAGGCGATAAACTTTGTGAGAGTGCTCACCTATTAGGGTGTGTTTTGCAGCATCATGCGCAAAAAACTCGTCGCCTAAATTAGTAACGTGAATAAGTCCATCAATTTGTAAATCGTCTAAACGAATAAACAAACCAAAATTGGTAACCGATGAAATAACACCATCAAACTCTTCACCTACGTGATCTTGCATAAACTCACATTTAAGCCAATCAGCTACTTCGCGAGTTGCATCGTCAGCACGACGCTCTGTTGTAGAACACTGCTCACCTAGTTGATCAACTTCATCGTCGGTATAAGCGTATTCGCCAGACGTTTGCTGACCTTGTGCTTTTATTACTGCTTTAATAGCACGATGCACTACTAAATCTGGGTAACGACGTATTGGCGATGTAAAATGCGCGTAAGCCGATAACGCTAAACCAAAGTGACCAATGTTATCTGGCTGATATACAGCTTGTTTCATTGAACGCAGTAACATAGTTTGAATAAGTTCAGCTTCTGGGCGGTCACCTAGTCGCGCTAATACTTGCGTTATTTCTTTTGGTGTTGGCTCGTCGCTTAATGTGCTTTCGATACCTAACTCGCCTAAAAACTTAGTAAAGTTACCTAGTTTTTCTTGATCTGGTTCGTCATGCACACGATAAAGCGCGCTTGCTTCATGCTTTTCAAGAATTTTAGCCGCTGATACGTTGGCTAAAATCATACATTCTTCAATGAGTTTGTGCGCATCGTTACGAATAACAGGCACTATTGATTCTATTTTACGCTGAGCGTTAAATACAAAACGTGTTTCTAGGGTTTCAAACTCAATGGCACCACGGTCTTGGCGTGCAGCTTTAAGTGCCATATACATTTGCTGTAAGTCAGTTAAATGTGGCACAACGGCTGAGTATTCTTCACGTAGTTTTTCGTCGTTTTGTAAAATGGCATTTACTTTGGTGTAAGTTAAACGTGCATGCGAGTTCATTATCGCTTCGTAAAACTTATAGCCCGAAAGTTTACCCGCGCTCGACACGGTCATTTCGGCAACCATACATAAGCGATCTACTTTTGGATTAAGTGAACATAATCCGTTAGAAAGCACTTTTGGTAGCATCGGAATTACTTGCTCAGGAAAATACACTGAGTTACCACGCAAAATTGCTTCTTTGTTAAGCGGCGTGTTCATTCCTACGTAATGCGATACATCAGCAATGGCAACCCATAAGCGCCAGCCACCTGATTTTTTAGGTTCACAATATACGGCGTCATCAAAGTCGCGTGCATCTTCGCCATCAATAGTTACAAGTGGTAAATCACGTAAATCTACGCGACCTTGTTTGTCAGCTTCTTCAACAAATTCACCTAGATGAGCAACTTGTGCTTCAACTTCTTCTGGCCATACATGTGGAATATCGTGATTGCGCAGTGCAACTTCAATTTCCATACCTGGGGCTAAATGCTCACCAAGTACATCTATAACTTTACCTACCGCGTTCATGTTACGGCTTGGGTTTTGCGTAATTTTAACCTGCACCATTTGGTTATGGCGGGCACCGTTTTCGTTGCCTGGTAAAATCATTATATCTTGCGTTATGCGCGGGTCTTCAGCGACTACAACAGCAACACCGTGCTCAACAAAGTAACGGCCAACAATTGGCGCGCGCTCGTTAGTAAGCACTTTTATAATACGTGCATCGCATTTTGAGCCAGAACCACGTTTAGTGCCTTTAGCTAGTACAATGTCGCCATGTAACACCATATTCATTTGGTGCTTAGCAATAAACCAATCTTTACTCTCGCCTTCAACTTCTAAAAAGCCGAAACCGTCTCTGTGGCCTATTACTTTGCCTTTGGTTAAACCGGCTTCGTCAATTAGGGCGTAGCATTTAAATTTATTGAAATACAGCTGTCCGTCACGCTCCATAGCGCGAAGGCGGCGTTTAAATGCTATTTGGCGTTCGTCATCGTTTACTGCTAGTTCTTCACATAATTGCGCGTAGTTAGCAGGCTTTGAACGCTCTTGAAGGTGAGTAAGTATAAACTCACGACTAGGGACTGGGTTTTCGTACTTTTCTTGTTCTCGACTGAGATTTGGATCTTGGTTTGACATTCACTATCTTGTTAGTTGGTTATGTAGGTATTTTAACCCATATAGTTATAATGAGACAGGTAAAAGCTATTAAACTTTTAAGAAAGCACTTTTACCTTGCTGTTTACCTTGGTGTATAGTTTAAAAATCTAGCGCAATGGGGCTTAACGATCCCTTAACTGCAAAGTGTTTAGTCATCTCGTAGCAATGCTAAAACCTATACTATTTTTTTTGTAGGTTTTTCCACAGCAGTTTACTTATATTATCAATAAAGCTTGGGTCTTCTTCTTTCATCGTAAGTAAAATCTGCTTATTCATTTGTGTTTTATTTTGAGCGTAAATCCAACGATTTTTATTAAACTGCTGGGCAAACTCAAGTACACCCGCTTGTAGTTCGTCGTTATTTGTAAACACAGCTTCAACTACTTTGTTCTCTAGCAACTGCTGTGCCCCAACCCGCTCTCCTGACATAGCTAGACGATTAAAGAAGGTTTGCGAAATTGCCTTATTAATTATAGGAAACATCGACGGAACAAATGGCACCATTACATCCACTTCAGGAAAACAAAAAAAGCCTTTGTCTGATTTCATAAATCTAAAGTCGCACGCACACGCAAGTACAGAACCATTACCATAGGTATGCCCGTTTAACGCAGCAATAATAGGCATAGGAAAAGTAACTATACGTTTAAATAAGTCACTTATTTGAATCATAAAGTCAGAAATTGCTGCAGGTAAAATACTTGGATTAGACATCCATTGAAGGTCGATACCCAATGACCAGTTTTTATCACTTGAAGACGTTAAAATAACTGACTTAATATTTTGTTCTGCTTCAATGTGGTCTAGGTGTAAATTAAACTCAGCCAAAAACGCTGGGTTGTGGCGGTTTTCAGCGGTATTCATGGTGAGTATAGCGATATTATTTTTAGTTGTTAGTTCTATTAAGCTTGCCATTAAAACCTCTTTTAGCGCTTTTTAAGCTAATTTTAAGCGCTGTTCGTTACTTTTACATATCATAGTAATACTTTGCTTATAATTTATAAACCCGCTAATTAAAGCCACCCTTTTTGTTTAGCTATACGCGCAGCATCTATGCGGTTAGTGGCATTTAATTTTGCAATGGCATCCGATAAATAATTACGCGTAGTCCCTTCGCTAATAAATAACTGCTTGGCTATGTCGCTTGTTTTAAGGCCATCGCTTGCAAGTTTAAGGGCTTTGCGTTCTTTATCGGTAAGTGGATCTGCATCGTCCAATGCATTAATAGCAAGCTCTGGGTCAATTACCTTTTGTCCCTGCATTACTTTTTTAAGCGCATTTATTAACTCTTCACTCGGTGCTTCTTTTAAAATAAAACCTTTAACGCCAGTCGTAAGCGCCCGCCTAATATAACCCGCACGAGAAAATGTAGTCATAATAACCATTTTTATAGTAGGAAATTTAGCGGCTATTTTTTCGCTAAGCTCTATACCATTCATGGTTGGCATTTCTATATCGGTTAAAATTATATCGGGATGCAAATCACTATCAAGCGCCTCAATTGCATTAAGTGCATCTTGCCCGTTACTTGCTTGCCCAATAATCTCAATATTAAAATCAAGCCCTAACAATGCTGCTACTGCGTCGCGCACAAGCGCCTGATCTTCCACTAAATATACTCTGATCATTATAAATCCTTAGCTGTAATTGGCAGCACTACTTTTAAAGTAAAATTATCGCCACAGGTAAATGCTGCACTGCCATTTAGTTGCTCTGCTCGCTCTTTAATACCATTTAGGCCATTGCCCGAATTCAATGTACTGCACGGACCATGGTCAATTACGGTTATAAGTAACTGCTGCGCTGTTTGTTCTATGTTTATTTCGCAATTTTTTGTATTGCTATGGCGTAATAAGTTAGTAACTGCCTCTTTAATTATAAGGCCTGCTATACCCTCTACTTTAGCGGGCAGAGCATTTAAAACCACATTAAATGAAACGTTAAACCCTTGCTCTATTAACCTTTGCTTTAACTGCGCTACTTGGCTGACAAGATTAAGCTGTTTTAAATCACTTACGGCGCTTCTTACATCGCTAAGTAACTGCCTTGCCAAATCGGCCACTTGTGCAATTTCGCTATTTGCTTGAGCGTAGCGCTCTCCTTGGTTTAATTTATTAGCAAGCTCAGCTTTTAAAGCAATAGATGAAAGTGAATGGCCTAAAATATCATGCAAGTCGCGAGCTATTCGTTCTCGCTCTGCAATAGCTGCTAATTGCTCTAGTTGGTTAGCGCTTTCTTGTTCGCGCTTTTTGTATAAGCTTTCTCTTTTTGCTGCAATACCGTAACTAAATAATGTGGCGCATAGAATCAAAGCAACGCCTAAAAAGTATTGAACCTTACCTATATCTCCAATATATGTGCTTAATAAAACCGTGAATATAATTGCGACCGCAGCATAAATTCTTTGACGGGAGCTGTAAGAGTAGCCTGCTATATAAGCTACGAAACCAAATAAAGTAGGCGTACCTGTGGTGTAAAAAGTAGCGCAAAAACAAATTAAGAGCATGGCTAAAAATAACTTAGTCACCCCTGCACTTTTACAGTTTATTGCTTTTACATACAAAAGAATAAAAGCAATATAGAAGGCTAAAGACATAACAATTTGGTTAACTGTAAAGCTCGCAAAATTAATTATTAGCGGGAGTAAATAAAAGCCGGTAAAAATTAAATGTCCATATTTCCAAAAACCTTTATCGCTTTGTTGAGAAAAGCTGCTTAACGAGCTCATACTAATACCTCAGGCATATTATTTTTACTTATAGCACTATTTTTATTAATAAATATAAATAACATAAAAATGCATACCAGCATAAAGCAATCTGCGTACGTAATCGTAAAACTTAACGCCTCTAGCACTTCATTAATAGTTAAGCTGATTAAAATTAAAGAATTCATAATTATCTCCTGTTGAGTAAGGTAACTATGCCCGCGTACAAAAATAATAAGAGTGTGAAGTGTCATCAACTTTAATGACTTTTGTCATGCGGAAAAAATTCATCTTAAGAATTTTTAAGCAATGTTAATATATTCAAAAAGTACAACAAGGAAATTAAATGCAACCTCAGCAACAAAGTTTAATTTATTTACACATAGCGGTATTACTTTTTGGCGGGACCGCTCTATTTGCCAAACTTATTGGTTTAAATGCTTTAGATATTACCGTTTACAGAACTGCAATTGCAGGAATGGCTATTTTAGCCATGCTTTATTTTCAAAAAAAACAAATTAAACTCAACAAACCTAAAGACTATCTTATTGCATTATTTTTAGGTGTTGCTGTGGGTATTCACTGGGTTACCTATTTTGCTGGTATGCAAATGGCCGGTATAACTATTGGAATGCTGGCATTTTTTAGCTATCCCGTAATGACGGTGTTTTTAGAACCCTTATTTAATAAAAGCAGGCCAAAAGCAAAAGATATAATAAGTGCAGCGGTGGTTGTTTTAGGTATTTACTTATTAGTACCAAGTGCAAACTTAGGCGATGATGTAACCCTAGGTGTAATAACAGGTGTGATATCGGCATTGTTTTTTTCAATAAGAAACATTACTCATAAGCGCTACTTTAGCCAATATGGCGGGCCGCAAACGATGTTTTATCAAACCTTAGTGGCAAGCATTATGTTGTGTGCATTTATAGAAGTACCAGTGTATGAGGTTAGTAATCACGACCTGATTTTAATTGCTGTAGCGGGTGTTATATTTACAGCTACACCGCACTCGTTATTTGCAGCAAGTTTAAAGCATTTATCAGCGGCAACCGCTGGGTTAATTTCTTGCTTGCAGCCACTTTATGGCACCATACTGGCTATAGTAATTATTCATGAACGTCCTACTATTATGACGTTAGTTGGTGGAGCACTCATAGTGAGTGCCGCTTGTTTTGAAACGTGGTCAATCACTAAAAAGGCTCGACAATGAAAGTATTTGCACACCGTGGTGCCAGTGGGGATTTTCCTGAAAACACCAAAAGCGCTATTTTAGAAGCGTTAAAAGTAGGTGTTGATGGTATTGAAGTAGATATTCAAAGTTCCTTAGATGATTACATGGTAATACACGACTCATGGCTTGATAGAACCACCAGCGGTAAAGGCAGGGTAAGTAACTTTAGCGCTCATGAGCTCTCTAAGCTTGATGCTGGAAATGGTGAAAAAATTCCTACTCTTCAGCAGCTGTTTGATTGGAATAACAATAAATCTTTATTAAATATTGAGCTTAAACACACGTTTGCACTAGAAAGGTTTGTGGCTCAATTAGAACAAAACATTGAAGCTAAAAAAATATCGAAAGCCAATATTTTAGTATCATCGTTTGATCATCATCAACTACAGTGGCTTAAAAACAAGCTACCATGGCTTAAAATAGGCGCCCTTACTTCTTCTATTCCAATTAACTATGCAAAATTTGCTAGTGATTTAAACGCTTATAGCGTACATGCAGATAAAACCTTTATAAATAAGGCTTTTGCAGAGGATGCAAAAAAAAGAGGCCTAAAGATTTATGCTTATACAGTCGATAGGGAAGAAGATATAGCGCTAATGCTTGAGTATGGCATAGACGGAATTTTTACAAATTACCCAGCGCGAACCAAAGCTTACTTGTTGTCGTTACAAAAAGGCTAACTTACATTCCCCTCACTTAAATAACAATCGTAGGGCTTGAGCATAATGAGTGGTTTTATGAAAATTTATAACTATATAGAGCAAACATTCTTTTTTACGTTAACCCGTAAAATAGTCGGTAATTTAAGTTTTGTATTATTGTTCCAAGCAATTACGTTATTTTGGCTGCATCAGAGTTTAAGCGAACAACAGCAAAGTACAGGGCTATTTTGGCTGCTTACGCTTGTGATTATATCTGGTTTTATTTTTACTCTTTTTTATATGCGTTTTTTAATTGTTCGCCCTGTTACTGCTATGCGCGATACTTTGATAGAAATAAACCAACAAGATGCAAATTTAGCAGCAAAACTTCCCCACTTTTCGTATGACGAATTTAAAGATTTAAGTTCACAATACAATATATTTACAGCCCATTTAAGTGAGTTACTCAGCACAACATATAACAGTGCTCAAGCTAGTGCACACAGCAATACACAAGTCACTGAATCAATGAAAAATACTGAGCAATCAAGTGAGCAACAAATACAGTTAAGCCACAGTATTATTAATGCCAGTATGCAAATAACCCAAAGCTTACAGGACATAGTAAATAATACAGATAGCGTACATAACGTTAATAATGAACATCTTAACTTTGTAAAACTATCTGCATCAGAACTCGCTGCTTTAGTAGAGCAGGTAAAACTTATTACTAATATGCTAGGTAGCTTTTCAAATACAATTGCGGGACTGAAAGAAAACAGTGAAAACATTCGTAGTATTTTAAAAATGGTTGAAGAGTTTTCTGATCAAACTAATTTGTTAGCCCTCAACGCCGCAATAGAAGCAGCTAGAGCGGGTGAAGCTGGCAGAGGATTTGCCGTAGTTGCAGACGAAGTACGCACGCTTTCAATAAAGGTAAGTGGCGCAACTAGGCAGATTAGCGACTTTATAAGTCAGATGAATGATTTGGTAAACGAGACTAATAAAGAGTCAGAGCAATTAATGACTCACTCTAATAACGCACAAAGCTCAATTAGTGCAACCTGTGATGGCTTTACTAAAATGCTTAGTGAGTTTGAGCACAACCAGCAGCAGCTGCAACAAATAGCCAGTGCTGTACATTTGCTTGAGGGCACCCAAAGTACGACTCACCAATCGGTAGAGCAAATCGTAGCTTTAGGGGAGCAAGCTAAACAGCAAATAGATACGGCATTAGCCGATAGCGAGCAATCTCAACAGCTAAGCTTACAAACCCAGCAACAGTTAAAACGCTTTGTGCACTAAGAAGCGTTTTCGGGCTCAGAGAAATATGGTAAATTACGCAGCTATTAATTTAAGTGTGTAAAGCGTGTGAGCAACCCTACCCCAGACTATGAAAAATTAGCCCTGCAAATAAAAACCTGGGGGCAAGAGCTTGGCTTTAGCGAAGTGGGCATTACTGATATTGACTTATCTAAGCACGAAGCCCAATTGCAACGTTGGCTGGATGCAGGCTACCACGGCTCGATGGATTATATGGCTGCCCACGGTATGAAACGCGCCCGCCCTGCTGAATTAGTGCCTGGTACACAGCGTGTTATATCCGTAAAAATGAATTATCTGCCTCCCGATGCTGGCTTTGCAAAAACCTTAAAAAATAAAGAAAAAGCATATATAAGCCGCTATGCATTAGGTCGTGATTACCATAAATTAATGCGTAATCGTTTAAAAAAACTCGGCCAAAAAATAGAGCAAGAAATTGGCGAGTATGGCTTTAGACCCTTTGTAGATTCAGCCCCTGTACTTGAGCGTCAACTTGCCGAAAAAGCCGGTTTAGGGTGGCGTGGTAAGCATTCTTTATTAATTAACCAAGAAGCTGGGTCGTGGTTTTTTTTAGGCGAGCTATTTATTGATTTACCTCTACCAATTGATGCAGAAAACACCTTTGAAGGCTGCGGTAAATGCGTTGCTTGTATTACTCTTTGCCCAACAGGTGCAATTGTAGAGCCCTACGTTGTTGATGCACGTAAATGTATATCGTATTTAACCATAGAACACCAAGGGCCAATACCAGAGCAGTACCGTTCTTTATTAGGCAATCGTGTTTATGGTTGTGATGATTGCCAGTTGGTATGTCCTTGGAATCGTTATGGACAAATAACTGACGAAAATGACTTTCATCCTCGCACTCAATTAAAAGATAAAGATTTACTTGAGCTGTTTGCTTGGGATGAGCCTACATTTTTAAAAAATACCGAAGGCAGCCCTATTCGTCGCATTGGCCACGAACGTTGGTTACGTAATTTAGCAGTTGGTTTAGGTAATGCAGAGTTCAGCCCCGCTATTATTAATGCCCTACAAGGTAAAAGCCAAATATGCAGCGAACTTGTTTTAGAGCATATTGAATGGGCACTTGCTCAGCAAAACGATAAACAACGATTACAAATTCGTAAAACAGCTAGGTTAATTAGAATTGTAGAAAAAGGCTTACCAAGGGATGCATAGCACCGCTTAAGTAAACCTTTATATTGCGAAGTAACTAGTTTTTCAAAAGTAACGATAGATCTTGTTCTATCTCTGTAAAGGCTGCTTTGACTTGTTTAACAGACTCTTCTCTTGCTACTGAGTTTTGGATAGTTTCATCTACTTTTTTATAAATAAACACCTCCTGATCTTCATCCAGTCCCATTGATGGGATACGTTCTTCGAGCTCTTCTTGTAACTGTTTAAACACTTTTTCGTTGTTTTGACGGTTTTCATTCAACAAGCTAATTAAGCTATGAAACTTACTATGAACAGTACTTGCTACGGCATTAAGTTTCGCTCGTTGTGATTCAAGCATTTTCTTGGTCATGATGGCGCGTAGCTGCTGCTCGGTAACACTGACAATAAAACATACGTGGTCGCGTATACGGCCATGCTTATCAGGATCATGATCGGGCATATTTAAAATAAGTAAGCTAATCAATTCATAGTTAACTAAAATTCGGTGCGAAAACTCATGTAAGCGCCCTTTGTTTTTCAGCATTTCAAATAGCTCCACCACAATAGGTGAACACACGCCGTTTAGTGCAAAGTGGCTAATTTCATTATTTTCTCTAAATTCTACATTGCTTTGTAAATCAAAAGACTGAAGGCAATCTACAAGCGCTTTACCTAACTCTTGAGGATCGTTAATAAAGCCAATGTTTTCAACGTAGTTAACTATTTGCCCCATTTCACTGCTATTGGCCATTGCATTAAATGCAGTTGATGTTGCATCTTCAACTTGCTTTTCTAGGCTTTGCTTTTCAACGAGTACTTGATTTAAATTTTTAAGCTTAGATTTAAGTTCGTCATGGCCAAAAGGTTTTACAATATAGTCTTCTGCGCCAACAGAATAGCCTTCCATGCGTTCTTCAACAGTGCCGCGAGCAGACACAAACATAACAATAATGTGTGCGGTATTTGGATTTGCTTTAAGTGCTTTACATACTTCATAGCCGTTCATTTGCGGCATACTTACGTCGAGCAATATAACCTGAGGCATATAGCCCTCAACCATGTTTAAACACTCAGGACCATTCGTTGCTACTTGTAATTCAAAATCAAGATCCTCTAAAATCTCCTCAATAATTTCAAGGTTAAAGGGTTCGTCATCAACGGCAAGTATTTTAGTTAAGGCCATAATTTATCATCCATTCAAATTCTCAAAAAGTTACTTGGCTTGCCAAAAAAACAATTAATTACTGTGTTGTATTAATTGCTCTTCAGCCAAATGCTCATCTAGATTTATTTCTAATGGCACTTGTATGGATATAGTTGCGCCACCATTTTCGTTGTTACGTGCAGTGATTTCACCTTGGTGTAAAGATACAAACTCTCTACACAATGCAAGGCCTAACCCTGTGCCACCAGCACCACTATTTGTTTTACTGCTTTGCACAAACTTAGTAAAAATATGCTCCAACTCATCTTCTGGTATACCGACCCCATTATCGGTAACCTCTATAGTAGCAAGCTTATTATCTGACTCTAAATTTACCCGTATTTTACTTTTAGGTTCGCTAAATTTAAGTGCGTTACCTAGTACGTTTCGAAGTAACTGGTTTATTTGCTCTTCATCACATTGTGCAATTACAGGTAATGGCTGTGCAGTAAATATAACCTCAATTTCTTTTTCCATTGCCGTACCAGACACATCGTCAATACTTGTTTTAATAATATTCGCTAAATTATAGGGACGAGGGTTAAATGGAAACTTACCTACATCTAGCTTAGATAGGTCGAGTAAATTATTTAGTAACGACAGTAAACGCTCACCACTACTCTCTATTCGCGATAAATACTTAATGAGTTTTTCTTTTGCAAAATCTCCAGCTTCTAATTTACTTAAACCAAAACGCGAAAAGCTTAAAATAGAGTGCATAGGTGTTCGAAGTTCATGCGACATGTTTGCTAAAAATTCTGATTTACTTAAGTTTGCAGCCTCAGCCACATTTTTAGCATGCTCGAGTTGTGAAGTACGCGCTCTTACTTGCTCTTCAAGAACATCTTTTGCTTCAAGTAATAAATCCTCTTTTTGCTTAAGATGGGTTACATTTTTAAATATGACCGCAAGTGCTATTTCGCCATGGTGATCTATCTCATTAAAAGAGCCAACTAAGGGTATATAACCTCCTGCTGTTTTAGATAAACGTAAATCGCAGCTAAATTGTCGATTACTATTTAATGTCGAAATCTTATCTTTAATACCTAAAATTGAATCATCATCTAAAAAATCAAATACTGATTTACCTTCGAGTTCATTAAACGGTAAGTTAAATAGTCTCAAGCAAGCATCATTAGCTTCTATCACTCTACCGCACTTTTCAAATAACATAATTGCATCGGGCGTATGTTTATAAATAACCTGAAGTAGGCTGTCTTTTTCAATCAGTGCATCAACCGTATCTTGTAGCCTTTCTACAAGCTCTGCGTTATGACGTTTTAATAACTCTGTTTGCCATAATTTATGTATTGATTGTAATAGTGAGCTATCGTTTAAAGGTTTAATAAGTACATCTTCTACGCCTTGACGAATTGCGTCGATCATTGAAACTTGATCAGGGCGTGAGGTAAATAACAAACAACGACAATGCGGTTGGGTTACTTTTAAATTTGAAAAAATTCCTAAACCTGTTCCGTCATCTAAAATAAAATCGCTTATCAGTATATCTATTTGCTTTTCTTTACTAATTTCTAAAGCTTCTGCGGAGGTTGTTGCAGTATGAGTCTCGATATGAGCACCGATTAAGCTATTTTTCATTTTTTCGAGACGTTCAGGAACATGATCGACGAGTAAAATAGTAGGTAATTGCAAAATATGGTTAGAGCCTAATTCTAATAGGCTCTCTAAAAGAGAAGTAATTTCTTTATTAGAAAAAAATGGGTAGACCACGGTTGCGTCAGGCGCAATATGATTTAGCTCGCTAAACGCAGTTAGTTGTTCACCGCTTTGTGCTTTTGGCGCAAGCAGCATAAAGCGCTCTTGCGCTACTTCGCTTACAAGCGGTTTTATAGAATCAACAGGCACACCATGGGCAACAACAACTAAGTCGTAATCGCCTATATTGGTATACATGTCTAGCATGCTGAAATGAATTAATTCGACTTCACACCCTATTAATTCTAAAAGCACTTTCACACGCATCGCGATGACACTACTACTATCAATAATTAATATTTTTCGAATCATCAAGCCACACTTCAAATTAATAAACTTAATATCCTAATAGCGTAGTCTATTTTTATTTAATTGGCATAAAGCCCTATCGTTTTTTTGTAAAAAAATATTACAAGGTTTCATAAAACAGTTTATTTAAGATGCTTTCCAAAAATAGTCAGGCTGTAGGGCTTGTTATCCATTATGGCAACGCTTGGTAACTCGCCCCATATTTCAAAATCAAAATGCTTAAACAATTTAACACTGGGTAAATTATGACTAAAAATAAAACCAAGCAATACTTTAATATTTAATTGCTTAGCTTGTGTTTGAGCAAATATCATTAGCTTTTTACCAAGCCCTTTACCTTGTGCTTTACGGGTAATGTAAATGCTCATCTCTACTGTGCCATCGTAAGCAGGGCGCCCATAAAACGACTTATAACTTACCCAAGCAAGTACTTGGTTATTTTCGCAGTAAACATAAATAGGCCTTTTATCGTTATGGCTATTAAACCAGTCACTCTTTTCGTCAACAGTAACTTCTTCGGTATCTGCAGTTACCATTCGCCCTGCAATGGTTTCGTTATAAATGGCTACAATTTCACTAAGATCATCAATAGTTGCTAAACGGGTTGTCATAGGTCATTCAAAGGTTGATCAATTTGTTTCATATTAGCGTATGATTATCCAATCAAACAATTGAAAAGTTTAGGTAATGTAATGCTAAAAAAAATTATAATAGGATTAATGGCTTTATTTATTAATGCCCCACTCCACGCTGAAACATCATCAACTATAAACCAAACCTCTACCCAAGACTGTCAAGATTTTACCAATGTCGATATTCGAAAGCTGCGCTCAAAAGAATCTATTAATTTATGCCAATTTAAAAATAAGCCTTTATTAATAGCAAACACGGCAAGCAACTGCGGTTTTACACCCCAATTTAAAGGCCTTGAAGCGCTATATCAGCGATACAAAGAACAAGGTTTAGTCGTATTAGGGTTCCCTTCTGATGATTTTTTTCAAGAAGAGGATAGTGAAAAAGAAACTGCAAAAGTATGCTTTGTAAATTATGGTGTAACCTTCCCTATGTTTGCTACAAGCGAAGTGCGTGGTAGTAAAGCGAATCCAATTTTTAAATATTTGAATGAGCAAACTAGCTCTCCAAATTGGAACTTTTATAAGTACTTAGTGTCTGCTGATCGTGAGACGGTTTTACGGTTTAACAGCAAAGCAGCACCTGATTCAGAACAAATGATTGCTGCAATTGAAACTGTGCTTTCTGATAAATAAGTTTATACTGGTACAATTAGTTGAAACTAACTAGAATGATATTTTAATTCGGTTAAAAAAACACCACACTATACTCGGGAGATTTTATGACAGTAGCAAGCGCACGACATATACTTGTAGACAGTGAAGCACAATGCTTAGACTTAAAAACAAAAATTGAGCAAGGCGAAGACTTTGCTGAATTAGCCAAAGCGCATTCAAACTGCCCATCAGGTCAAGATGGCGGTGCTCTTGGTGAGTTTGGTCCTGGTATGATGGTTCCAGAGTTTGATAAAGTTGTGTTTTCAGCTCCAATTAACCAAGTACAAGGCCCTGTGCAAACTCAATTTGGTTATCATTTACTTGAAGTTACTAGCCGTTCAGAATAAATTTAACTGTATCGTAAGTAACGTTTTATAAAAGCCGCTTATGCGGCTTTTTTATGGAGTAATTATGCAATTAATTGGTTCTGTACCTTCACCTTACGTGCGCCGAATTAGAATTTGGGCACAACAAAACAACTGTAAACTAGAGCTTGTGAGTCTTGATATATTTTCTGAGCAAGATCGCCCTACTATGGCCAGTAAAAATCCAGCTCGAAAGATTCCCATTCTGGTAGATGGCGACTTAACACTTAGTGACTCTAATTCTATATTGCGCTATTTACTTGAAAAAACAGGGCAACAAAAACTAACGTGGCCGCAAGAGCACTTACTTACGACTATAAATGCCTGTAACGATTCGCTAGTAGAAATGCTGCTATGTGAACGCTCTGGATTTGACACCAAAAGCGATAAACTCTTTTTTAATTTGCAAAACGAACGAATTGAACAAACATTAAGCTTTTTAAATACCCATTTAAGCGATGAAGAATTTAAAAGCTGTGAATACCTCAACATCAGTTTATACTGCCTGCTTGATTGGATTTGCTTTCGTGAATTAACTGACTTTAGTCAGTATTCAGAGCTTGTTGCTTTTCATAAGCAATATGGCAAGCGTCAAGCAGCAATAGATACTAATCCTCGTCACTAATTTAAAAAGGTAAACACATGAGCGATATCGAAATTGAATCACAACTAGTTAACTTTGTAGAAAAAGTACGTGTTAGCGAAGTAATTTGGGCACTTGGTGCAGAAGATAATGGCTTTGTAGTGTGCGATTCTAACCAATTTGACGAAACTGACGTACTACTGCTTTGGGAAAGTGAAGAAGCAGCTAAAGCGCAATGTAAAGAAGAGTGGAAAGACTACAGCCCTGTAGAAATAAATCTTGATGAATTTTTAGATGCATGGGTTGAAGATTTAAATGAAGATAACGCACTTGTTGGCATTAACTGGAATGATGACCAAGTATGTACAGAGATTGAACCTACTGGTTTAGCTCGCGCTTTAAGTGAGTAATACTTTATACGCTTTATTTTAAGAGCGGATAAAACCCGACTAGTATCTACTGCTAGTTGGGTATAAAATAAAACACATCATTATTTTCAAGGTATTACGTTGAAAACCCATCTTGGTCGCCGGCCCTTTTCAGCCATGGAACTGCACACTCTTTATAATGGATATATATACGGTGATTTTAAAGTTGCACGTGAGCAACCAAAACACTGGCATTTTTGGCTTCCTCTAATTGCATATTACAGTGGTGCATATAGCGATGAAATTGGCTATCTAACGCTTGATGATCTGTCTCTTGAAAAAGATGTCTTATGTTTTAATTTTCATACTCACGGTAAGATAAAACCTCGCTTAGTTCCTGTGCATCAAGCACTTATAGATGCCGGGTTTAATGAATATTTAGCATTCATAAAATCACAAAATCAACAACGATTAATGTTCGACTTACCCGCTAAAACTGGCAGATACAGTGAAAAAGTCCGTATTTGGTTTTCAGGTGAAGGTGAGCGAGCCGGCTATTTACAAAAGTGTGATATACCAAACGTTGATCAACTCGGTATGAAAACAGCCGTAAGCAGCCTTCGTCTTAACTTTGAACAACAAGTGCGTATACATGCTCTGCAAGCCAACTCTAAAGACGCCTTTAATTACCTCATGGGATTTAACGAATACCCACATAATGAATTTAAGGACGTGCTTTTATTAAATAACGTGATCCAAAAAATACGTATTATTAACTCACACCTGCATTGGCAGCGTTTTATAACACGCGAAAGCCACTGACAAACTTTGTTACTATTTCCCCTTAAAGTCACCGTTATAATCAATTACTCTATTTAAAAAAACTGTTAGGATATCTAACCCCCTAATAATATGAGCATAAAAAAGCCTATTTAGGGTAGTTTCTAACAACAACAATCTAGGGATCACTATGTTTCTTAAAAGCCTCTTAACAGTGAGCGTTGCTTTGGCAATGGGTGCTGCAAACGCTAACGAATTCGTAATTGAAAAACTCGCAAAACCAAGTTCTCAACAGGTATCGTTAACACTCGATCCGAGCCAAGATACATTCACAGGGATGACTGAGATTTCCCTAGAAGTACTAAAACCAACAAAATACATTGAATTAAATGGCGTAGCTTACGCTGTTAAAATGGCGCAACTGCTTGGCGACGAAAACTGTGACTTAAACAACGAAATGCTTAAAACAGGTAAAGTTAAATTTAGCTGTGATGAGCAAATCCAACCAGGTAAATACACCCTTAAAGTTGATTTTTCAGCGCCATATAACCGTCAAAGTGTTGGTTTATACAAAACGTTAGACCAAGGCACACCTTATTTATTTACTCAATTTGAAATGAGTGATGCACGCCGTGCATTTCCTGTTTTTGATGAGCCAAGTTACAAAATTCCATTTCAGTTAACGATTACTGCGCCTACATCACAAAAAGTATATTCAAATACGCCTGAGCTTAAAGCAATCGTTAATGGCGATATGACCACACACTACTTTGATAAAACGCCGCCAATTCCTTCATACCTAGTCGCGATGGCTGTTGGCCCGTTTGAAGAATTAGATATTAAAGGCATGCCAATTCCTGGCCGTGTAATTACCCCTCAAGGTAAAATCCACTTAGCCCAATACGCAAAAGAAAACATGCCAAAAGTATTGGGTGCACTTGAAGCGTATTTTGGTATTCCTTACGTTTACAAAAAATTAGACTCAGTAGCGGTACCAGAGTTTCCATTTGGCGCAATGGAAAACTCCGGCTTAGTAACCTACCGAGAAGATATTTTATTAGTTGATTTAGCTGCAGCAACACGCAGTAAAAAACAGCGTAATGTATCAATTATTGCTCACGAACTTGCTCACCAATGGTACGGTAATTTAGTAACCATGAAATGGTGGAACGACTTATGGTTAAACGAAGCGTTTGCTAGCTGGATGGCTGCAAAAATTACTAAGCAGCTTAACCCTGAGTTTGAATCGCACTTAGACCTGCCACAAAACAACGTAATGGCACTTGATGCACGCCTAAGCACCAAGCCTATTCGTAAGCCAATTAAAACCGAAGCCGACATTATGGACGGTTTAGGTCTTGCTTACAGTAAAGGCAGCTCAGTACTTGCTATGGTTGAAAACTGGATTGGCGAAGATGCATTTCAAAAAGGTATTCAAAGCTACTTAAAAGAGTTTTCATATAAAAATGCTGAAGCGGCCGACTTATGGGAAGCACTTGGTAAAGCGTCAAATAAAGACGTAGCGAGTGTTTTAAAATCGTTTATTGAGCAATCTTCTTTCCCACTAGTTAAAGTAACTCAAAAAGGTAGCAAAGTAACTATTTCACAAAGCCGCTTTGTAAACGCAGGCGTTGATGCGCCAGAGCAGCTATGGAATGTACCTGTTGCAATTAAATATGGTGCTGGCGATAAAGTAAAAACAGCAAACGTATTACTTAATAAACAAAGCCAAACACTAGATTTAGACTTTGAACCAGAGTGGATTTATCCTGACCAAGGTGCATTAGGCTACTACCGCTGGGTAATGGATGATGCACAATTTAGCGCACTTGTTAAGAAGGCGCCAAGCGTACTGAGTGACCGTGAACGCTTAGCGTTACTATCGGCTACTGATGCGCTACTTGATGCTGGTGTTATATCTGCTGCTAAGTTAATGCAAACACTTGAAGTATTCGTAAGCGATAGCCACCCTCGCGTAGCAAATACCGCACTAGGTTACTTAGTATCGCAACAGCGCACTTTTAAAGACGATAGCAATAAAGACCTATGGCCTGAATTTATTCGCGGTGCAGTAACGCCCGCTGCTAAAAAATATGGTTTAGAAGCAAAAGCGGGTGAAGATGGTGCTATTGCACAACTTCGTGCAGCCGTTGTATCACGCTTAGGTTTTGATGGTGAAGATCAAAACGTCATCAATAAAGCCAAAGAACAAACGCAAGTTTATTTAAATGATCCACAAAAAGTAGACCCATACTTAGCGGGTACGTACTTAACTCTTGCTGCTTTTCATGGTGACAAAGCGCTGCTTGATCAATTCATGACAACGTTTAAAACGACTAAAGATCCGCAAGTACGCACAAACATGCTTGCAGCTATGGGCTTTTTTGGTAAACCTGAGTTACAAAAAGCGGTATTAGCTTATAGCTTAACGGATGAAGTAACGGCATCTGACATGCGTACTATTTTGTCAGGTCAAAGTTACACAGATGAGCGCCAGGCATTATTTATTGATTGGGTTTACAGTAACTACGATAAAGTAACAGCAAGTTTACCGCCTTTCTTTATTCCTAACTTGCCGTACTTTACAACTGCAAGCTGTGATGCAGAAAGCTTAGCGACAACAAAAACCTTCTTTAACGAAAAAGTAGCTGATGTAGCTGGTTACGCTCGTACACTAAGTAAGCTTGAAGAAAGCACAAACGATTGTATCGCGCTTAAAACACGTGAACTTGAATCGGTTAATAGCTTTTTAAAAAGTAAGTAATTATTAGGTTTATTGAGCTATAAAAATACAAAAGCCGCTGAATATAAATTCAGCGGCTTTTTACTTTTTATATAAAATTAATTACCAATAATCATAGTTAGCTTGGCTATAAAATCTTTGGCTGCTTGCTCAGAATTTATTTTAAACGCTACACCATAGTGAATAGGTTGGGCGCTTTTAAAAATGCGCGTAGGAAAGCGTGTCATCTCACTGCTATGGAAGTACCCTTGCGCACGTGTTACGCCATCAATATCATTAAAATCATCGCTAAATACTTCAAATGCTGGGCGAATTACTATTTTACCCTTGCCGCTTTCGCTGTGGGTATAAAATGCTTCTTTAGAGTTTACTAACATGTACTCTGCAATATTTTTAATCTTAAAATTACTTCTGCACTGTAATTTAATGAGCTGTTCTGTCAGCTCGTCTGCACTATAAGCCACGTGTAATCCCTATTAGTTAATTTGCGTATTAGATTAACGCATACACACAATAAAATCTGAATTTATTTGCCTGCTTTACTTTGTTATATCACATACAAAAGCGAGTTTTTCATTGTTGTAACTCATTCTTGTTATATTTGTTTCGCAGTAAGTGCTTAAATTAAGCCATTGCGATACTTCATCACTTCCATCAAGTTTACGCTGATAAACGCGGTTTTTAATAGCATAAGCAATGGTCGTATTATCTTTTAAAATAAAATCTTGAACTTGAGCCGGTAACCTTAATAGGTCTTCAACTTGTTTATCTTGTGGATTAAAACTCGCTAAAATGTGTTGCTCGTTTTTAGTGTAACTAAATAAAAATGCAGCCATTGAGTTGTTATAAATAAGCGTTCGGCCAATATTACTGGCAGCTATTTCCCCCTTCGCTTGTGCAACAGAAGTATATTGAAGAGTGTGAGGCTTTCCTAAAATAAACATCACTAAATCATTTTGGACACCCCATGCATGGTATCCAACAGGTTCAATCCAATCAAAAATACGACTTGGCGCATCTTGATTTTTGAGTGGGTATTGCCACAATTTTTGCTTACCGTCAGCTTCTACAACAATCGCTGATATCGCACCACCACTTGGCATAACCGTTGGTGAATATTCGCTTACAGGAGAGTTAGTTATATTGGTAACTTTTTTTGACGTGAAATCATAATAAGCAATATCAGTTTGGCTTTGCCCTTTATTAATTACTTCATGAGTAAAGTATAAACCTGTACTTGTTAAGTGCGGTTGGTTGTTATAACTATTTTTATCGCTCACTATACTAACTTGTACCCCGAAAGGTGTATTTAAATCAGCAAGTAATACTTGGCTTTTTGGCATGCTAGCCTGCACCACTATTGGGCTCAGCGCTGCTATAGAAAATAATCCAAGTAATGGTTTAATAAGTTTCATGCTTTCTCTCGTTTTAATTTTAAGCACCTCATGATAACGTTATTTGCTGATGGCGTCACTTGAGCTAAGTCAGTCAACTCTTAAGATACCCAAACGACTTAAAATAATGTTAAGTTTAGTCTGGTTATAAAACCTGGTCCTAAAAAAGAGAATTAACATGTCAGCTAAAAATCCTATTATTGCGATTACGGGTTCATCTGGTGCGGGTACAACCACCACAACGAATGCAATTAAACATATTTTCCGTAGCCTTAATATTCAAGCGGCTTTTGTCGAAGGAGATAGCTTTCATCGTTACACTCGCCCCGAAATGGATAAAAAAGTTCGAGAAGCACAACAAGAAGGTAAACATATTAGTTACTTTGGCAGAGAGGCCAATGACTTTGGCGCTTTAAAAACGCTGTTTGAAAACTATAGCGAAACAGGTCAAGGAAAGTTACGCCGCTACTTACATACCTTTGATGAAGCCGTTCCGTACAATCAATTACCAGGTACATTTACACCTTGGCAAGATCTTGACCATCATACTGACATTTTGTTTTATGAAGGGTTACACGGTGGTGTAGTTGATCAAAATGTAGACGTTGCAAAGCATGTCGATTTATTAATAGGCATGGTTCCAATTATTAACCTTGAATGGATTCAAAAATTAATACGCGATACATCCGAACGAGGCCATTCTCGCGAAGCGGTTATGGGCTCTATTGTGCGCAGTATGGATGACTATATAAATCATATTACCCCGCAGTTTTCTCGTACCCATATTAATTTTCAACGCGTGCCGACCGTTGATACATCAAACCCATTTAGCGCCAAAGATATTCCATCTCTTGATGAAAGCTTTGTAGTTATTCGCTTTAGGGGGATTGATGATGTTGATTTTCCTTATTATTTACGGATGATCGAAGGCAGTTTTATGTCTCGTATTAATACGCTTGTAGTACCAGGGGGCAAAATGGGCTTAGCTATGGAGCTGGTTCTTACTCCACTTATTAAAGATATTATTTTGAAAAAGCGTGCACTGGAAAACTTAGCACCTTTGGATATACCTATTTAACTCCTCTTCTAAGATTGAGCTCTCTCACGTACACTGCTGAATTTAGTAACAATAAGGGACATTGTGTTGTACTCATTAAAAATTATTGTGGGTTCTAAAAACCCTGTCAAAATTAACGCGGCTAAACATATTTTTGCAATGTATTTCCCTAAACATGAAATTGATTGCCAAGGTGTTGATGCTCCATCCAATGTGCCAGATCAACCTATTGGCGAAGAAGAAACACGTGTTGGCGCACAAAACCGTGTTAATTATTGCAAAGAGCATTACCAAGCTCACTACTACGTGGCAATGGAAGGCGGTGCAGAGCAATTTAGCTATGGTGCAGCAACCTTTGCTTACGTAGTTATTGATAATGCCTTAAATCAGGTTGTAGGGCGCAGCAGCAACCTCCCCTTGCCTCAAGTGCTTTATAACGCCTTACTTAATGGCGAAGAGCTTGGCGATGTAATGGACAAAGCATTTAATACCACCAACGTTAAACAAAAAGGGGGCGCTATTGGGTTACTTACAAACAATCACGCCACGCGCGAAAGCACCTATACACAAGCACTCACTTTAGCTATGGCGCCCTTTCTACACGTAGATCTCTACAGCCAAACAAATTAATTTAGGAAGTTTAATGAAATACAACTATGTATTGTTTGATGCAGACGAAACCTTATTTAGGTTTGATATTTTAGCGGGCATGACTCGCATGTTTAAAGCTTACAACGTAGATTTTAGCCAAGACGATTATGTTCATTATCAAAAAACCAATAAGCAGCTGTGGGTTGATTATCAAAATGGCACTATTAGCGCAGATTACTTACAAGTAACACGCTTTAATGAGTGGGCTTCAAAGCTTAATGTACCCGCAAAAGAGCTAAACGATGCTTTTTTAGATGCTATGGCGCAAATTTGCGAGCCATTACCTGGTGCTATTGAGCTTTTAAATAAACTTAAGCCAAATGCTCGATTGGGTATTATTACTAACGGATTTGCCCGCTTACAAACCGTACGCCTTGAGCATACTGGCTTAAAAGATATGTTTGAATGGTTAGTAATATCTGAACTTGTGGGTATAGCAAAACCAAATAAAGCGATTTTTGAGCACACATTTGAGCTAATGGGTAACCCTGATAAAAGCGAGATACTTATGCTGGGTGATACTGCTGCAAGCGACATACTTGGCGGCAACAATGCAGGTATTGATACTTGCTGGTTACAACACCCTGGTGAGCAATTAGCCGAAGGAATAAAGCCAACTTATACAGTAACTCATTTAAATCAGTTACAAGATCTTTTAGAGTTATAATAGAGTAAATTTTACGCAAAAAAAATGACGCTAATTAGCGTCATTTTTTATAACTGTTTGCGAGCTGTTCATTTGCTGCTTTTAGGCTGGAGCTAACTCAAGACCGGGTGCAGGCATCGTCACAGGCGTTTCAAATGTTGCCCACTCCCATGCTGACTCTGTAGCCATAATTTTACGAAGTAATTTATTATTTAAATCATGACCCGATTTAAATGCAGTTACTTTACCTAAAAGATTATGACCTGTCATAAACATGTCACCAACACAGTCTAATATCTTGTGCTTAACAAACTCATCGCTATAACGTAAGCCATTAGGATTTAAAACTTTGAATTCATCAAGTACCACAGCACTATCCATGCTACCACCTAGCGCTAGGTTGTTTGCATGCATGTATTCAATATCTTTCATAAATCCAAAAGTACGCGCACGGCTAATTTCTTCAATAAAGCTTTGCGTTGTTATATCCAACCCAATACGTTGGCGACTTTCATTGATAGCTGGGTGGTTAAATGCAATCTCAAAGTCGATATGAAAACCATCATATGGTTCAACTTCAGCCCACTTGCCATCTTCTTCAATGCGTACTTTTTCTTTAATACGGATAAAGCGTTTAGCAACGTTTTGTTCTTCAATTCCGCCTTTTTGTAACAGATATATGAATGGTAATGCACTACCATCCATAATCGGCACTTCTGAGCTGTCCAATTCTACAATTAGATTATCAATGCCCATTGCAGCAACAGCTGCAATAAGATGCTCAGTAGTTGATAAGCGAACACCATCTTTGTTAATTAAACAGGTACACAACTGCGTATCACCAACGGCTTCAGGTGTTGTTTCAAAATCAACAACCGGATCAAGGTCGACACGACGAAATACAATCCCAGTATTTGCGCTCGCAGGTCGGAGAGTTATTGTGACCTTCTCACCTTTATGAAGTCCAATTCCTATGGCTTTGACTACTTGTGCAATCGTACGCTGTTTAATCATAGGTATGCTCACTTTTAAATCAGTTACAGTTAGACGGCGGATTTTAACATAAATCCTTTTGCCTTTCAATATTTGTACATATTTCAAACAAAAGTATTATTAAATGTTAATCTGCCTGCTTACGTAAAAAAGCGGGAATATCAAAATAATCACCACCTTCTGATTTATCTGCTTTTTTACTATTTTGCGCTGAAGAACTTGAACTACTTGAACTCGTTGAAGGCGCTTTTTCTTTGCTTTGCGCTTGCTCTTTAGTCGTGTTTTCTTCAGCGTTTGTATCTTGGCTTGCAAAGCTTGGTACGTACATGCTGCTCGTTTGGTTTGATGTGCTTGCAACATCAGAACCTGATGCTTTTTTAAAGCCGTTATCAACAATACCAAACTGTGGACGACGATCGCCGCCTAAACCAGTTGCAACAACCGTTACACGTAGCTCATCAGTCATTTCTGGGTCGATTACCGCACCAACAACAACCGTTGCGTTTTCTGACGCAAGTGCTTTAACGTGATTACCAACAATTTCAAATTCTTCAATCGCAATGTCCATACCAGCGGTAATATTAACTAAGATACCTTTAGCACCTGTTAAATCAACGTCTTCTAGTAGTGGGCTTGAGATAGCGGCTTCTGCAGCTTCTTGTGCACGATCAGGACCTGACGCAGACGCCGTTCCCATCATTGCAGTACCCATTGCAGACATTACTGTTCTAACATCGGCGAAATCCACGTTAATTAAACCAGAACGTGTAATTAGCTCTGCTATACCTTGTACCGCACCAAATAATACGTCATTAGCTTTAGCGAAGGCATCTAGAAGTGTAGTCCCTTTCCCTAAAACTTTAAGCAATTTATTGTTAGGAATTGTAATAAGTGAATCTACAATTTCTGACAATTCATTAATGCCTTGTTCAGCGGCTGCTGCACGTTTTTTACCTTCAAAATCAAAAGGACGTGTTACAACTGCAACAGTTAAAATACCGAGTTCTTTAGCAATTTTAGCAACTACCGGTGCTGCACCAGTACCTGTACCACCGCCCATACCGGCTGCAATAAATACCATATCGGCGCCTTCAAGGCTGGCACGAATTGTATCTGCATCTTCTTCAGCCGACTTACGGCCTACTTCAGGGTTTGCGCCCGCACCTAACCCAGAGGTTATTTGCGTGCCTAGTTGAACTGTAATATCGGCAGCAGAGTTACGTAATGCTTGCGCATCCGTATTAGCGGCTATAAAACGCACGCCTTCTATTTGTTGTTTTACCATGTGCTCAACAGCGTTACCGCCACCACCGCCCACGCCGATTACTTTTATTACAGCTTCTTCGCTGTGTTGTTCCATTATATCAAACATGTTTACTCTCCGACTTGAGTCTTAAAACTCGCCTTGGAACCATTTAGTAATGCGGTTCCACCAATTATTGTTATCCTCTGCTTTCGACTTTTGTGCATTCATCGATTGCATGGTACGCCCGTATTGTAACAAACCAACAGCGGTTGCGTACGAAGGATCATCTACATAGTCTGTCAAACCAACCATCCCGATTGGTTTGCCTATTCTTACTGGCATTTGGAAGATGTCTTCTGCCACTTCCATAGCGCCAGTCATTTTAGCAGTTCCGCCTGTTATAACGAGACCTGCCGCAATTTGGTCTTCTAAGCCTGAACGACGAATTTCTTCCATCGCAAGCTCAAATAACTCTCTAAAACGAGGCTCTACCACCTCAGATAATGTATGGCGCGACATTAACCTTGCTGGTCGCCCGCCTACACTTGGTACTTCAATTGTGTCTTCGCTACTTGCCATTTGGCTACTAGCACATGCGTATTGTACTTTGAGTGACTCTGCATGTGATATAGGTGTGCGAAATATTTTTGCAATATCACCAGTAACTTGGTTACCCGCTACAGGTATAACCGCAGAGTGACGAAGTGCGCCATTAATATAAATGGTGATATCCATAGTACCGCCACCAATATCAAGTACTGCAACACCTAGCTCTTTTTCGTCATCTGTTAGTACAGAATAGCAAGACGCAAGTGCAGTAAAGATAAGTTGATCGACTTCAAGACCACAGCGTTCTACACATTTTTCGATATTTTTTGCCATATCGTTTGAGCACGTAATGATATGTGCACGCGCTTCCATACGAACGCCGCTCATGCCTAGTGGGTTTTTAATGCCCTCTTGCATATCGATGCTGTATTCTTGTGGCAATGCATGTAGCATTTTACGCTCTGCTGAAATAGGCACAGAACGCGCAATATGTATTACGTTTTCAATATCTTCGTCAGTGACTTCGGTGTTATTGATTGCCACCACGCCACTTTCGTTTTGACACTGTATATGTTTGCCAGAAATACCCAAATACACAGAGCTTATACGACAATCAGCCATTAACTCGGCCTCGTCTATTGCTCGTCGAATAGACTCAGACACTAAGTTTAAATCGTTAACGCCGCCTTTATCCATACCATGAGATACTTGGCTGCCCACACCAACAATGCTGAGCTTGTTATCTGCGGTGATTTCACCTACCGTGGCAACCACTTTCGAGGTGCCAACGTCTAATCCTATTACTAGGTTTCTTTCTGCTGACTTAGTCATGCCTTACTCTTATTTTGTAATTGTTCTTCTTGCATTGGCTTAAAGCTTACTGCAAGGCCGGTATCATACCGTAAATCGATTGTATCTACTTGTGCATCTGCACGTTGTTCCATTCGTGGATAAACGTCTATAAAACGTTGTACACGCTTGGCTTTATCTTTACGCCCTAAATTTAAGCGAATCCCGTTATCTAGCCAAAGTTGCCACGAAAAACGCTCCGATAATGCCAAACTTGTTAATGTTAAACCATTAACTCTGAGCATTTCATCAAATTGCTTAAAAGCAACCCACGCCTCTTCTTCGCTACCTTCTGGGCCATATAACTGCGGTAAGTTATCATCTAACTTATCGCTGCTGGCTTGAAATGCTTGGCCACTTTGGTTGAGCAACAAGTCGCTATTCCAGTGGGCTACTACTTCATGTTCAACTACATACACCTGTATAGTATCAGGCCATTGTTTACGTACCGAAGCGGTAGCGACCCAAGGCAAGTCTTGAACTAGCTGCTGCACGTGCTTAACATCAAGTTCAAAAAAACTACTTAAATCGGCTTTTTTAATTGCTTTTATAATTGCCGTTTCATCTGTGTATTTGGGATGCCCTTGCACTGTAAGGTGCTTAATTTGAGCATCTTTATTTTCAACTAACCAATCAGATACACCTGTGGTTATTTGTACTAAGCCTATAACCACAACCAGAAAAAAACTCACTCCAAAAATCAGCGACCAATTAAAGTTAAGTTGCTGTTTTAGTTGTTGAGCTTTTTCTAAAAGGGGATGCATATTAAAGCGTTTGCTCTAAAATGCGAACAACTAATTGTTCAAAAGTTGCCCCGTTCGCTTTTGCAGCCATCGGTACTAGTGACTTTTCAGTCATGCCTGGTACTGTATTTACTTCAAGCAGGTAAAAATTCCCTTGCTCGTCTTGCATAGCATCAACACGACCCCAACCACTTGCACCCACTAAATCAAACGCATCTAGCGATATGGCTTGTAAGTACTTAGTATCTTGCTCTGATAAATCTGCAGGGCAATGATACTGGGTTGTATTTGATTGATACTTAGCTTGGTAATCGTAAAAGCCATTAGGTGTCGTCATCTCAATGACTGGTTGTACATCGTCGCCAAGTACCGTGATTGTAAACTCACGACCAGTGATCCACTGCTCTACAAGTACTTGGTTATCAAACTTAAATGCATTAGCTAGTGCATCTTCAAGCTCTTGTGTTGTACTTGCTTGCGCCATACCTATGCTTGAACCTTCATGCGATGGCTTAACCATTACCTTTTTAAATTCATCCATAATGGCTTTAGCATCAAAGCCTTTTTTAGCATCAACTACGGTATAAGGTGCAGTGCTTAAACCCGCTGATTTAAATAAGTGCTTACAACGTACTTTATCCATAGCAAGTGCTGAACCGAGTACATTACTGCCCGTGTAAGGCAAGTTCATAAATTCAAGTGCACCCTGCACTGTGCCGTCTTCGCCACCACGGCCATGCAAAGCGATAAAAACGCGATCTACATTTAATTCTTTTAACTCCCACAAAGAACGACTTTGTGGGTCAAATGCAATTGCATCAATACCACAATTTTGCAGCGCATTTAAAACAGCCTGACCCGATCGTAAAGACACTTCACGCTCTGCTGAGTTACCACCTAGCAGTACCGCTACTTTACCAAATTGTGTGTTTACCTGAGTCATACTTCACCTTGCTTAAGTTTTTCTATCGACATACCCGTTGCAGCTAATGTTTTAACTAACTGGCCTATATTACCAGCGCCTTGGGTTAATACTAAATCATTGTTTTGTAAATTTGCGGCCAAAACGCCTGCAAGCTCAGCATTTGTTGCTACGTGCAGCGGCTCTTTGCCACGTTGGCGAAGGCTACGACATAAGCTTTTGCTGTCTGCGCCCACAATAGGATCTTCACCAGCGCTATACACATCAAGTAATAGCAACTGATCTACATCAGCAAGTACTTTTACAAAATCTTCGTATAAGTCGCGTGTACGAGAAAACCTATGAGGTTGATAAACCATTACTAAACGCTTATCAGGCCAACCTTCACGTACTGCTGCAATTGTTGCTGCAACCTCTGAAGGGTGATGCCCGTAATCATCAACTAACATCACATTGCCCCGCTCGTTTTCAAATTCACCATAGTGCTGAAAACGACGACCAATGCCTTCAAACTTCTGCAGCGCTTCTAAAATTGCATGATTCGCAATGTTTTGATCTTTTGCAACAGCAATCGCAGCGGTTGCATTAAGTGCGTTGTGTCTACCTGGCATATTTAACGTGGCAGTTAAACACTCACCTTGCTTGTTAGTTACTGTAAATGTGCACGTATTAGCTGATTGGCTAAAGTCGCTCATGCGATAATCAGCATCCTTCGATTCACCATACGTAATAACTGGGCGACCAAAGCGCGGAATAAGCTCAGCTGCAACTTCAGAATCAATACATACAACAGCTAAACCATAAAACGGCAAGTTATGAATGAAATCGACATACGTGTCTTTCATTTTTTCAAGACTGCCGCCATAAGTATCCATGTGATCTTCTTCAATATTTGTGATCACCGAGACCATTGGCTGCAAGTGTAAAAACGACGCATCGCTTTCATCAGCTTCTGCTATTAAAAAATCACTTTTGCCTACTTTTGCGTTACTACCTGCGCTATTTAACAAGCCACCAATAATAAAAGTTGGATCGAGCCCTGCTTGTCCATAAATACTCGCAATTAGGCTTGTTGTCGTTGTTTTACCATGCGTACCCGCAATGGCTATACCGTGGCGAAAACGCATTAGTTCTGCGAGCATTTCTGCGCGGCGCACAACAGGGATTCTTGCGGCTTTAGCTGCAATAATTTCAGGATTTGTTTCATCAATCGCGCTTGAAACAACCACTACATTGGCATCTTTCACGTTATTTTCATGATGGCCAATAAATACCTCAGCACCGGCTTTAATTAAGCGATCTGTCATCGCGCTATGAGCAATGTCAGAACCTGTAATACGGTAGCCTTCAAAAGCGAGTACTTCAGCAATACCGCCCATACCGGCTCCACCAATACCAATAAAGTGAATGGTTTCTATTCGGCGCATTGCTGGGCGCGTGTGTTTTTCTTGTACTGACGTTTCTTTCACTTATTTTCTCTTATTTGTTACTTGCTCACAGTGCGTTGCTACGCTTGCTGTGGCATCTAAAATGGCTTGTTTTTTTGCATTTGTAGCCATTTCAGTAATTAATGAAGGTTGGGCTAAATATGGGCTTAATAGTTCAACAATTGATTGTTTATTAAACTGCCCTTGTGGCATTAATAATGCGCCATTAGCCATCACTAAATATTGTGCGTTTGCTGTTTGATGGTCGTCCACGGCATGTGGAAAAGGAACAAAAACAGCCATTTTACCTGCTGCTGCAATTTCGCTAACAGTTAATGCACCAGCGCGGCATACAACAATATCAGCCCAGCTATACGCCGCGTCCATATCATCAATAAATTCAGCTATTTTTGTATTACCATCCGCAAAGCCATGCATTTTATAAGCTGTTTCTACAGTAGATAAATGACCTTTACCTGTTTGATGCCATACGCTTATAGGAGCTGTATTATTTAGTACTTTAAATGCTTCTGGTAATGTTTGATTAAGCACTTGTGCACCGAGCGAGCCCCCTACCACTAAAATATTAATAGGGCTTGATACATCGCGTTTGGCTATATTCATAACGCTTTGGCGAACTGGGTTACCTACTAGCTCGGCTTGACCCTGTGCAAAAGCACTTGGAAATGCTGCTAATACACGTGTAGCCACCTTAGCTAGCAGTTTATTGCTCATACCCGCTACAGCGTTTTGCTCGTGAATAACTAACGGAATTCCTAAACTCTTTGCGGCAATTCCCGTGGGTCCCGTAACATAACCGCCCATTGCAAGTACTACATCTGGACGCTGTTCTTTCAATACCTTACGCGCTTGCAATACTGCATTAACTACCATGAATGGGGCTTTAATAAGACGTTTTAATCCGTTACCACGAACACCTTTTACATTAATAAAATCAATATCTATATTATGCTTAGGTACAACGCTTGCTTCCATTCGATCTGGTGTGCCAATCCAGCTAACTTGCCAGCCTTGCTGTTTTAAATAATCAGCCACTGCAATACCAGGAAAAATGTGTCCGCCAGTTCCACCAGCCACTACTACTAATTTTTTACTCATCGCTTGCCTCCACGTGAGGTGGCTTGTTTGGTTGCCATTTTGGTTTCAAAATCTACGCGCAATAAAATACCCGTGGCAATGGTCATAATTAACAAGCTTGAACCACCATAAGAAATAAATGGCAGGGTTAAACCCTTAGTTGGCAAAATACCCGCGCTCGCACCTACATTCACCATGGTTTGAAATGCAAACCAAATACCAATGGCAAACGAAAAATAGCCTTCGTATTCTTTGCCACACTTAAGCGCTTGTTGGCCTATTAATAACGCTCTAAATACTAAAGTAGCTAATACCATTAAAATACTTACAACGCCTATTAAACCAAGTTCTTCACCTATTACAGCAAAAATAAAATCGTTATGCGCTTCAGGTAAATATTGCAGTTTTTGTACACTGTTACCTAAGCCTTGGCCAAACCAACCACCTTGGCTATAAGCCATTAGCGATTGAACCAACTGATAACCTTTACCAAAAGGATCATCCCAAGGGTCTAAAAAGCCGACAACACGCGCCATTCGATATGGTTCAACAATAATCAGTAATACAACCAGACCGACGCCAGTTAGAATAAGTACAAAGAACTGCCATAATTTAGCGCCAGCTAAAAACAGTAAACCAACCGTTGTTACAAACATAACAACCACTGTGCCTAAATCAGGTTGCAGCAAAATAAGCAGCGCATACACTGCAAATACAGCTATTGGCTTTGCAAAGCCTTTAATATTTTCTTGTACTTCTTCGCGTTTTCTTACCAAATAACCCGCAATATAACTAAAAAAGTATAATTTAGCGGCCTCAGCAACCTGAAAACCAACAGGGCCAATAGGTATCCATCGTTTAGCACCATTCACTTCACGCCCAACAATCAATACCGCTATTAACAGCACCATGCCTAGTATTAATAAATAAGGGTTGGAACGTTTCCACCAATCCATTGGCACACAAACACTTATCCAAAAAAGCACAAAAGACATTGCCAAAAACATGCTGTGGCGAATAGTAATATGGTATGGGTCATCAAATAACCGCTCAGCGGTCGGCATTGAAGCGCTGGTTACCATGATAAAACCAACACCAATTAACATAATTACGCAGTACAGTAGCGGTACATCATACAACTGACCTGAAGGTTTTGGTGTTAATGCATCTCTTATATCGGCAAAAGCAATCATAGCTGCCCTGCCATAACACATTGAATAAAGTCATCACCACGTTGCATATAGTTGTTATACATATCAATGCTGGCACATGCAGGTGCTAACAAAACAATATTGCCTGTACTACTCAGTACATTGGCCAAAGCAACGGCTTCTTCCATGTTGTTAGTTAAATAGCTCTTATTGGTAATCGCAGCTAAGTCACTTGCATCTTTACCAAAACAAATTAATGCTTTTACATGCTGTTCTATGTAGGGTTTAAGTGCGTTTAAATCAGCGCCTTTGGCATCGCCACCAGCAATAACAATCAGGTTTTCACCATCACTAGCCAAACTATCTATTGCAGCAATGGTCGCTCCAACATTCGTTGCCTTTGAATCGTTAAAATACTTTACACCGTTAAGCTCAGCTACAAATTGGCAGCGATGAGCCAATCCATTAAATTGACCTAACGCGTTCTTATATTGCGCTTTACTTACTTCAAACGGACTTAAAAGCGCCATTACTGCAAGCGTATTTAAATAATTGTGCTTACCCACTACCGCAAGCGTATCAACAGGTAAAAAGGCATCGCCTTTAAGCATAAAATGAGTTTCGCCATTATGCTGCGCTAAATGGTAATCACCTTGTTGAGCACCAAAGCTGATTAGGGGAGTTGTACCGCGCTCAACTGGATGTGTTTGAATATCGTCTGCATTGACAACAATAAGCTCTGCACCGTCATAAATACTTAGCTTTGAGTCTATATAAGCTTGGTAACTGTCGTATCGGTCAAGGTGATCTTCTGACACATTTAATACCGTTGCACTTACAGGTTTTAAACTCGTTGTGGTATCTAGCTGAAAACTAGATAACTCAAGTACATACACATCAAAATCATCGTTGAGTAAATCAAGCACCGCTGTGCCAATATTCCCACCCAAAGCAACTTTATAGCCGGCTTCTTTTAATACTTCATAAGCGAGCGTAACCACGGTTGATTTACCGTTAGAGCCCGTAACAGCAACAACCGGTTTTGTATTAATACGTGCAAATAACTCAACGTCGCCAATCACTTCAACACCTGCGTTAATTGCATTTGCAACAGCTGGTATTTTTAAGCTAAGCCCAGGGCTTATAATAATCATATTGCTTGAACAAAGCTCTGCGTCATCCAAATTACCAAAGTGGGTATCTAGATTTGGCGCATGCTCTTTTAACCAATCAATCCCCGGCGGGGTTGCTCGGCTATCAACGACCTTGGGGGCGAGGCCATGAGATAATAGAAAACGCACAATGCCCAGACCGGTTACACCGAGTCCGAGCACTGTTATTTGTTTGTTTTTTATCTCGTTTAAATACTGCATTTATCGAATCTTTAAAGTAGCTAAGCCAGCAAGCACTAGCACAACAGAAATAATCCAAAAGCGCACAATAACGCGAGGCTCTGGCCAACCTTTTAATTCATAATGATGATGAATCGGCGCCATTCTAAAAATACGTTGACCGCGTAATTTATACGACCCCACTTGTAATATTACCGATAGTGCTTCCATTACAAATACACCGCCCATAATAATAAGCAGTAACTCTTGGCGTACTAAAACAGCAATAATACCTAATGCGCCACCAAGTGCTAATGAGCCAACATCGCCCATAAACACTTGTGCTGGGTAAGTGTTAAACCATAAAAAGCCAAGCCCTGCGCCCACAATGGCAGTACACACAACCACAAGCTCACTCGCCAGCGGTAAATGTGGAATATGTAAGTAAGCCGAAAAGTTAATATTACCTGTTAAGTAAGCAATAATTGCCAATGCTGCAGCCACCAAAATAATTGGCACAATCGCCAAGCCATCTAAACCATCTGTCAGGTTTACTGCGTTTGATGTACCTACTATCGCAAAGTACGTGAGCACAATATAAAACAAACCTAATTGCGGTAATACGTCTTTAAAAAATGGAACAACAAGTGATGTCTCAGATGCTTGTGCACTGGTAAAGTACAAAGCAGTAGCTACAACTAATGCAATGACCGATTGCCAAAAGTACTTCCACTTAGCAATTAAACCTTTTGGGTCTTTACGAATAACTTTACGGTAATCATCAACAAAGCCAACAATACCTAATGAGCCAATTACAAACAGTGTTGCCCATACATATTTATTTGATAAATCGGCCCAAAGTAGCGTGCTGGTAAAAATAGCCGCTAAAATAAGTAAGCCACCCATAGTCGGTGTACCCGACTTAGACAAATGCGATTGCGGACCATCGTCGCGAACTGTTTGACCTATTTGCATACGTTGCAAACCACGAATTAACTTAGGCCCCAAATAAAGAGACATAATTAGCGCAGTTAAAATACCTAAAATGGCACGTAGCGTTAAATACGAAAAAACATGAAAACCACTAAAATACTGTGTTAAATACTCTGCCAGCCAAACTAACATTATGATACTCCATTGATGGCTTGTTGCTGGCCATTAACTAAATCGGTTACTAATAATTCCATGCGAGAACTGCGCGATCCTTTCACTACTATTGTTGTTTTTTTATTCACTTTATTAATGCTTTCTTGAATTTTTTGCTGCATCTGTTCGCGGCTCGAAAAGTGACGATTAGGGAGTTCAAACACATCACTTGCGTATTTACTTAACACGCCTAATGTAAATAACTCATCAATCCCTTGTTCAAGTGCATACTCGCCAACTTCTTGATGGTACTTACGTGCATCTTCACCAAGCTCACCCATATCTCCGAGTGCTAAAATGCGGTGACCTTGCATATCACTTAACAAGTCAATCGCAGCCTTTACCGACTTAACATTGGCATTATAAGTATCATCAACCACGGTAAGTAAATCAGACACTTCAATTAAATTAACGCGCCCTTTTACATCACCCATTGTGGCAAGTGCATTGGCTATTTCTTCAAGGGTTACATCAAATTCACTGGTCAGCGCCGCAGCGATAAGTGCATTACTAATATTATGCTTACCAGGTAGTGCCAAAGTAACAGGCACTTGCTTGTTTTTAGTGCAAAGCGTAAAGCTTGCACGTGCATTGGCATCAAGCGTGATGTTCTCTGCCCAAATGTCTAGTTTTTCGGTTGTAGAAAAGCGTTTAACATTACGCCCTTCAAGTTTATCTAACCAATACTGGCTAAATTCACTATCGCAATTAACAATGGCAACGCCGTCATCTTTAAGGCCATCAAAAATCTCACCTTTAGCTTTTGCAACGCCCATTAAACTACCAAAACCTTCCAAGTGAGCTGCTGCAACATTACATACAACGGCCACATCTGGTTTTGTCATTGCCGTAGTGTAAGCAATTTCACCTAAGTGATTTGCACCTAGCTCAATTACTGCAAAACGATGTTGAGGCTCTAAGCGCAATAACGTAAGTGGGACGCCAATATCGTTGTTAAAATTACCTTTAGTAGCTAATACATCACCGTGAACCGACAAAATTGCCGCACACATTTCTTTTACGGTGGTTTTGCCTACACTTCCTGTAATTGCAATTGTTTTAGGCGCCACTTGGGCCATAACAGCGGTGCCAATTGTACCTAGTGCAATACGTGTATCGCTTACTATAAATTGTGGAATATCTACATCAACTTTGTGCTGAACAATAACGCCTATAGCGCCTTTTTGTTTAGCCTCAGCTATAAATTTATGGCCATCAAAATTTGGCCCTTTAAGTGCTAAAAACACTTCGCCATCGCACACTGTGCGAGTATCAGTATTTATATTTAGCACGTGTTGATTATCACCTTGATAATCGGTTGTTAGCACATTAGCTAACCAATCAAAATCCATTGGGATCATTGTGTTATCCCTCTTACTGCTTTTTTTAGTTGTTCTTGTACATAGCGGCGATCGCAAAAGTCGATGCGCTTATCGCCTATAATTTGATAATCTTCGTGGCCTTTACCTGCAATCAAAATAACATCATCAGCTGTAGCATTTTCTATAGCAAAACGAATTGCAGTTGCTCTATCAGCCTCTAAATGTGCATTTTGAGGATGGGTTAGACCGCCTGCTACATCTGCAATAATGTCATCAGGATTTTCTGTTCGAGGGTTATCGCTGGTAATAATCACTTTATTAGCGTTTTGCTCTGCAGCTCGCGCCATTAATGCGCGCTTACCTTTGTCTCTGTCGCCACCACAACCAAATACACAACTTACACCACCTGGCACATGCAACTGCAATGCTTGTAATGCAAGTGCAAGTGCATCGGGTGTATGGGCGTAATCAACAACACACGTTGGCATGCCAGCTTGACTAAAAGCTTGCATTCGACCAGCGACTGGCTGTAACTGCGCACAACCAGCAACTAGTTGCTCAAGCGGATAACCTAGCCCTAGTAATGTAGCGAGCGCTGCCGTTAAGTTATATAAGTTGAATTCGCCAAACAGAGGCGATTTAATTGAAATATCACCCCAACTTGTCGACAACTGCGCCGAAATACCTTCACTTGAATATTCAACATCAGAAAAATAAACGTATCGGACATTCTTAGGAGCCAAGTTTTTGCGGCCATAACAAATTAGGTTATTAAAATCATACTTTTCAAGCCATTGCTCAGCTTGAAAGTCATCTTGATTGAGCACTACAACTTGCGGTTCAAAATCACGGAAAAGCATTAATTTCGCATCACCGTAACTTGCCATATCACCATGGTAATCTAAGTGATCGCGCGAAAGATTAGTAAAAACAGCCGCTTTAAACTGACATTTAGCAACGCGTTGTTGCACTAACCCATGAGATGATACTTCCATGGCTACCAGCTTTTTATGCTGCGAATTTAAATCGCTTAAAATATGCTGTAAATCAACTGTTGAAGGCGTAGTGTTTATCAGTGGAATTAAGTTATCAGGATGGCCATAACCTAAAGTGCCTATAATAGCCGACTCAGTACTACAAAATTGTGCTAAGTGGGCAATCATTGCTGTGGTGGTAGATTTACCATTTGTACCTGTCACACCAATTAAATCAAGAGTCTGACTTGGTTGGCTATAAAAGCGACTAGCTAATTCTGGAAGCTTTTTATCAAGCTCTGAGACTAAATACAGTGGCTCAAAACTGCTTTCAAATTCACATAATCTGTCAGCAATGATAGCTATTGCGCCATTTTCAATTGCTTTAGCAATAAATTGTCCGCCATCAAGTGTATGGCCTTTAATAGCAACAAATACATCACCTGGCGTTACTTCACGGCTATCAAGGCGTAAATGCTTAACCAGTTGCGAGGGCGCATCTATTTCGATGTATTTTAAAATATCCTTTAAATCACGCATCGTTATCTTTACCTTGTACGTACGCAACCTCTTCCTTGTCAGGCGCTACGTTTAATATTCTTAATGCGTTAGAGATGATTTCTGCAAATGCAGGGCCAGCGGTGGCACCTCCATAGTACACATCACCACCTGGTTCATTAATCATAACTACCACGGCTAAACGAGGATTACTTGCCGGTGCTACACCTGCAAAATAACCTACATATTCATCACCATAACCACCTGCTACGGCTTTTTTAGATGTACCTGTTTTACCGGCAGCACGATACCCATCAACTTTTATGTTGCGAGCAGTACCGTCTTTTTCAAATACACTTTCCATCATGTGGACTACGGCTTCTACGTCTTTTTGTTTAAAAATACGTTCGCCTTCAGGTATATTATCTTGCTTTAAAATAGTCAGTGGTCGATTAACACCACCGGCGCCTAACATGGTATAAAAGCGCGCCATTTGCGCAGTACTTACCGAAATTGCATAACCAAATGATAAAGTTGCAATTTCAAAGTCAGACCAACGACGATTTGGATAAAACAAACCACTACTTTCACCTACCATTCCAGTACCGGTGTCACTGCCAAACCCTACTTTTTGATATAAGCCAACAAGGTAATCTTTAGGCACTAACTGAGTAACCTTCGCAACCCCCATATTTGAGGAGTACTTTAGTATTTCGCGCAGTGTTAGTTCGCCGTGATTACGAGTATCTCTAACTAAACTACCACCTAAACGCATCCAACCTGGGTAGGTATCAATCGTGTCATCTGCCTGAATGGCGCCGTAGTCTAGCCCAGCCAAAATGGCTAGAGGCTTAACAGTTGAGCCTGGTTCAAACAAATCTGTAATTGCGCGGTTACGACGCTTATGAGGTGCAGCATCGCTTAAGTTGTTTGGATTAAATGAAGGGCTATTTACCATTGCCAGTACTTCACCGGTTTTAACATCAACTACCATAGCTGAGCCCGATGTGGCTTTGTAAGTCAGTACAGCTGATTTTACAGCTTTGTAGGCAATAGCTTGAATTCGTTGGTCAATACTTAGTTCTATACTTTCTGGCTCTACACGTTCACGTTCGTCAAGTACTTCTACCTCACGCCCTTGTGCGTCTTTACGAATGGTACGGCGGCCTTCCTCGCCAGTTAAAGCGTTTTCGTATAGCTTTTCAATGCCTTCAATGCCTTTACCATCTATATTAGTAAAACCAATAACATGCGCGGTAACTTCACCTGCAGGGTAGTAGCGTTTAGATTCATCTAGTAAATGGATACCAGGGAGGCGTAAATCACCAATATAATTTGCTACAGCAGGAGTAACTTGGCGCTTTAAATACACAAAGCGACGCGAAGGATCGTTTAAAAGTCGAGAATTAATCTTTTTAGGATCAATACGCAGCACATCTGCAAGCTCGCGCCAGCGTAAATCGTTTTTATAATAAAGTGCAGTACGCTTATCAAGCTCAACAGTGTTTTCAGTTAAAGATAAGTGATCTTCGCCGCTTTTACGGGCTTGTTTGATTACTTTAGATACAAGCGATTTATGTAATGCTTTAGGATCAGCATATACACTTACCACAGGCACACTTACCGCTAATTCTTTACCATTGCGGTCAAAAATCATTCCGCGTTGCACATGCAGTTTTTCAACACGCACCGTGCGTTTATCACTTTCTGAACGTGCTTTATCGGGTTCTATCACTTGTAAATAAGCAGCGCGAGATACGAGTGTTACAAACACCATAAACACAACTGTACACACCAGCATAAAGCGCCATGTGATTAAATTAGTGACTGGTTTTTTGCCTCTATTTCTCATTGTACTATTATTACCTGCTCATCTTGACTCGTAGGTCTTTTCATTTTCAATTGTGATGTAGCTACTTCTTCAATGCGTGCATGTTGCGAATAAAATTCTTCTTCAACAAGTAAGTAGCGCCACTCTAAATCGAGCTCATCGCGTTCTTGTAATAATTGATCTTGCTGTATAAGTTGGCCACGAGCTAAGTGGGTTGTTTGCACAACAGCTAAACTAGAAGCGAATATCACAACCAACAAGGCCGAGGTTAGCTTATTAGCTCCTAGGCCTTTTAATATTTCAAAGAATAAATTAGGTTGCCGATAGCTCGCTTTTTTACTCATCCCAACCTCTGTGCAATCCTAAGTACAGAACTACGAGAACGTGGATTACGCTCTACTTCTGCAGCACTTGGCTTAATAGCTTTACCCACTGCTTTTAACGTCAGATTTTTATTTATTTGTGCATCAGTTAAAGGCAGACCTCTGGGTAATGCTTCTCCCTTACTCTGTTTTCTAATAAACTGTTTTACAATACGGTCTTCTAAAGAATGAAACGAAATCACCACTAAACGTCCGCCTGGCTTTAGCACTTTAACTGCAGACTGAAGCGCAGTTTGAATTTCTTCAAGCTCACTATTAATGTAAATACGAATAGCCTGAAAAGTACGGGTAGCTGGGTGTTTAAACTTATCTTTTACCGGTACAGCTTCATCAACAAGGTCAGCAAGCTGCTTGGTAGTTGTGATTGGCGTGTGCTCACGAACTTCAAGTACTTTGTGTGCAATGCGTTTACCAAACTTTTCTTCACCCAATTTTTTAATTACGTGGGTAATATCATCCAACTCAGCCTCTGCTAACCACTGTGCTGCACTGCGACCTGTTGTAGGGTCCATACGCATATCGAGTGGGCCGTCTTTCATAAAACTAAAGCCACGCTCAGCGTCATCTAGTTGTGGTGACGAAACACCAATGTCTAATAAAATGCCATCGACTTTACCAATTAGATCGTTTTGCTGTGCTACTTCGTATAAGTTTGAAAAGCGAGTATGTGCAATTGCAAAACGTGGGTCATCAGCAAATTTTTCAGCTGATTGTATTGCTTGTGGATCTTGGTCAATTGCTTGCAGGCGACCTTCATCACCAAGGCGTGCTAAAATTTGCCCAGAGTGGCCACCACGTCCAAATGTACCATCCATGTATATACCGTCTGGCTTAATTGCAAGGGCATCGATGGTCTCATCCATTAATACGGATACGTGTTCAAATTGCGCTGTCATTAGCTATTGTGTGCCTTTTTTTGTGCCGTTAGAGTGTAAAATTATCTAAATCTTGGTTAGGTTCAAAATCACCAAGCCTTTCAAGCTCAGTATCTTGCTGCATTTGCTCGTGCCAACGCGCCTCGTCCCAAATTTCAAACTTATTCATCAAACCAACCAGCATGATTTTTTTGCCAAGAGATGCATGGGCACGTAATGACGGCGCAAGCAAAATTCGACCATTTTTATCAAGTTGATACTCTGTAGCGTTACCTAGCAACATACGTTGCATTCGTCGAGCTCGTGGATTCATATTAGATATTTTCGCTAAACGGCTTTCTATTTCGAGCCACTCAGCCAATGGATATAACCATAAACACGGTTCATTTAATGCGACGGTACAAATAACTGTCCCCTGATCTTCAGACAACAGAGATTCTCGGTACTTTGTCGGTACCGCAAAACGCCCCTTATCATCCAAACTCAGTGAACTCGCGCCACGAAACATAAAAAACCTACTTTGAAATTGTTTTATTCAATTTTTTGTTTATTTTATCCAATGAGATCCACTAAAAACCACTTTTTACCACAGTGCTCCAGTTTAGGGCTTGACAAGCCATTTTGTCAAGTAAGCTGACCAGCTTTAGTGAGTCTCAAAGCTAGAAAAAATAAGGGCTCAAGCGAAGCGTTTGAATTACGTGGGAAAAAGTGGGATTGAGGTAAAGAAAAATATCAGCTTTGCTTTTATAACTTTCTGTTTACATGCATTGCTTACTGAATAACCAATGAATATTTACAATTTTTAAGGCGTTTTTATCCTCTTTGTAAAATTTACCTAGCCGTGTAGTAATAGTTACTGTTTATTTTAAAATACTAATTATAAAAAATTAAAAAACACAAACAAAACCTATTTAATTCAGGCAGTTAAAATAAATAACAAGTTTGGTTTAATCATTGCATCATCTAAATCACTATTTAAATTTTTAACTTATTAAGGATTGATTATGGCTACTGCAACGAATACGAAACCAAATACAACTTCAGATGTTAAGCCTGACGTTAAACTAACAAATACTGAGTCTCCTCTTACAGAGAAAGCAACATCAGCGGCGCACGATGCTGTAGATGCACTTTCTAGCAAAGCTGCAACAGCTGAAAGCAGCGTGCGTAAAGGAGCTTCTAGCTCAGCAGATGCATTAAGCGAAAAACAACTTATTGCACGTGAAAAACTAAGTGAATGTACTGCAAAAACTCGTGCTTTTGCTTCTGAAAACCCATTAGCAACTGCGGGTATTGCTTTTGCTGCGGGTATGTTAATTACATCACTACTTCGTCGTAAGTAATTAGTGATGAATAACCCACAAACAACCACAACCACAACCAAGGATGGTAATGTGCAAGACCAAACTACTGAGCAACATAGCCAAAAGGACGATTGGCAAGATCATGTTGCAATGCTTTTAGAGTATTCTAAGCAGCTCAAGGATGATTACCAAACTCAAGGAAAGATCACCCACCAGCTTGCTAAAGCTGAATGGCGGTTATCGCTTAGATCGCTTGCATTGATCACTATATTTTTAGGATGTTTTGCCAGTGGTTTGGTTTTGTTGTGGGCAGGATTTCTAGGTGCTGTTGGATACGGTGTATACGATGTTTTTGGGTCGGTATGGCTAAGTATTGCAACAGCTACTTTGCTACAAGTTGCTTGTTTAATATGGCTTTGGAAAAATACAGTTTACTTAAGCAATAAAATTGGCTTTAGCAAAACGCTTAAAAGTTTAAAGCAGCTATTTAACCTACAAGGAAATTAGTATGTTAGTTAACTACTTAATTAAAGCACCTAATGAAAACGTTGATGCTCTAAGTAAGCAAATGGATACGCGCAGTGAATTGAAACGCCAACATCATGCAGCGTTTCAATATAGACTAAAGCGTTTTGCCGCAACCAAGGTTGGGCTTTCAAGTGCCTTTATCGCAGGTGCAGCAGTTCAAGCGGGTAAAAGCGAAACCAGTTTGGTAAGAAAATACGGCTGGCTAGTAAATCTAATAGCTTAAGCGCTAAACATTTCTACCGTGATCAGATAAGTAATCAATACTTGGACCACTTGGCACAACTTGTGTTGGGTTGATCATTGTGTGACTAAAATAGTAATGACGCTTAATATGATAAAAATCAACTGTTTCAGCCACTCCTTTAACTTGATATAACTCTCTGAGGTATCCGCTCAATGCAGGATAGCTTTCGATTGTGCGTAAATTACATTTAAAATGGCCAACGTACACACTATCAAACCGGATGAGAGTAGTGAATAATCGCCAATCTGCCTCGGTGAGCCTATTACCTGTTAAATAACGCTGCTTGCTCAGTATCCCCTCTACTTTATCGAGTGCTTTGAATAAATCGTTAAACGCCTCTTCGTATGCATCTTGAGTTGTTGCGAATCCCGTACGATAAACACCATTATTTATATTTGGATAAATCAACGCATTTAATTCATCAATTTTTGGCCGTAGTGCCTCTGGGTAGTAGTCATCGTTATTACCTGTTAACTCATTAAACGCACTATTGAACATACGTATAATATCGGCAGACTCATTACTGACAATTTTATTTAGCTTTTTATCCCACAATACAGGTACGGTGACTCGCCCGGAATACTCAGGATTATTTTTTGTATACACTTGATGTAAGTAGTTACTATTAAATAAAGCATCACCAGTACTGTGATTTTGCGTATCAAAAGCCCAACCACTATCAAGCATATCAGGGCTAACAACCGACACCGTAATTAAATCTTGCAACCCTTTTAACGCTCTAAATATAAGCGTTCGATGCGCCCAAGGACACGCAAGGGATACATATAAATGATACCTGTTGGCTTGTGCTTTAAAACCGGCCTCGCCCGTTATTCCAGCGCTACCATCAGCAGTTACCCAGTGACGTAACTGCGCCGTTTCGCGCTCAAACTTACCGTTACTTGAATCTGTGTCGTACCATTTATCTTGCCATTGGCCGTTAACTAATAATCCCATAAAACTCTCCTAAAAATACCGTTATATTTTGCCAAACTCGCCGTTTTGATAATCACGTACCGCTTGCTGTACTTCAGCTTGCGTCGTCATTACAAACGGCCCCATATGAGCAATTGGCTGATTAAGTGGATCGCCTGCTAAAACCAAAACACCAGCGCCGTGCTCAGAGCTAATATTAATATCACTGCCTGGTTCTAAAATAAGTAACTTACCCGCTGGTATTATTTGATTGTCACTCATTATTAGTGAGCCGCTATGAATATAAAGCATTACTTTTTGTTGGCTAAGAGGCTCTAAATAAGTGCTTTTACCAGCAGGTAACGTAATATCAGCGAGCGCCGCGTTAGCAGCTAAACTTTGCAGCTCGCTTGCAAGCGTTTCACTTTCGAACTGCCACGATCCCGCAAGTGCTTTTAACGTCACGCCTTGCGTATTTGTAAAACTAGGGGCTGGGTTTTTAGTCGTATCTTGATAACGTGAATCACGCATTTTTTCTGCGCTTGGCATGTTTATCCAAATTTGAAAGCCATGCAAACCGTCAACAGCATCAGCGAGTGGCATTTCACTGTGCATGACTCCGCGCCCTGTGCTCATCCATTGCACATCGCCTGCTTTAATTGCTTCTTTGTTACCCATTTGGTCACGATGTTCAAAGCCACCTTTTAGAATATAAGTAAACGTTTCAATTCCTCGGTGCGGATGCTCAGGAAAGCCTCCCATATAATCTTTTTTGTCGTCTGACTTAAGTTCATCAATCATCAAAAATGGATCTAAATATTTACCATCAAACCCAGGTATACGGCTAATGTTCACGCCATCGCCATCTTGAGTTGCATAAGCTGTAAGTATTTTTGATATTTTCATTTTTTAATTCACTCTAAAGAATAAGTTTATGAGGCTATTAAATCATTCATTAAACAAAACAACTATGTCTTTAAATCGAGCTTAAGGTTCTAAAAAATAGAACGACATTGATTCATTGGTTACATTTTCAACCTTATAATTACTATGGTTATTTGGAGTGAATTTGGATACAATTGTTATTGCAAAATACGAAACTAAGGAATGGTTATTTTTACTTATTCTCTCAAACATCAGCTTTATCGTTTGCTTATATTGCTAAGCATTCCGGGCACAGCTGTAATTATTTTTACCCTGCTGCTTGAACGCCACCACTCTATTGAGCAAAGTGAAAAAAAAGTAGAAAACATTGCTAAGCAATTAATTTTACAGCAAAAGCACTTAGTCGATGATATTGACCGTTTAGCGCGTTATTTGGCTAAAGAGGAAAGTAAAAAAGAAAATTTAGCAACGTCCTGCCCTAATTATTTTAATCAATTTAGAGCTATTTATGCCCATGTTGCCAATATCGGGATTATAGATCCAAATGGCATTGTTATGTGTACAACAAGCGGGTTAGCCAAAACTATAAGTATTGCAGATCGTGCGTATTTTCAAAATGCCTTAAAAAGTAACCAATTGTCGGTAGGTTATTTTCAGCACGACCGAAGCCTGCAAAAAAACACCCTTAACTTTGCGTTGCCTATCATTAATAAAAAAAATGTAATTCAGGGCGTTGTAGTTATCGTTGTTGCGCTTGACTGGTGGAACAATGCTTTTAATAATATTGAACTGCCGACTGGCTCTATTGCTGCAATCGCTGATTCTAATGGAAAAATTTTAGCGCGTTACCCACCAACAACTGCAGCCCTTGGCGATAATATTGCAAAGACTTTATTAGCAACTGATTCTTCGATTGATAATGAGGCATCAACAAAAATAAAATCTATTGAGGGTGAAGATCGAATGCTTCATCACTCTATTATTTATAGAGATCCGAGTAATAACAGCTTAAATATACATATTGCACTTCCTATTACGCATGCTTTAAAGCAAATAAATAATAATTTTTTTATAGCGATTGGTGTGTTTATTTTATCACTGCTAGTGCTATGTTTAATTGCCCGTAAGCTGCTTAAAACCAGCATTATCGACCCAATTAATAATCTAACAAATGCAACAAACGTGTTGGCTAAGGGCGAAATGCCGTCACAAAAAATACAGCCAAATAATCCAGAGCTAAATACTCTCTATCAGCGCTTTAAATCAATGGCGCAAACCAGGTTAACAGCCGAGGCTAATTTAAAAAACAAGCACGATGAGCTTACCAGCTTGCTTAATACTCTACCCGACAGTTACGTTAGAATTAACATCCATGGCGATATTCTCAACATAACGGGGCAATTTAAGCCTCAAGTAAACCCAAACAGCACTGCAGCACCTCATTTATCATCAATACTTTCTCACAACAATGTGCAGCTTTTGTTATCGCAGTTATCTAAGCTTGATGTTTCGAGTAATTTAGAATTTACACTCGAAAAATCCAATCCGAAACGCAGCTTTGAAGCACGTATTAGTGCAATGCAAAGTAAAAATGAATACGTTGTTGTGCTAAGGGATATAACACAACGAAAAATAAATGAAGAAGCACTCCACCTTGCCTCGCTGGTGTATAACAACAGTAGTGAAGGCATGGCAATCACCGATCCAGCGGGTATAATATTTGATGTAAACCCTGCGTTTTGCAAAACGACTTTATATAATAAAGAAGAAGTTATTGGGCGCTCCTCTTCAATTCTTTCGTCAGGAAAACATGATAAGAATTTTTACAATAAAATGTGGTCTGAATTACAGCAAACAGGCCGCTGGCAAGGCGAGGTTATTAACCGCAAAAAGAACGGGCAGCTTTACTCTGAGTGGCTCACAATCGATACGGTTTATGATACAAACAACGCACCTATTCGTCGAATCGCGATATTCACAGACCTCACTGAGAAAAAACAAGCCGATGAAACAATTTGGCGACAAGCTCACTATGATCACCTAACTGACTTACCAAATCGTTTAGAGTTAAAGGAGCGATTAAATCAACGATTTTCAAACGTTGTTACTCCCGACAATCAATTGGTTGTCATGCTTTTAGATATAGATCACTTTAAAGATATTAATGACACATTAGGCCATCACTATGGCGATAACTTATTAAAACTCGTATCGCAACGCATAGTTCAGTCGGCAAAAAATGCTGAGTTTGTGGCACGTATTGGTGGTGATGAGTTTGTTATTGTGTTTAATCGTATAAAAAGTACGCGTCATATTAATCAAATTGCCAGTAATATTTTGCTTAGCCTATCGTCGGCTTTGCATCTTGAAAACGAAGAGTTATTTATTAGCGCCAGCATGGGCATAGCATGCGCCCCTAATGATGGTGAAAATACTGAACAGCTTTTAAAAGCAGCCGATCAGGCTATGTATAAAGCAAAAAGTAATGGGCGTAACTGTTTTGAGTTTTTCTCTGCTGACATGCGCGAATATGCACACGCGCGCATGGTGTTATTAAAAGACTTGCGAAGTGCCATTGAACTTGAACAGTTTGAGTTGTTTTATCAGCCCATTGTTGCTTTGAATGATTTACATATTCATAAAGCTGAAGCACTTATTCGTTGGCAACATCCCGAAAAAGGCCTAATTAGCCCTGTCGCATTTATTCCTCTTGCTGAAGAAACTAGGCAAATAAATGCAATTGGCCAATTTGTATTTGCTCAAACCTTGCAAACGCTTAACGATATAAAAACCCTAACCGATGACACTTTTCAAATAAGTGTAAACGTGTCGCCAGTGCAGTTATCCACGCCAGAGAGTGGTATAGATGAATGGTACGATATGCTAAAAGCTGCAAAGTTACCTGCATCCTCAATTGTGGCAGAAATAACTGAAGGCCTAATGATTAACCCCGAAGCATTAACGCAACGTCGCTTAAAAGAAATAGTAAAATCAGGTATGCAGCTTGCCCTTGATGATTTTGGTACAGGGTATTCGTCGCTCGCTTACTTACAAGAAATGGATACCGACTATTTAAAAATAGATAAACGTTTTGTTGATGATATCCAAGTAGGCAGTCAAGAACTTGCACTGTGTGAAGCAATAATTGTTATGGCGCATCAACTGGGCTTAAAAGTAATCGCCGAAGGAATTGAAACTGAATTACAAATGCAGCTATTACTTGAAGCCGGATGTGATTACGGACAAGGTTATTTATTTTCAAGACCTTTAAATAAAAGCAGCTTTATGGCACTTCTAGCTGATAAAAAAGTCGCTTTATTAAAATAAATAAACAAAAAATCACTGTTACGCAATAAATAATGCGTCTGCGCGGTCAAGTTAAACAATCAGATATAAGTAGTAACAGGATTAAAAAATGGCAAAAGCAACATTAGAGCAATGGCGAATGTTTAAAGCGGTTGTGGATCACGGCGGATTTGCAGGCGCAAGTGCGGCTGTACATAAAAGTCAGTCAACCGTACACCATGCTGTTCAAAAACTTGAAGCCGCCTTGCAAATTAAGTTGCTTGAAGTAAAAGGTCGTAAAGCATTTTTAACCGATAGCGGTAAACTAATTTTACGCAGAGCTGAATTTTTAATTGAAGAAGCAACTAAAATAGAATCGGTAGCAAGTACACTAAGCGAAGGCGTAGAAAGCACGTTAAAAATAGCTGTTGATGAGGTTTTTCCACACACCATTTTATACCAAGCACTTGCTAAAACGAGTGAACTTTACCCGCTTTTAAAAATTGATTTAGTAGAAAGCGTGCTAACCGGTGCAAACGAATTACTACATAACTCAGTGGTTGATTTAGCCATTTCATCAATTCCTATCTATGGAATTAGTTGCAGTACGTTATGCGATATAGAGTTTATAGCCGTTGCGCATAAAGACCATGTATTACACCAACAAACTGAACAACTTAACTTTCGTGATTTAAAGCTACACCGGCAAATAGTAGTTCGCGACTCAGCAACCCACACCAGTCACAATGATGGCTGGTTAGGTGCTGATATGCGCTGGACAGTCAGCCATTTACGCAACTCTATTGATATGGTTAGTCAAAATTTGGGTTACGCTTGGCTGCCAAAAACACAAATAGCACATTTAATTGAAAATAAAACGCTCATCCCACTTAATTTAGACCAAGGTACAACCCGTACCCTTAATTTATATTTAATGTGCAACGACAACGACAGGCTTGGTCCTGCAGCACAAGAGTTTAAAGAGCAGCTAATGGCTATTCATTTTTTACATCGAGGTGATCTGCCACATAGGCGCCTCGCTGCCCACGCTCTTTAGCTGGGCCTATAGTACTGTCTTTACCTGTTTGCTGTTCAGTTGCAGCATTAATAACAGCACCTAATGTGATTATATAAGCGCTGATGTACAACCACATCAACATGATCACTACACCACCTAGTGAGCCATACGTTTCGTTGTAACTAGAAAAACGCGACACATAAAAAGAAAAACCTATAGATGCCAAAATCCAAAGCACAGTAGCAATAGACGAACCCATCGTGATCCAACGCCATTTGGCCGGTTTACGATGTGGGGCATAACGATATAAAAGTACCAATGCAAAATTAAAGGTAAAAGCTAATAATGGCCAAGAGATGAGTTTAATTAATAAATCGATACTTTCTTTTAGCCCCACTAAATTAAGCACAATAGGCAAAATACCAATAATTAATAACGCAAAAATTGCGACAACAATCGCCCCTACCGAAAATAAAAAGCGTACTAATTGAGCTTTAAAAAATGAACGTTTTTCATATTCACGATAACTAATATTGCACGCAGTAATAAGTGCTTGGCTGCCCTTAGAACTACTCCAAATAGTAAGTATAAGCGTACCGATTGCACTTAAGCTCAAGCTTGCACTTGATGTTTTTGCAAGGCTAGAAACCTGAGATAAAATTAGTTCACTGGTACTTGGTGGGAGCAAAGTAACTATTTTACTTAAATGATCACTGATATCTGCAGGGGATGAAAAGTACGCATACACAGATACCATCGCCGCAATGGCCGGAAAAATAGCAAGTAACGCATAAAATGCCACACCCGCTGCCACTATAGATAAGTTATCTTCACTCATTTGCTTAAAAATGCGCTTAACAATATCCCACCAACCTATAAAAGGGATATGACCAGGCTGCTCAGCTTGCTGTCCTCGTTTAGCTTCTTTCATTCTAAACCTCAATATTTGTATTACATTACTACAGCAAAATGTTTGCCAAGTTAAATAAAGTATTTGGTACTAAACTTGCTGTTACCTAATATTAACGATTATAAAAACCAAACACGGACGATAAGCCATGCCTAATAGCCAATCAAACATTATAGCTTTAAACAATACGCCTCCCAGCACGCAAAGTTTTCAAGGCGATGTGTTTACGTGGCAGTTTTTTCATGAACAAGCTGTGCAATTACTTCATGCAACAGCGCAAATATTACCCACACTATTACTCGGTATAATACTTTTAGCATTAAGCTATTTAATTGCAGGGCCACTTTCTCGATTGCTTATAAAGCCTATTGACTACATGACTGACAGTAAACTAGTTCATCTAGTTGTAAGGCGCAGTATAAGCACTTTAATTATTTTATTTGGCGTGTACTTATTCCTGCGTTTAGCAGGGCTTACCGAGTTTGCTGTCGCCATTATGAGTGGCACGGGACTAATAGGACTTATATTAGGTTTTGCCTTTAGAGACATAGCTGAGAACTTTATCGCTAGTTTATTACTGAGCATACAAAGACCTTTTAAAATCGACGATGTAATTGAAGTAGACAATCGTTTAGGTGTTGTTAAAAAAGTAACCGCAAGAGCAACCACACTTGTTGATTACGATGGCAATCATATTCAAATACCCAATGCGACGGTATATAAAAATACCATTAAAAACCTGACTGCCAATCCAAAAATGCGCGGAAAAGTAGAAATTGGTATTGGCTATGATAACGATATACGCAGCGCACAGACCCTCGCCCTAGATATTGCCAATCAACAAAATGCGGTGCTTAGCGATCCACCTGCGCAGGTTTTAATAAAAAACCTAGGTTCATCTACTATTAACTTCGTTTTGTATTTTTGGGTTAATAGCGAGCAGCACAGTCCATTAAAAGTAGCTTCCCAGCTTATGCGCGAATTAGTCAATGAGTTCACAAAACAAAACATCAGCATGCCTGATGACGCACGAGAAAGAATTATACTCACCGACCCTAATGAAAATGTTTCTAGCTTAGAGGAAAAACAACCATCGCAAGTGCAAAGCGAAAAAAGTGAAACAGTTGATCAAACTAAAACACTTGATGATGTAAGCAGTGATACCGACGAAATACGTGAACAAGCAGAGCAATCAAGAGACCCAGAACAAGGTAAAAATATTATTTAAAGATGCTTAAATTGTATTAACTAAAATTTAGAAACAGAAAAGCCCGCAGCGTTAACTGCGGGCTTTTCTGTTGAATGAGTGAGTCAGCCGGTAAGCCGGGTTTTGTCCTTTCCGAAGAAAGTGATAATCATTCGTCTAGGCCATAAATCGCTCTATGGCTCAAGCAACCTACCCGGTTCTCACGTGGGCCACGCGTTCATTATTTAAAATGATAGAACCCTATTTGGTCTTGCTCCGAGTGGAGTTTACCTTGCAACCGACTATTACTAGCGGCCCGGTGCGCTCTTACCGCACCCTTTCACCCTTACCAATCGAGATTGGCGGTCTACTCTCTGCTGCACTTGTCGTGGGCTCACGCCCCCCAGCCGTTAGCTGGCACTCTGCCCTATGGAGCCCGGACTTTCCTCCCCCTGATCATTTTCGTCACAGGCAGCGATCATCTTGGCTGACTCGGCGCGCAGTATACATGAGGCTAATACCAAGCGCAGTAAAATTTACTCTTTTTCTTCAATAATTGTTTTGTATAAAGCGTTTTTCTTCATACCAAAGTATTCAGCTACAACGCCACAGGCTTTTTTCATTGGCATTTCACTTTCAAGAAGTGCCAGCATTTTGCGCGCTTCTGGCGGAACATCGTCTATTTGCTTTGGTTTACCCGCAAGCATAAGCACTATTTCGCCGCGCTGCTTGGTAGGATCATCAGTTAAAAATTGTTTAAGCTCACTTACACTACCATTAAAAAATGTTTCAAAGGTTTTGGTTAGCTCTTTCGCAAATACAACTTGTTGCTCATCACCTAGGGCTAGTGCTAAATCATCAAGGCTTGCCATAATACGGTGCGTACTTTCGTACATTATGCTGGTGATACCTGAGTTGACAGCTTCGATAAAAAAGTCTTGGCGAGCTTTGCTTTTAGCTGGCGTAAAACCAATAAACTGAAAGCGGTCAGTTGGTAAGCCTGAACAACATACGGCTGTAATTGCAGCACATGCACCTGGAACAGGTGTAACATGAGCGCCTTGTTCGCGACATAGATTTACCACAGCGTAGCCTGGATCACTAATTAGCGGTGTACCAGCGTCAGATACTAAAGCAATATTTAAACCTTGATTAAGTTGATCAATAATTTGTTGTGCTTTTTGCTTTTCGTTGTGGTCGTGTAATGCAAACGTTTTTGCCTTAATTCCAAAGTGGCTAAGTAGCTTGCCGGTATGGCGAGTGTCTTCAGCAGCTATTAAGTCAACTTGCGATAATGTCGCAATGGCACGGTGACTTAAGTCGTCATAATTGCCAATTGGGGTGGCAACAATGTAAAGAGTGCCAATTTTCTGTGAATTCTCCTCATTTAACATTGAGGTCTCCTGCGTCAGTCAGTAATATAAGCAAATCGCGTTAACGTATTGGGAAATCATTGTGCGACTTAAACTAGTTAGTCTATTAATTATATTGTCAGGGTTATCGGCGTGTAGCACAACCGAAAAACCAACTAAAAACAGCGATAACGTAAGTAACCGCACTAATGCACTGCAAAATCAGGCAACCAGTGCGCAATCTATCTACCAATTGGCGCAAAACCGCCAAGGTGCCGATAAAATACAGTTATTGTATAGTGCCCGTGATGCTGCAATTAGTGAGCAAAATTGGCCTTTGTTAGAGAAAATCGGTAATGAGCTTGAATTAACCGCAAGTGTTGATCAAATCCAAAACCGTCTTTATATTGCATTTGCACAAAAACAACAGAATAAGAATGATCAAGCTTTGGTGATTTTACAATCGCTAGACGGACAACTTACTCAACCTGAGCATTTTGCATGGCATCAGTTTTTAACAGCCAGTATTTATGCATCGCAAAATTTTCCTAAAAAAGCTGCCCCCTACTTCTTTAGAGCCTCTGAAACAGCAACAAAAAACAATATAGAAATCCCTCAGCTCAATCAAAATTTGTGGGATAACTTAAAACAGCTCTCTTCATATGCGCTTGAACGTTTTAACCGTGGTTCGGTTATCCAGCAAGGCTGGGTAAACCTTGGTCTATACTATCAAGTATATGCAAGTAGCGGCGTGGAGCTAGACCAAGCAATTAATAATTGGCGCAGACGCTATATTGGGCATCCGGCTTTTTCTGTATTACCTGAACAAGACGAAATGCTTACTGAGCTCGCCCCTATTAATATAGAGCGTTTAGTTGTGTTGTTTCCACAATCAGGCCCTAACGAACGCTTAGGTGATGCGCTTAAAGCCGGTGTGTTAGCTGCACTTGATACGCAAACTATCAACGACACTATTTTTATTGATGAAAACCTAAGCACTGAGGAAATCGCAGCGCAACTTGAAGAAATAAAGCCTGATTTTGTAATTGGTCCTCTACTTAAAGCAAATATTGATAAACTAGCCAATGCACAAACTCTTATTGATACTCCGGTACTGCATTTAAACACCTTTGATGGTGAGCGCATTTCGCTTCAGCATTATTACTTTGCATTAAACCCTGAGCACGAAGTACAGCAAGCTCTGGAACACTTTTTAACTAAGGGCTATCAAAAGCCTATGCTGCTTGCGCCAAATAATGCAAATGGCCAACGTTTAGTTGATTATTTTAACCTACAGTGGCAACGCTACAGCGAAACCAAACCACAAATCGGTTTTTATAACGATAAAAAAGATATGCCAAACACAATTACCAGCTTATTAGAAGTTGATAAGTCAAAAGATCGCATACAAACAGTTAAAGCATTATTTAAGCAAGAAGTAGAAAACGAAACGCGTTCACGCAGTGATATAGACGTTATTTATATTTTGGGTGATGCAATAGAAACTCGCTTAATTAAACCTTACCTTGATGTAAACGTCAGTACATTTGCTGATCGTATCCCACTTTATGCAAGCTCTAAAAGTCATAGCAAACAAATTGACAGTACAGACAAAGGCGATTTAGACGGCCTATACTTCACAGAATTACCGTGGATGCTTGATTCACAAATTAAACAACATAATTTACGCCAGCAGTACAACTCTCTATGGCCAGAGCAAATTGATATTAGCCAACGCTTATTTGCAATGGCATACGATGCTGTATCAATATTACATGACATTAGACAGTTAAGCGTAATGCCAGGCAATCAATATAGTGGTTTAAGTGGTAAGCTATCTGTTAATACCAGCGGCCATATAGAACGTATGCTCGACTGGGCTCAATATACAAACCGTCGCATTAAGCCTGTGCAATTAGAAACACAACGCCCGGTACCATTGTTTATGCAATCAGCGGGTGATATACAAACTATAAATTAAACTTTATTAAGTTAAGGGGGCGGCATGTCGTGGTTTAAAGAGCTGTGGCACAATAGTCGCGAAAAAGGCCAGTATTATGAGCTTGAAGCGCAAAAATACTTAGTTACTCAGGGCTTAACACCCATTGAACGTAATTATTACTGCCCCTTTGGCGAGCTTGATGTCATTATGAAAGAAGGCGACACCCTTGTATTCATTGAGGTCAAGTTTCGCAAAAATAATGCCCGTGGCGGTGCCAACTATGCACTTAGCCCACAAAAACAAGCTCGATTAAAACGTAGTATTTATCATTACTTAGCAGCTAAAAATTTAACTAACCAAGCACTAAGAATTGATTATGTAGCCATTACAGGAGAAGCATCTCCTAATATTAATTGGCTTAAAAATGTATTTTAAACGCAAATACAAAGATAAATTATTGGTAGGCTATGCAAGACACAATTAAAGAAATTTTTACAGAAAGCATTCAAGTTCAAATCGCTGCTGGTGAAGTGCTACCTAGTGCGCTTGAGTCAGCTGCATTTACTATTGCACAAAGTCTGATCAACGGAAATAAACTCATTTGCTGCGGTACTGCAAATTGCCACATGCTCGCTCAGCATATGGCGGGTGTATTGGTTAATCACTATGAAACCGAACGTCCCTGCTTACCTGCAATCGCTCTATCGCAAGAAAACGTTAATCTTGGGCAAAGTACTCAGGTAGACGATCACGATACATTTGCTCGTCAAGTCCGCGCTTTTGCCCAGCAAGGCGACTTATTGCTCGTACTGGCTATTAACGGTAACGAAAAGCATGTTATTTCTGCTGTTGAAGCTGCACTAACTAAAGACATGAAGGTCATAGTTATGGTTGGTGATGATGGTGGTGAGTTGGTTGGCCTACTTGGCCCTAACGATGTTGAAATTAGATCCCCATCTAAACGCCCTAGCCGCATTATCGAATCCCATTTAGTTAACTTACATTGTTTAAGCGAACTTGTTGATTTAACGCTTTTCCCTCAGGATGAAAATTATGTTTAAACGCTCTCTTATTGTTTTAGGTACTGTTGTATTACTACAAGGCTGCGCAGCTGCTGTTGTAGCAGGTACAGCCAGTGCAGTAACTGCAGCGAACGATCGCCGTACCATTGGCTCTCAAATTGACGATAACAATATTGAAATAAAAGCCAGTATTGCACTTAGCGAAGTAGAACGCCTTGAAAAGTTTGCCAATATAAGCGCTGTAAGCGTTAACGGTATTGTTTTACTTGTAGGCCAAGTATCTAATGAAGAAATGAGAAACGAAGCACAGCGTACCATTGAGGGCGTTTCAGGTATTCGTAAGATACATAACCAAATTCGTATTGGCTCAAATATTGGTATTACTACACAAACGCATGACTCTTGGTTAACTTCTAAAGTAAAAGCTCAGCTACTAACAGCAAAAGACATTAGCAGTAATAACATTAAAGTAGTTACTGAAAACGCTGAAGTATTTTTAATGGGTTTAGTATCTGACTCTGAGTCTACTCAAGCTGTAAACATTGCCCGAAATGTATCTGGCGTAGAGCGTGTAATTAAAGTATTTGAATATATGTAAAGTAAAATACAGACATAAAAAAACCGCTTATTAAGCGGTTTTTTTTGCATTTACTTATTATTTAATAACGCGTAAATGAGAGCCTTTTTTCTTCTGTGGCTTTTCTGGTGGTGTTTCATCAATAAATTCAGCTGATGAATCAACACTTTCAAGCTCAGGCACAAAATCGTCTTCGTCCTCTAAAAACTCATCTGCAGTAAAGACTGTTCCTTCGCCATTTTCACGCGCGTATATTGCAAGCACAGCACCTAGAGGCACATACACTTGCATTGGCTGACCACCAAAGCGCGCATTGAAGCTAAGTTGGGTTAAGTCTAACGAAAACTGTGTGACCGCTGATGGACTTATGTTTAAAACAATTTGTCCGTCTTGAACAAACTGTGTTGGCACTTGTACATTTGCAAACCCAGCGTCTACCACTAAATGCGGTGTACACTCGTTATCGACTATCCAATCAAAAAAAGCACGTAATAAATAAGGACGATTAGGCGTCATTATAAACGGATCTCACGCTCAGCTTCAGTTAAAGAGGCTTGGAATGACTCACGTTCAAATAAACGGATCATGTACTCTTTAAGCTCTTTAGAACCTGCACCATTAAGCTCAATACCAAACTCTGGTAAACGCCATAATAGTGGAGCTAAATAACAGTCTACTAAGCTAAACTCTTCACTCATAAAGTAAGGTGCTTCGCTAAAAATAGGTGCTACAGCAAGTAATGCTTCTGTTAGCTCTTTACGAGCTTGAGCAGCATCTGACGTGTTGTTACTGATTTTGTCAGCTAGGCTGTACCAGTCAGTATCAATACGATGCATCATTAAGCGGCTACGACCACGCATTACCGGGTAAACAGGCATTAGTGGAGGATGAGGAAAACGCTCATCAAGGTATTCCATGATGATGTTTGCCTGGTATAAACCAAGCTCACGGTCAATCAGTGTTGGCACTGTGCCGTAAGGGTTAATTTCGTGAAGTGCTTCTGGCAAGTTATCTTTTTCAGCCAAATGAATATCTACACTTACACCTTTTTCCGCAAGTACAATACGTACTTGGTGGCTATACATACAGTTAGCACCAGAAAAAAGGGTCATTACAGGGCGCTTATTGGCAGCTACGGCCATGCCTATACCTCCATTAAATAACTAAAACAGCAAAAGGGGCTTAAGCCCCTATTGCAAAATTACCTTTAAAAATGTTCAACTTAATGAACATCTCTCCAGTATTCTTTCTTAAGCATAAATGCCAAGATAAATAGAATTATTAAGAATCCTATTACCTTAATACCTAGCGCTTCCGATTCAAGACGTGAAGGTTCACCCACGTACTCAAGGAAGTTTGTTAAATCACGAGCCGCTTGGTCGTATTCATCTACGCTTAATTCACCCGTACCATCAGTTTCAGTAGCAATAACTTTGGTCACAGTGTGGCCATGTTCTTCTACTTCTTTAGTGATAGGCGTTGGTAAACCTTGTAGTTCTTGAAGAACATGAGGCATACCTACCGATGGAAAAACAATATTGTTAACTCCAAACGGGCGAGATTCATCTTTATAAAACGATTTTAGGTACGTGTAAATATAATCTGGTGATTTTACACGTGCAATAAGAGTTAAATCCGGCGGAGCCGCACCAAACCATTTTGCTGCATCGTCTTTTGTAATTGCGTTGGTGATATGGCTACCTACTTTAGAGCCGTCAAAAATTAACTGCTCTAAACCAACTTCTGTTGGGATACCGATATCACGAAAAGTACGCTCATAACGTTGATACTGCATTTGGTGACAACCAAGACAGTAGTTCATGAACAACTTTGCACCGCGTTGTAAAGATGGTTGATCAGTAAGGTCGTTATTCGCTTCCATTAAAGGAACCGACGGACCTGCTGCCATAACCATGTTAGGCAACAAGTTTACTGATAAAGCAAATAAACCAATAATAAGCTTCTTCATCATTTCGTTAACCTCTCTGGCAATGGCTTAGTTTTTTCGTTCTTACTGTATACAAACAACAGCACGAAGAACATAAAGTAAGTCACAGTACAGATTTGAGAAATAATCGTTTTCATATCAGTTTGTGGAGTTGCACCCACCCAACCAAGAAGAACGAAAGTTACAACAAAGCCTGCAATGTTCCATTTATGGAAACCACAACGGTAACGAACCGATTTAACTCTACCACGGTCTATCCAAGGTAGTAATGCAAGTACTACAATCGATGCACCCATCGCCGCAACACCGATTAACTTATCAGGGATTGCACGTAAGATTGCATAGAATGGCGTAAAGTACCAAACTGGGAAAATATGCTCAGGTGTTTTAAGTGGGTTAGCTGCCTCGAAGTTTGGACCTTCTAAAAAGAAGCCATTCATCGCCGGCATAAAGAACACAACCCAACAAAACAGTATTAAGAAACCAACCACACCCACAATATCTTTAACTGTGTAGTAAGGGTGGAACGGTATCGCATCAACAATGTCTTTTTTGTTAGTGTAATACTCATGGAATTTAAATTTAGGCTTATCTTCTTCAGCTACTGAGCCTTTCTTACGTTTAATCTCAATACCTTCAGGGTTATTTGAACCCACTTCGTGTAGAGCAACAATGTGTAAGAAAACTAAGATTACAATAACCAGTGGTAGTGCAATTACATGTAATGCAAAGAAGCGATTAAGCGTTGCACCTGATATTACGTAGTCACCACGGATCCAAAGTGTTAAGTCATCACCAATAACCGGAATAGCACCGAATAATGAAATGATTACTTGTGCGCCCCAGAACGACATTTGGCCCCATGGTAATAAGTATCCCATGAATGCTTCAGCCATTAGCGCTAAGAAAATGAACATACCAAATAACCACAGTAATTCACGCGGTTTTTGGTAAGAACCGTAGATCATGCCACGGAACATATGCATATATACAACGATGAAAAACGCTGATGCACCTGTTGAGTGCAAGTAACGTAGTAACCAGCCATATTCTACATCACGCATGATGTACTCTACCGAAGCAAAAGCACCTTCAGCAGACGGAACAAAGTTCATCGTTAACCAAATACCTGTTAGGATTTGGTTTACTAGTACTAACATGGCTAATGAGCCAAAAAAGTACCAGAAGTTAAAGTTTTTAGGTGCTGGATACTGTGCAATGTGCATGTTCCAAACACGTGTCATTGGGATTCGGTCGTCTATCCAACCAATAATCTTACCAAACATTAGGCTACCCCTCTTTCTTCGCCCACTAAAATAGTGGTGTCATCTAGAAAAGTATAAGGTGGTATTTCTAAGTTTAATGGTGCAGGTACCGATTGAAATACTCGACCAGCCATATCAAATTTAGAACCGTGGCACGGGCAGTAGAAACCGTCATCAGTCCCTTCTACTTTCTCACCAAAATTACCTTGTAAAAAGCCTGGTGAACATCCTAAATGCGTACAAATACCTACAGCCAAAAATATTTCTGGACGTAATGAACGGTAATCATTTGTTGATGATTCTAATTGTTGTGGCTCTTGCGATTGCGGATCACGAAGTTGACCTTCATGTTCTTTCATCTGCTCAAGCATTTTTGGGGTACGTGATACAACCCATACAGGTTTACCACGCCACTCGACACGTATTAATTGTCCAGGCTCAAGTTTGCTGATATCTACTTCTACAGGCGCACCCGCAGATTTAGCTCGCTCACTTGGATTCCAAGACGCAATAAAAGGAACAGCAGCCCCAGCCGCACCAACACCACCTACAACAGAGGTAGCTATGGTTAAAAAGCGACGTCGGCCATTGTCTACAGGCGCATTGCTCATCCACTTATCTCCACTATGATTCTCAACACTTGCTATATTGAGAACATCAGTTACAGCAGGTTAATTATTCGAAATTTTTAAAATAGAAGCGATCATAATTAAAACCCTTGATTAAAACAAGGTTATTCAAAGCCCCATGCTCGAATAAACCTGACTTGATCAAAAATTTGATTAAGCTAGCTCGAGAATAAAGCCGAACGACTATAATAACGCTTCTGTAAAAACAATATACTGACCGAGATCAACACCACTAAGAGGAAACAGTAAAAACTGTACATAGTGTCGTTAAACTCACTCATTTTACTTCCACGCCAATTGTAGCAAAAAATTCCACCAATTAACTGATGGATTTAAACTAATTACGATAATTATTTAACTTTTTTGCAGCTATCTGAGTGTTTTTTAACTTTCGTTCGATTAATACGCAGTTATTAATAAATTTGATCATCATTAATTACAGCAATACCAAGTATGGCGACCGCTATAAACAAATTTAAATTAAGTAGCAAATGTAAACTTTTTGATTTGAAAACAAAAAACCCAGCATAAGCTGGGTTTTTGAATTCTTGATAACGTATAGATTAACGTTTTGAGAACTGTGGACGCTTACGCGCTTTCTTAAGACCCACTTTCTTACGTTCAACTTTACGTGCATCACGTGTAACAAAACCTGCTTTACGAAGTTGTGGACGTAGTGACTCGTCAAACTCCATAAGTGCACGAGTGATACCGTGACGGATAGCACCAGCTTGACCAGTTGTACCACCACCAGAAACGGTGATGTAAAGGTCAAATTTTTCAGTCATATCAACTAGCTCAAGAGCTTGATGAACAACCATGCGTGCTGTTTCGCGACCAAAATACTCTTCTAGAGAGCGTTTGTTGATTACGATGTTACCAGTGCCTGGGCGTAAGAATACGCGAGCACTTGAACTTTTACGACGACCTGTACCGTAGTATTGATTTGCCATGATGGTGCTCCTTAAATGTCTAGAACCTGAGGCTGTTGTGCAGCATGGTTATGCTCAGTACCTGCGTAAACTTTAAGTTTACGGTACATAGCGCGGCCTAAAGGACCACGTGGCAACATGCCTTTTACAGCTTTCTCGATGATCATTTCAGGCTTTGCAGCTTGAAGTTTATCAAAAGTAGTAGACTTAAGGCCACCTGGAAAACCAGAGTGAGCGTAGTACACTTTATCTTTGAATTTGTTACCAGTTACAGTAACTTTTTCAGCGTTGATAACGATGATGTAATCACCAGTATCTACGTGAGGAGTGTATTCAGCTTTATGCTTACCGCGTAGGCGGTGAGCGATTTCAGTAGCGATGCGACCTAAAGTTTTACCTTCAGCGTCAACTACGTACCAGTCACGTTTTACTGTTTCTGGTTTAGCAACAAACGTTTTCATTTATAAAAATCCAATGTTTTTCAATTAAAACCACAAGTAGTTAATATTAACTACTGCTCTAAGTTTGCTATAACCCCTTCGAGTTTTAGACTTTTGCGCCGCTCACAAGTGGCTAGACTATATGAGGACATAGAACGCAACGTGGCAGACGCGGGAGTATACCAGCACTTAAAACACATTGCTACTCGCCGGTTGTTTTTTCCACAAGAAATTTCAGAAATAAGAAGTACTATATATGTACCTCTTTTTTATAGTTGCCCTATTACACATTTACTTACTTATTTAAACTAAATGCTCTCTAGCTAAATATTCTAAGGATTGCATTTCTTGTAAACGACTAATACAACGCTTAAATTCAAAGTTTAAATTACCTTGGGTATAAAGTTCGGTAATAGGTTTTTCAGCCGATATAATTAAAGTTACATGGCGCTCATAAAATTCATCCACTAAAGCAATAAAGCGTCTAGCAGCATCATCATTAGTTTGCCCTAGCTGTTTTACGTTAGAAATAATCACCGTATTGTATAAGCGGCTAATCTCCATGTAATCGACCTGGCTACGTGCTGTTTCGCACAATTCACTAAACTCAAACATCACAACGCATTTAGCTACTTTACGCGTTTTGATTTTTCGCCCTTCTATCTCTATCGGCTCATCTAATTGCCCTGGCTCTGGCGATAACTTATCGAAGTACTCAAATAGGTTCTTATCCGCATCTTCATCTAACGGGCTGTGAAAAATTTCAGCTTGCTCTAAGGTACGTAATCGGTAATCAATACCTGAATCTACATTAACTATCTCGGTATTTTTTTTAACAAGCTCGATTGCTGGCATAAAACGCGCTCGCTGTAAGCCATTTCTGTAAAGTTCATCTGGCACTATATTAGAGGTTGCTACAAGTACTATGCCCCGTGCAAATAGCGCTTCCATTAAGCCACCTAATAGCATGGCATCAGTAATGTCTTGTACAAAAAACTCATCAAAGCAAATAATGTCTGTTTCTGCTTTAAAAGTGTCAGCAATTTTTTCTAATGGATTAGCCGTATTATTTAGCTTTTTAAGCTCATTATGCACTCGGTGCATAAATCGATGAAAGTGCACACGCATTTTACGTGTGCCCGGTAATGATTCATAAAAAGTGTCAACTAAATAAGTTTTACCACGCCCTACTCCCCCCCAAAAGTACAAACCTTTTACAGGCGCAGGTTCTTCTTTACTAAATAGCTTAGCAAAAAAGCCTTTTTGTTTTGGCTTTGTCTGAGTTAGGTCATCGTATAGACGTTGTAAATGGCGCACAGCATTTTCTTGTGCTGCGTCGTGTACAAAGTCATCTCGCTTTAAGTCTTGTTGGTATGTTTGCCAAGGAGTCATATCTATTTACAGTTAAAACACAGTTTAATTTGCAAAGCATATTAACACGCATCATAACTCGGGGTATATTACACTTAGTATGATTTATAATTGAATCGGCATTCGTTAGTTATTTTCCCAAAGGGGTAGTTTTTATGGGCACAGTTATGTGGGTAGGTTTGATTGTTATTGTTGCTGTTGTAGCATTTTTTATTGGCGCATTTGTTACTAAAAAACAGTTCAAACAAGATGAATTAAAAGAGCAAGCAGAGCAAGCTGAAAATGCGTTAGAGCAGTATCGTCAAGATGTAGCTGATCATTTAGCGAATACTGGTAAGCTCGTAAATAAAATGAAAGAAAACTATGATCAACTGCTTAGTCACGTTGAAGAAACAAACCAGCTTCTTCTAGAAGATAGAAATAAAGCACCAGCTGAACCATTCTTTTCAAAAGAAACAACAGAACAACTGCAGGCTTCATTAAAAGAGCGTCAATGCGATCGTTCTACAGCCGCAGCACAACCAGCTGATTATGTATCAGGTGAATCAGGTTTATTTGCTGGTCAAAATAAAGTTTCAGAACATTCTAAAGCATCTTGATGAACTTTTTTTTGACCCCATAGTCTTTAGATATAACAGCTTTGTTGTTTTATCTTAATAAACCGAAAAGGGCTGCTGTAAAGTAGCCCTTTTTGTTTTGCTTTATCTTAAGTGGAGTTACCCCAGACTATGAAAATGAAATTATCACTTATCAGCGCAGCTATTCTATCTACAAGCTTGTTAATGAGCCCTGTAGCGTCTTATGCAAAAATGCCAATTGCAGTAAATGGTCAACAACTACCAACTCTTGCCCCCATGCTAGAGAAAATATCTCCAGGTGTTGTAAGTATCCAAGTTTCAGGCTCAAAAGAAGTACGCCGCCGTGCAGATCCGCTTGAATACTTTTTTGGACAGCAACAGCCTCGCAGTCAAAAGCGTCAATTTAGTGGATTAGGCTCTGGGGTAATTATTGATGCTGATGAGGGTTATGTAGTCACTAATAATCACGTAATCCAAGATGCCGAAAAAATGGTAGTAACCCTCGAAGATGGCCGTGAATTTGAAGCAACTAAAATTGGTACTGATACAGAATCAGACATCGCTCTTTTACAAATAGACGCTGATGACTTAACTGAAATAAAACTCGCAAATTCAGACAGTTTACGAGTGGGCGACTTTGCTGTCGCTATTGGTAACCCATTTGGACTTAGCCACACAGTTACATCTGGTATTGTTAGTGCTCTTGGTCGTAGTGGTTTAAATATTGAGGGCTACGAAGATTTCATTCAAACCGATGCTGCTATTAACCAAGGCAACTCTGGTGGCGCATTAGTTAACTTAAACGGTGAATTGATTGGTATTAACACTGCTATTTTAGGTGCTTCTGGCGGTAACGTGGGTATTGGTTTTGCCATTCCATCAAACATGATGAAAAACTTAGTTGATCAAATTGTTGAACACGGTGAAGTACGCCGAGGTTCGCTGGGTATTTCTGGCCGCCCACTTGATGCAGGCCTTGCTAAAGCGCAGCAACTTGACGTTAAACAAGGTGCTTATGTAATGCAAGTAATGGACGACACTGCCGCAAGTAAAGCAGGTATAAAAGCAGGTGACGTAATTGTTAGCATTAATGGCGGTGATATTAGTGGTTTCCATGAACTACGCAGCAAAATTGCTACGCTAGGTGAAGGCCGCGAAATAAAACTAGGTATTTACCGCGATGGTAAAATTAAAACGGTAAAAGTAACTCTTGATGGTGCATCAGGTGTTACAGCGACAGGCGAAGAGCTGCATCCTGCGTTCCAAGGCGCGACACTTGAAAACGTGCAAAAAAACAGTAATAAAGGTGTTGAGGTTACGTCTGTAGACCCTCGCTCACCTTCTGCCCGTGTTGGCCTTGAAGAAGGTGATATTATTATGCAAGTGAATCGCCAACGAGTAGAGACTATTCGTGATATGAATAAGATTATCGAAAACACCAAAGGTAATATCGTACTTGGTGTGCAACGTGGTCGTGAGTCTATATTTATTTTAATTCAGTAATAAATAGCACTATTAATGTAATAAAAATAACAGTGGCACTTGCCGCTGTTATTTTTTTTATGTCATCATAAAGAGATTGCTCACTTACATAATAAGAAAACTGTGCTGAAATTAATAAAATTTATTCTTCCCCCTTTATTTGCAGGTCTAAGTATTGCTTTTTTAGTGGTTTTTTTCAGCCCTAATATGCGAGCCGCCTTACTTCCTAATGTTCCCCTTCCAAGCGCGATGAGTGCGAGTCATCTGAGTTTTTCTGATGCAGTTAAACGAGCAGCTCCTTCTGTAGTTACTATTTTTTCAGAAAGCATTTCCAAAGAACCTCGTTATAAAAGAAAAAACACGGTACAAGAGCTAGGCTCTGGCGTCATTATGTCGCAGGACGGTTATATTCTTACTAACTACCATGTTGTGAATAATGCAGACCAAATTATGGTTATCTTAACCGATGGCCGACGCTTTTTTGATGTGCAACTAATTGGTTTTGATACCATTACTGACTTAGCCTTACTTAAAATCAATGCAGATCACCTCCCAGTGATTCCCGTAAACGATAGCTATGTATCAAATGTAGGCGATGTTGTACTTGCTATAGGCAACCCGCTTAACTTAGGACAAACAATCACTCAAGGCATTATTAGTGCAACGGGTAAGCAAAAAATTACAGATAGCCCTTACAATAACTTATTGCAAATGGATGCAGCTATTAACGTGGGCAACTCCGGCGGCGCATTAGTTAACTCCAATGGTGATTTAGTCGGCATTACTTCTGCACAATTTAAAACGCGTGAGAACTTGAATATTCAAGGAATATTTTTTGCGGTTCCTTACTCACTTGCTAAAAAAGTGATGGGTAAACTCATTCGTCACGGTCGGGTTGTACGCGGCTATTTAGGCTTTGAAGGCACAGCAGTAGATAGTACAGGTAAAGAAGTAAACGACAGCCTAACGCCGGTTACCGGCATGCGCATTACTAATTTAGACCCTTTGGGGCCAGCATGGCAAGCAGGCATTGAAGAGCAAGATATCGTCATTAAAATTGCAGGGCTTTCGGTAGCAAACCCACAAAAAGTGCTTGAAAAAATAGGTAATACGGAGCCCGGTAAAGAAATAGAATTTGAGCTATACAGAGATGGGAAAATAGAAAAAATCATGGTCGTGGTAGCTGAGCTTGAAACAAAGCTTTAATAAATAATACCAATCGCCAATAAAAAGGTCGGATAGCAATTTGCGTATCCGACCTTTTTAAAATAGCTTAACTAGTTATCTACTTAGCTACTTCTACGTTTAATGTTTGCGCCTAATGCACTTAGTTTATCTTCAATGCGCTGATAACCTCTATCAACGTGATAAATACGGTCAACAACCGTTTCACCTTGTGCCACTATACCCGTTAAAATTAAACTAGCTGAAGCGCGTAAATCGGTTGCCATCACTTGCGCACCCGTTAAGCTTTCAGTTTCACCACAAATTGCGGTATGCCCTTCTAAACGAATATTAGCGCCCATACGCTGCAACTCTGGTACATGCATAAAACGGTTTTCAAAAATCGTTTCTGTGATCGTTGCACTACCATTTGCTACTACATTCAATGCTGTAAACTGAGCTTGCATATCCGTAGGAAAACCTGGGTGTGGAGCTGTTTTAATATTCACGGCTTTAAGTTCTCGGCCACGCATATCAAGATAAATACTATCGTTATGTACTTCTAGGTGTGCATTCGTAGCACGTAACTTTTCAATCACAGGCTCAAGAGAATGAAAGTCTGTATTTTTACAAAGTACTTCACCGCCAGCCATTGCTGCTGCGACTAAAAACGTCCCAGTTTCAATTCGGTCAGGTAAAATACTGTGTTCACAGCCAGCTAAACGCTCAACGCCTTCAACTTCAATGCGGCTAGTACCTGCACCTGTGATTTTAGCGCCCATAGCAATTAGGCAGTTAGCTAAATCAATTATTTCAGGCTCGCGTGCCGCATTATCAAGTATGGTTTTACCATCAGCGAGGGCCGCTGCCATTAATAGGTTTTCGGTAGCGCCTACGCTTACCATTTCCATAAAAATTTCAGCGCCTTTTAAGCGACCATTTACCTTGGCATTAATATAACCATTTTCAACGTTTATTTGTGCGCCCATACGCTCCAAACCTTGAATATGAATATCAACTGGGCGAGCGCCAATAGCGCACCCACCAGGTAAAGACACTTGAGCCTCACCAAAACGTGCAACTAGAGGGCCTAATGCAAGCACAGAGGCGCGCATTTGCTTTACTAAGTCGTAAGGCGCTAATGTTTTATTAACCGTTGCACCGTCAATTACTAGCGTATCGCCCTGCCAATTAACATCTGCACCTAAAGTTTTTAATAGTGCTTCAGTGGTCACTATATCGCGAAGACGCGGTACATTAGTAAATATACTTTTACCATCAGCTAATAGTGAAGCAAATAAAATAGGAAGTGCGGCATTTTTAGCGCCCGAAATAGTCACTTCACCAGCAAGTGAAGTGCCACCTTGAATTACAAATTGATCCATTAGGAGGCCCTAGTTATTGCGGTAAAATGAATTTTTGTTCACGCTTCCACTCTACAGGAGTAAATGCACGAATAGATACTGCGTGAATTGTCCCATCTGAAATTGTATTCATTAATGGACCATAAACTAGCTGCTGCTTTTTAACTCGGCTTAAACCGTCAAAGCATTCGCCTACCGCAACAACTTCATAATGACTACCATTGGCTTTTACATGTACTTCAGCTAATTGAAGTTCTTCGCGTAATAATGTTTCGACTTGGCTAGTTTCCATAACTCTCACTCAAATAGGGTTGTAACCTGACCCAATTGCATTAAATTTTGCAATTGCTCAGGTAGGTTTTGCAATTCAAGGCGAATGCCTTGCTGCTTTAATTCTGCAAAAGAGTGAATTAACCAAGCTAAGCCTGCTGTGTCAACCCTTGATACTCCACTTAGGTCGAAATAGATGATTTTATGCTTAGTTAATAACTTATTGTTCAGAAGCTGTTCATCGCCAATTGAATTTCGAGTAAGCTCACCGCTTACTCCAAAATGTTGTCCATCAACTTGGCTTATTGCCAATTTAGTCATTCGAGTTACTGCCTCTAAACTGAACTGGTAGCTGACTCTTTTGCTCTAAAAGGTTACTTACATTATCAATACCTTGCTGGCGCAAAATACCTTGCAGCTCGCTTTGCTTTGCGTCCAGTAAACTAATACCTTCGGCAATCATATCGTACGCGCGCCACTCACCGTCGCGGTCTTCGCGTACTTTAAAATCGATTCTGATATCAGGTTTACCGTCTTCAATAATTTTAGTCTTAACAACAACAACGTCTTTGCCTTTAAACGCTTGCTCTGCACCAAACTCAACTTTCTGGTTTGTGTATTGAGTAAATACACCTGCATAAGTAGCAACTAAGTACTCTCTAAATACACCAATAAAGCGTTGAATTTCTTTAATTGCTTTGGCCTTTTCAGCCTCGTCGGTAATTGCACGTACTTTAGATACTTCACTGCCAAGTACACGAAGTGCTGCATATTTATAGTCGATATAAGGCATTAATTCCTCTTCGACTATTACGCGAAGGTATTCTTGATCTTTAACAATTAATGGCTGATCTTTTTTAATGCGCGCAAATGTATTATCGGCAACTTGGCGTACCATTTTATTAGGATCGACTAATTTCACATCTGCTGCACTTACGCTTTGAGTTAGCGTCATTGTGCCAATTGCTACAATAGCTAAAAACTTTTTCAACATAATAATTACTCACTACCTTGGTTGAATAAAAACTGCCCGATTAATTCTTCAAGTACAATGGCAGACTTAGTATCAGTGATTGAATCGCCATCACCTAGTGCTTTACTTTCCACACCAAATAAATCGTCAATTGCTTCATCTTGCTTGTTTTCTGTCACTGTTTCGCCTAAACAACGTTGCTTAGCAGAATCTGGAGAAATTACAGGGTGAATACCCAAGTACTGCTCACCTAAAATACCCGACGTTAAAATAGAGATTGAGCTTGTGTCTGAAAAACGACATAAGTACTGTGCGTCAATGGTCATATTAACGACTGGTAAAAACTCTTGTGGGTGAACATAAATTGATTCAACACGACCAATTACAACACCACCTACTTTTACCGGCGCACGCGCTTTTAACGAGCCGATGTTTTCAAACTTGGCATTAAGCGTATATGTTTCGCCAGAGCCACTAATACCTGAATTGGCAACTTTAAGTGCAAGCATCGCAAAAGCTAAAATGCCAAGTGCTACAAAAAAACCAACTAAAATTTCTAATTTCCGTGAATTCATTATCTATACCCTATTAGCTGGTAAACATTACCGCTGTCAAAATAAAGTCAAAACCTAAAACTGCTAATGACGAATGAACAACCGTTTCGGTGGTTGCTTTGCTGATCCCTTCTGAGGTCGGCACACAGTCATATCCTTTATAAAGCGCAATCCAGGTCACCACTATGGCAAATACAAAACTTTTAATAATACCGTTTAGTATGTCTTGCTGAAACGACACTTGCGATTGCATGATTGACCAAAAACTACCTGTATCAACCCCCAGCCAATCTACACCTACTAAATGAGCGCCTATAATTGCTACAGCTGAAAATATCAATGCAAGCAATGGCATGCTTATAAAACCCGCCCAAAAACGCGGTGCAATAATACGTTTTAGCGGATCGATTGCCATCATCTCAAGTGATGAAAGTTGCTCTGTTGCTTTCATTAAGCCAATTTCAGCTGTCAAAGCGCTACCTGCGCGTCCTGCAAATAGTAATGCAGTAACAACCGGGCCCAGCTCTCGTAATAAACTCAGTGCCACTAACGGCCCTAAACTATCCTCAGCGCCATAACCAACCAATACGGTGTAACCTTGTAGAGCCAACACCATGCCGATAAACAAACCCGACACCATAATAATCAGTAACGATTGCGAACCCACCATATAAAGCTGGCGAACAAGTAACGGTGTGCCTTTTTTAAAATTAGGAACATGCGCAAGCGCACTAAACAGCATATAAGCCGAACGGCCAAGAGCCGCAAAACGTCCTAGCGTTTTATGCCCTAGCTTTTGAAATAAATCCAACATTATGCTTTTTCTCCAAGTAGTTCGTCTGCATAAGCCTGAGCCGGAAAATGAAATGGTACAGGACCATCCGACAAGCCTTTTAAAAACTGTTGAACTAAAGGAGATTCATGATTACGCATTTCATCTGGAGTACCAGAACCAATTACCCCTTGATCGGCGATAATTATAACGTGTTCGGCAATACTCATTACCTCTGTTACATCGTGCGTCACGATTAAAGACGATAAACCTAATACTTCGTTAAGCGATTTAATTAGCTTAACCAATACGCCCATCGAAATAGGATCTTGCCCTGCAAATGGTTCATCGTACATGATTAGCTCTGGATCAAGTGCTATAGCGCGTGCAAGCGCAGCACGCCTTGCCATACCGCCGGATAACTCAGAGGGCATTAAATCTTTAGCGCCACGTAGTCCAACCGCTTGCAATTTCATTAACACAACTAATCGAATCAGGTCTTCACTTAGCTTTGTGTGCTCTCTTATAGGAAATGCGATATTGTCAAATACCGACATATCAGTAAACAACGCACCACTTTGAAAAAGCATACTCATTTTAGTACGTGCTTCGTATAACTCTTTACGAGACATTTTAGGAATGCTGCCACCTTCAAATAAAATATCACCTGAATCTGGTTTAAGCTGACCACCAATTAAACGCAACATAGTGGTTTTGCCAATTCCGCTTGGCCCCATAATCGCAGTAATTTTACCTTTAGGAACGCTAAAACTCATATTTTTATATATGGTTCTATTGCCTCTCGAAAAGCTAACATCCTTGACTTCTACTATTGATTGCGACAAGTCGCTCTCCATAAAAATGTTCACTAGTGCCCCTATTTTAAAGCTTTTTTGTCAAAGATGGAAAAAACAATTCGTAAGATTTTGTAATACACCCATGAAAAGGATTATAAGACTCGCTTAAAACAGCTTAACCCCGGCTTAAATTTTTAAATTAGCTGTTTAAAAGCAACATTGTTACCTAGTTGACCTTACTCTTTTATTTATACTTTCATCTTGGCTTTTGTTACTATTCGCGCCATCCGTATTTTGTATAACTGGCTTAACACAATGGTTACCTCGTTTGTTATTTTAATTCTTGGTTTTGCAGCTCTTGTTTGGAGTGCCGATAGGTTTGTTTATGGGGCTGCGGCTCTTGCTAAAAACTTTGGTGTACCTACACTTATTGTTGGTTTGACCGTTGTAGCCATGGGCTCTTCAGCCCCTGAAATGATGGTTTCAGCCTCTGCCGCTCTAGCTAACAAAACCGACACAGCGGTTGGCAATGCTGTTGGCTCTAACATTACAAACATTTTACTTGTGTTAGGTATCACTGCTCTATTTCGCCCTCTTTCAGTTTCATCTAGTACGTTAAAACGTGAAATGCCATTAGTGATGCTCGTATCTTTAGCTACTTGGTATGTGTTCTCAGATAACTACTTTTCATTTAGTGAAGGTGTTGCGCTTTTAGTTGGCTTTATCGTATTCATCGGTGGGTTAATCATTGTATCTATGCGTGCAAAAAACCAAGATGACCCATTTGTCTCAGAAGCCTGCGACGATGTACCAAACGATGTACCTACTAAAAAAGCGGTATTTTGGTTAATTGTCGGCATGATACTCCTGCCGGTTAGTTCTCATTTTTTAATCGGCTCAGCTGTTGATATTGCTAAATACTTCGGCTTAAGCGACTTAGTCATTGGTTTAACAATTATTGCCATTGGTACTAGCTTGCCTGAACTTGCCGCCTCGGTTGCAGGTGTACTTAAAAATGAAGATGATTTAGCACTAGGTAATATTGTTGGCTCAAACATATTTAATATTTTAGCTGTATTACCTCTAGCAGGTATTATTAATCCTTCAGCAATTGATCCATCGTTAGTAAGCCGAGATATATTAATTATGATTGGTGCAACACTTGCTCTTATTATTATGTCATTGAACTTTAGAGGCACCCAGCGTATCAATAGAGTAGAAGGCGGCTTATTGCTAATAGCGTTTTTGGGTTACCAAGGGTATATTTTTAGTCAAGTAGGGTAAATGATGGCAACGCTAAACTTTATTGAACAAGGCCTTCGCGTTTTAGATGTTGAGCGCCAAGCACTTAGTGATATTGCACAATATGTAGATGAAAATTTTCATAACGCGTGCCAATTAATGTACGACTGTGAAGGCCGTATTATTGTTATTGGCATGGGAAAATCAGGCCATATTGGCAATAAAATAGCGGCAACCCTTGCAAGCACTGGCAGCCCTGCGTTTTTTGTTCACCCTGGTGAAGCAAGTCATGGTGATTTAGGTATGATCACTAAAAATGACGTGGTTATGCTTATTTCTAATTCAGGGGAGACCAGCGAAGTTTTAAATATCATTCCGGTTTTAAAACGACTTGGTGCCAAAATGATATCGATGACTGGCAATACGCAATCAACCATGGCGACCCTGGCTAATGTACATGTGTGTATTAAAGTAGAAAAAGAAGCCTGTTCATTGGGTCTAGCTCCTACATCAAGTACCACTGCAACGCTTGCGATGGGCGATGCCATGGCAGTTGCATTATTAGAAGCTCGCGGCTTTACAGCTGATGACTTCGCGCTATCTCACCCAGGTGGTAGTTTAGGCAAGCGCTTATTACTTACTTTGAAAGATGTTATGCACAGCGGCGCAAATACACCTATTATTGATGTTTCACAAACAGTTAAAGATGCCCTAATAGAAATGTCAGCTAAAGGGTTAGGTATGACAGCCATTGTTGATGAAAATCAGCAACTCGTAGGTTTATTTACCGATGGTGATTTACGTCGCATTTTAGAACAAAGAATTGATATTCATACAACACAAATAGATGTTGTTATGACTAAGTCATGCACTACAGCTACGCAAGATATTTTAGCCGCTGAAGCGCTCAATATTATGGAACGTAAACGTATAAATGGCCTAATCGTCGTCAATGAGAAAAACCAACCTATTGGCGCATTAAATATGCAAGACCTATTAAAAGCAGGAGTGTTATAAATGCAATTTGAAGAACTCTATCAACCGCTGAGCGATGATGCAAAAGCACGCGCTAAAAAAGTAAAACTACTTATATGCGATATTGATGGTGTATTTTCTGATGGCCGTATTTACCTTGGCAATCAAGGTGAAGAGCTAAAAGCATTTAATACAAAAGATGGTTTTGGCATTAAAGCACTTATAAACAGTGGCTTTGAAGTAGCTGTTATTACTGGTCGTCATTCACAGATAGTACAACAACGTATGAGCAGCTTAACCGTACAGCATATTTATCAAGGCCAAGAAAATAAGCTCATTGCCTATCAAGAATTAAAAGATAAACTCAACCTTAGCGATGAACAAATTGCTTATATTGGTGATGACGGTCCTGACATGCCTGTTATGGAGTCAGTAGGCTTTGCCGTTGCAGTAAATGATGCCCACCCACTTATTAAGCGTTTGTCACACTATGTAACGCAAATGCCTGGTGGTTTTGGTGCTGTGAGAGAACTCACCGATTTGCTCATGCTTGAAAATGGTAAAGCATTGACTACACAAGGCACTAGTTCATGAATGCAGCGCGCATAATATTAAGCGTTTTATTCATTAGCTGTATGGTTTGGCTTTGGTACCCTTATTTTACACAAACAAATATTGTGCCTCAGGCTGAGCCTGAAGTTATTGCTAAGCCTGATTACATAGCTATTGAGCTCAAACAGACAGCCTATGATGAGCAAGGTAAAATTAGCCACAAAGTCACTGCGGCTAAAATGGAGCTATACCAGCAATTAGGTTTCACGTTTTTCGAAAAACCCATTTTTACTTTATATAACGAACAACAAACGTGGCAAATAAATGCAGACGAAGCAACATTATACGAAGATAAACAATTAATTTTAGAAGGTAATGTGGTTGCCAAAAATTTAACCGATAACGCCATGATAGACAAAATCAATGCTGATAATATTCAGGTAGATATAAAGCTATTAACAATGCGTTCGGAGCAACCCGTCATTATCACTGGACCGAATTTAAAAATCACCGGTAAAGGCCTAGAAGCTGACTTAAAAACCGAAGTGATAAAACTAATTAACCATACGCGAACCATATATTATGACCAATAAAATATTAAAATCACTTATAATTCCTACACTTATACTAGCGTTTAATAGTAGTGCTGCAGAACAAAACACGCAACCTGCTGCCAATCAAATTTCAATAAGTGCCGACAAGCAAGAAGGTCAATTAAAAGCTAATGTGGGTATTTTTGAGAAAAACGTTGAGATTATTCACGGTAATCGCCGCATTACAGCCGATCGCCTCGAAGTGCACAAACGCGATGAACTTGGTGATAATAAACAATTATTAATTGCTACAGGTAGCCCTGCGCACTTTGAAGAAAAGCAATCAGATGGCACGACTATGAGCGCCAGTGCTGACGAAGTGCGTTATGATGTATCTAAGCGTTTTTTAACGCTTGTTGGTAATGCACAAGTATCGCAAGCGGGACAAAAAATAAATGCTAAAAGCATTACCTACGATATAGAGCAGCAGCTAATCAGTGCCGAAAAAGATGAAAACTCAACTGACCGCGTTCACACAATTTTAGTACCGATCGAAACTAAAAAAAGTAAAAAAGGCGATAAAGGTCAACCATGAGCACATTAAAAGCAGAACTATTGGCAAAAAGCTATAAAGGTCGTGAAGTTGTAAAAAACGTCGGCCTTGAAGTACAAGCTGGCAGTATAGTTGGCTTACTTGGCCCTAACGGTGCTGGTAAAACAACGACTTTTTATATGATTGTAGGGCTTGTTCCTAGCGACAAAGGTAAAATATCTATTGATGATAACGATATTACTCTTTTACCTATGCATAGTCGTGCTAGATTAGGCATAGGCTACTTACCACAAGAGTCATCGATTTTTAGAAAGCTGACTGTTTATCAAAACTTAATGGCCATTTTAGAAACGCGCAAAGAACTAAATAAACAAGCCAGAGAAGACACGCTCAATAACTTATTAGATGAATTTAGCATACAACACATTCGTGATAGCCAAGGTATGGCATTGTCGGGTGGAGAACGTCGTCGTGTAGAAATAGCACGAGCGCTGGCAGCAGATCCTAAATTTATACTACTGGATGAACCGTTTGCCGGTGTTGACCCTATTTCGGTATTAGATATAAAGAAAATAATAGAACATCTTAAAAATCGTGGGATTGGTGTATTAATTACCGACCATAACGTAAGAGAGACCCTTGATGTTTGTGAAAAAGCCTACATTGTTTCTCATGGGGAGCTGATTGCATCAGGTACTCCAGAACACGTATTAAATGATAAAACAGTACGCGATGTTTACTTAGGCGAGCAATTTAGGCTGTAACATTTACGCCATGTCTTTAAGCATCTGCTAGTATTAATTATAACAACATAAAAGGATTGTTAGAGATACATGAGGCAATCACTACAGCTGCGCATGGGCCAGCAACTTACAATGACTCCACAGTTGCAACAAGCTATTCGTTTGTTGCAACTCAGTACATTGGATCTCCAGCAAGAAATACAAGAAGCTCTCGACAGTAATCCACTATTAGAGGTTGAAGAGGCAGACTATTCTGAAGACGCTGCTGGTAAAAACGAGCAAAAAGCTGATACCGATGACATAACTGTTAGCGCATCTGCTGACGATGCTCCGAGCGAATACGAACAAGATACTGGTGAAGCACTTGCAAAAGACACGCTAAGTGACGACATGGCTATGGATGTTAGTTGGGATGAGTACATGAGTGCCGCTCCTGCAGCCTCATCAGGTCCAATGCCTGAAGACGAATCAATATACCAAGGCGCCTCTACTGAAACGCTCCATGAGTATTTAATGTGGCAATTACAACTAACACCATTTAGCCCTACCGATGAAGCCATCGCTATTGCGATTGTAGAGGCCGTCGATGATTCAGGTATTTTAACTCTCAGTTGCGAAGAAATTTTAGAAAGCTTTAATCAAGAAAACGAAGATGATAACGAAGTTGAACTTGATGAAATTGAAGCGGTATTAAAACGCATCCAACTGTTTGATCCTGTTGGTATTGCTGCACGTAGTTTACAAGAGTGTTTGTGTATTCAGCTTAATCAATTTGATAAAGAAACACCTTACATTAATGAAACGAAAATGATTTTAACCGAGCATATTGATCTATTAGCAGCTCGCGACTATCGTACATTAATGAAAAAAACTAAGCTCAAAGAAGAAGAGCTTAAAGAAGTAATGACACTAATACATACTCTCAACCCAAAACCTGCAGATACTATTGTAAGGGAAGAATCTGAGTATGTTATTCCTGATGTGTCAGTTAAAAAAATTAAAGGCCGCTGGGTTGTTGAATTAAACCCAGATAGCATGCCTAAAATTCGTGTTAATAGCCAATACGCGGCAATGTCTCGCACTGTAAAATCAAGTGGTGACAGCCAGTTTATTCGCTCACATTTACAAGAAGCTAAATGGTTTATTAAAAGCTTAGAAAGTAGAAACGACACGCTATTAAAAGTTACTAATTGTATTGTTAAGCAACAACAAGGCTTTTTTGAACATGGCCCTGAAGCCATGAAACCAATGGTTTTAAATGATGTCGCTGAAATGGTAGAAATGCACGAATCGACAATTTCACGCGTAACTACTCAAAAGTACATGCATACACCCCGTGGTATATTTGAGCTTAAATACTTTTTCTCAAGCCATGTAAGTACTGAAAACGGTGGTGAATGTTCATCTACAGCAATACGTGCGCTTATCCGAAAATTAATCGCAGCAGAAAACTCAGCAAAACCATTGAGTGATAGCAAAATAGCGGATATATTGGCTGAGCAAGGAATTAAAGTAGCAAGACGTACAATCGCAAAATACCGCGAATCTCTTGCTATTCCACCGTCAAATCAGCGTAAAAGTCTGATTTAAGACGCTAAACTAAGAGGGTAATGCTTATGCAACTAAACTTAACTGGTCGTCACGTAGAATTAACCGATTCACTAAGAGACTATATTAATACTAAATTTGCGAAGCTTGAAAGACACTCTGATCATATAAATAATGTTCATGTCATTCTCGATGTAGAAAAATTAAATCAAAAAGCAGAAGCCACAATACACGTAAGCGGTGCTGAGCTATTTGCCTCTACAGAACATCAAGATATGTATGCCGCTATTGACTCGTTGATCGACAAGCTCGATCGCCAAGTAATCAAACACAAAGAGAAGCTTGCTCGACACTAATATGATGAAATTAAGTTCACTTATATGCCAGGACTGCAGCAAAGCTGCGGTCCTTTTTAATAGCAAAAAAAGAATTTTAGAGTTCATTAGCGAACTTGCTCACGACAAACTTCCGTATTTACCGCAACAAGATATTCTTAATGCTTTAATGAGCAGAGAGAAATTAGGTAGTACAGGTATAGGACGTGGCATTGCTATTCCTCATGGAAGAATGAGCGGTGCAGAAGAGCCTTTGGCTTTAGTGCTCGTTAGCGAAACTCCAATAAACTTTGATGCAATCGATAATCGCCCTGTTGATATTTTTGTCGCACTCATCGTACCAGATGGCGATAACCAGCAGCACTTAAAGACTCTAGCAACCATTGCTGATAAACTAAACAACAAAGATTTTTGTAAACAGTTACGCAGTGCAAAATCTGATACTGAGCTTTACCAAGTTATTGTCGATCAATCATAGTTTTATAAAGGGTGTTAAATGGAGTTAATTATCATAAGCGGCCGTTCTGGTTCTGGAAAGTCGGTTGCTTTGCGCGTTGTAGAAGATTTAGGTTATTATTGCGTTGATAATATTCCAGTAAACCTACTACCTTCATTAGTTCGCAGTGTGTCTGATAGCTACGATAAAATTGCTGTTAGCATTGATGTGCGCAACATCCCTAAAGAACAAGATGAATTTAACGATATTCTTGAATACTTGCCTGGCTTTGCAAACCCTACGTTGTTTTATTTAGATAGCGACGATCAGACATTGATCAAACGCTTTTCAGAAACACGCAGATTACACCCACTATCAATAGACTCGTTGCCGCTTGATTTAGCCATCAAAAAAGAAAAAGAATTACTTGATGTATTAACCACTCGCGCCGACTTTATGATAGATACGACTGATTTAAGTGTTCATCAACTCGCTGAATCTATTCGTGAAAAGATTTTAGGTAAAAAAGATAAGCAACTGATTGTCACATTTGAATCATTTGGTTTTAAACACGGTATACCAAAAGAAGCAGACTACGTATTTGATGCACGCTTTTTACCAAATCCACACTGGGAACCAGAGTTGAAGCCTTTAAATGGGTTAGATCAACCGGTTAAAGACTATTTAGCTAATCACAGCATAGTGCAAAAATTCACATGGCAAATTCAAACATTTGTACAAACGTGGTTACCGCATTTAGAAAGAAATAACCGCAGTTATTTAACCATTGCTATTGGGTGTACAGGCGGGCAACATCGCTCTGTATATTTAGCGCAAACTATCGGTGAAAGTTTCGCAATGACACATCCCAATGTAAAAATTCGCCATCGCGAGCAAGAAAAATAATATAGCTGAATAATCACCTGTTCAGCTTAGGTAGAGTAAGTTATGCATTGTGAAGATACCTTTTTAATAAAAAACAAATTAGGCTTACACGCCAGAGCAGCCACCGTGCTTGCGCAATTAGCAGTACAATTTGATGCTACAATCACATTATTCCAAGATGACAAAGAAGCAGCAGGCGATAGCGTACTTGCACTAATGTTACTTGAAAGTAGCCAAGGAAAAGAAGTTAAAGTTGTTTGTAAAGGCCCTGATTCTGAGCAAGCTTTACACGCTGTTGGAGAATTAATAGCACAACGCTTTAATGAACAAGAATAACCTGTTTTATAAAAACAATATTCGCATTACTAATGCTTCAATTAAGACAGATATATAAAATAAATAGGTTAGTAACGCCAGTTAACTCACCTCCCCCCATAAAGTAATATAACAATTTATAAAGGACGCCAATGCCTGAAGCTTTTGAACAAGATTACCCACTACAGCAACTAAAACAGGTGACGAAGTCACTCAATAGTGGTCAATTTGTTCAAGTTAGGCGCATGCTCGCAAAAACGGCTCCTTGTGATACCGCATTATTATTAGAATCATCACCGCATAAAATTCGCCGACTGCTTTGGCAATTGGTCGATCCTGATGTGCAGGGTGATGTTCTTGAAGAATTATCTGAAGATGTTCGTTTAGGCATTATTGCCCAAATGGAACCTAAGCACATTGCCGCCGCAACTGAAGATATGGGCCACGATGACTTAGGTGAAGTATTACGTAGCCTGCCAGATACCGTCTATAAAGACGTTGTTAGCGCGATGGACATTCAAGACCGTGAACGTGCCACGCAAGCACTGTCATATCAAGAGCGTTCAGCTGGTGCGCTAATGAACACCGATACGGTGACCATTCGTCCTGATGTAACACTCGATGTTGTACTTCGTTATATTAGACTGCGTGGTGAACTACCAGAGGGTACAGATGATTTATACGTTGTTGATAAACATAACTGCTTTATAGGCGCTTTATCGCTAAGTACATTATTAACTAATCCACCAGAAAAAATTGTCCGCGATTTAATGGATGAAGATTGTGAGTCTATCCCAATCTCTATGGATGAAAGTGAAGTAGCGCAATTATTTGAGCGTCATAATTGGATATCGGCCCCTGTGGTGGACGATAACGACCAACTCCTCGGTCGTGTTACTATCGATGACATCGTTGATGTAATACGAGAAGATGCCGAGCATAGCTTATTAAGCCTAGCCGGTCTTGATGATGAAGAGGATACATTCGCGCCTGTACTAAAAAGCTCTAAAAAACGCTCAGTTTGGCTAGGAGTTAATTTACTAACCGCACTTGCAGCTGCTTTTGTAGCTAGCTTTTTTGAAGGCACTTTAGATGTGCTCCCTATTTTGGCTGTGCTTAACGGTATTGTCCCTTCTATGGGTGGTGTTGCTGGTAGCCAATCATTAACGCTTGTTATCCGTGGTATTGCAGTAGGTCATATAAACCAAACAAACCAACGTTTCTTGATGATGAAAGAACTGGCCATTGGCGCGCTAAACGGTATTTTGTGGTCACTATTAATTGCGGGTGTTATTGCGCTATGGCAATGGGACTTTATGCTTGGTGGCGTACTCGCTTTCGCTATGTTTATGAACTTAGTGGTGGCAGGTGTTGCTGGTGCAAGTATTCCAATAATTCTTAAAAGAATGAATATAGACCCTGCTCTTGCAGGGAGTGTGGTGCTAACCACGGTGACTGATATTGTTGGTATATTCGCCTTTTTAGGTACTGCTACATGGTTGCTGATATAAATTAAACGCTTTAAATGTAAAAAACTACAGCAAAAATACTTAGGGTAAATCAGTAGCTATGGCAACGCATACCAAACATAAAAATGACATACCTAAAAAAACGCTAAAACAAAAAAGCGTATCCATATTAAAAAGTCTATTGGTATATGGCTCTATATTTTTTGTCATTTATACCGCCGTCAATTGGTGGCGGCAACCTGTCATGCCAGCAAATCCTCAATTACAATTAATCGACTATAAAGGGCAAAACATTAATTTAGCAGCAATGAGCCAAGATAAACCCACGCTTGTGTATTTTTGGGGAACTTGGTGTCCTATTTGTACTATTACCTTCCCTGCCATAAACGAACTCGCAAACGAGAATAAATACCCTGTTGTGAGCATCGCGATAAAATCAGGCTATGATCAAGAGCTGCATGATTATTTAAATGAGCAAGGCTACAGCTTCAGTACTGTTAACGATCAACACGGGGAGATATTTTCCGATTGGCAGGGACAAGTCACGCCATCTTATATAATCTTAAAAGATAATAAAATGACGCAAGGACTCACCGGCATTCAGCCGTTATGGTCACTTAAATTGCGTTTGTGGTTATCATCAATGCTTTAAAAAAAAGCTAAACTTAGCACAGGATATCTAAAGAGAGGGGCTCTAAAATCTCACTCTTTATCACCTACAATAATATAGATAATAAAGAGCAAAGCTTACTTAATTTACGTATAAAAAAGCTAAAAAACGCGTACCGCAATTAGCCTTATCTATTAGCAAATAAAATTACTAACGTGTGCTTTGACGATTACCGCCCACTTTTGGCTTAGTGTTTGCCTTTTTAAATTGGCTAAAACCAGTATGTCGCGTTAGTGCCGGACGCCCACCTTTTTTACCACCTTTACCTGATTTTTCATCGCGCCCTTCTTCTGGCACTAAACAGTTAGGCCCTTTACCAATTAAATTAGCTTTACCCATTTTACGTAGAGCTTCACGTATCATTGGCCAACCAGCTGCATCGTGGTAGCGTAAAATAGCTTTATGTAATCTACGTTGGCGTGCGCCTTTAGGTACTGGAACAACTTCTGAGTTGTTTTTTATATTACGTAAAGAGTTCATCTCTGTATGGTAAATAGTTGTCGCATTAGCCATAGGTGATGGGTAAAAATTTTGTACTTGATCAAGCTTAAAGTCGTTTGATTTAAGCCATAAAGCCATGTTTACCATATCTTCATCTTTTGTACCTGGGTGAGCAGATATAAAGTAAGGTATTAAATACTGCTTTTTACCGGCTTCTTTAGAGTACTTATCAAATAGTTCTTTAAATTGATCGTACGCTCCCATACCTGGTTTCATCATTTTTGATAATGGACCATCCTCTGTATGCTCTGGCGCTATTTTTAAGTAACCGCCTACATGATGCGTTACTAATTCTTTAACGTAACGCGGGTCGCGTACAGCTAAATCGTAACGTACACCTGAAGCAATCAATACCTTTTTAATACCCTTAACTTCACGTGCTTTTTTATATAAATCTATTGTTGGCGTATGATCTGTATCCATGTGTTTACAAATATCTGGATACACACATGATAAGCGTCTACAGGTACTCTCGGCCTTTTTACTAGTACAGCGCAGCTTATACATATTCGCCGTTGGGCCACCTAAATCAGAAATAACACCAGTAAAGCCGGGGACTTTATCTCTAATTTGTTCAATTTCTTCAATAATAGATTCTTGCGAACGACTTTGAATAATGCGCCCCTCATGCTCTGTAATTGAGCAAAACGAACAACCACCAAAACAGCCACGCATAATATTAACTGACGTTTTAATCATATCGTAAGCAGGGATTTTAGCATCACCATAACTTGGGTGAGGAATACGCTGATATGGCAAACCAAATACAGCATCCATTTCATGTGTTTCTAATGGATAAGCTGGCGGGTTTACCCAAATAGAGCGATCGCCATGTCGTTGGTAAAGCGCCCTTGCACAACCAGGATTTGTTTCTTGATGTAAAATTCGCGAGGCATGGGCGTATAAAGGTTTGTTAACACTTACTTGCTCATAAGCAGGTAACTTAACATAGGTTTTTTCCCACGGCTTAGGACGTGCAGGCTGAACCATGATTGGTTTTGCCGCTTCTGCTTTTAAATCAATACCTGCTTGTTTAAATTCAGATTTACTACAGCCAACATCATCCGCGCCATATGGGTTTGGGATAGGGTCGATTTTACCAATTTTATCAATAGCGGTAGAATCACTGCCACGCCAACCAGGTAGAGGCTCTTTTCGAATAACAGCCGTGCCGCGAATATCCTGAATCGTATCCATCGTTTCACCCGCCGCAATACGGTGTGCAACTTCAACTAGCGGGCGCTCTGCGTTACCGTAAATTAAAATATCGGCTTTTGCATCAAACAAAATACTACGACGTACTTTTTCCTGCCAATAGTCGTAATGAGCAATACGGCGAAGGCTGGCTTCAATACCGCCAATAACAATTGGGATACCTTTGTATGCTTCACGGCATTTTTGCGAGTAAATCATCACGGCGCGATCTGGGCGCTTACCGCCAACGTTATTAGGCGTGTAAGCATCATCGTGGCGCATGCGTTTTTCCGCTGTATAGCGGTTGATCATCGAATCCATGTTGCCGGCTGTTACACCAAAAAATAAATTCGGTCTGCCGAGTTCCATAAATGCATCTTTAGAGTCCCATGCCGGTTGGGCAATAATCCCCACTCTAAAGCCTTGCGCTTCAAGTACACGGCCAATTACCGCCATCCCAAAACTAGGATGATCAACGTACGCGTCGCCACTAATTATTATTATGTCGCAACTATCCCAGCCAAGTGCATCCATTTCTTCACGTGTAGTTGGTAAAAATGGCGCGGTGCCATAACATTCAGCCCAGTATTTAGGGTATGAAAATAAGGCGCGCTTAGCTTTGAGTGTGCTCATAATTGTGGCCGTAGAATAACAAAAGGCGCGAATTATACCCTACTAAATTCTTTATATATACAAAGTAGTCAAAGCATATCGCGCTTTAAATTCTAAATCGTTCATTAGCTTAAATAATAAGTTAATCTTTTTTAGCGTTTATTTATAAATTCTATCAATTCATGCTCAGGCATGGGTTTAGCATACATAAAACCTTGTACCTCATCACAGCCTAAGTTTTTTAAGAACTGGGCTTGTTCTTGTGTTTCAACGCCTTCAGCAATCGTTTTTAAACCCAACTTAGCACCAAGAGAAATAACTAAAGCAGCAATAGCGCCAGTGTCATCATTTGGCAGATCTTTAATAAATGCACGATCTATTTTCAACCTATCCAAGGGTAAACTTTGTATATAACTAAGCGATGAAAAGCCAGTCCCAAAGTCATCAATAGCAACCTCCATCCCTAGCTCTTGAAGCTCTCTAAGTGTATTAATAACGGTTTCGAGTTCATCCATTACTACGCTTTCAGTAACTTCTAATTCTATGTTTTTTGGCTTAACACCATATTTTAATAATGTATTTTTAACGTTTTGAGCATAACCTTTTACTTTAAACTGCGGAACAGACACATTAACCGCAATACAAATTTCGGTGCCCATATTTTCTAGCCGCTTTTGTTGTTGGCAAGCTTGCTCTAAAACCCACTGCCCTATATCAACAATCAAGCCCGCATCTTCTGCAAGTGGAACAAATACCGCTGGCGATATATATGATCCATTACCGGTAGGCCACCTAAGTAATGCCTCACACCCAATTAAAGACAAGTCTCCTAATGAAAGTTGAGGTTGATACCATACCTCTAACTTGTTTCGAGCAAAATCATGACGTAATTGTCTAATAATTCCTATGCGCCAAGCCATTTTATCTTGCATGTCTACACTGTAATAAATTCCCTCTTTGTGTTTTGTTTTTTTAGCTTGATTAAGTGCAATATAAGCAACTTTAAGTGTATCAATCCCGCTACTTTGAAAGTCTTGCTGTTGGCATAAACCCAATCTAAAATCGATAGGCAATGTATGCTCTTCTGCGCAAAATGGTACACCTAATTGCTCATTCAATTTTTTTAAGTCGAGTTCATCTTGACGAATAATAAAACCAAAAACATCAGCACCAATACGAGATAGTAATTTAGCTGTTGGGTAGTTTTCTTTTAACCTTTGCACAATGCCAATTAATACTTTATTGCCGACCTCTTGCCCTAAGCCGTTATTAATATCTGCAAAATTAACTATATCAAGTAGTACAAATACATAATCATTCACGTGCGGCTTTTGATAACGCTCTACCCGTTCAATAAAATTGGTACGATTTGAAATACCTGTAAGCACATCTTTATAAGCTGCATCTCTTAACTTTACAAACAGCCTTATATTATCGAGAGCCACAGTCACATTTGTTAAGAAGATTTCAGCAAACTGCAATTGTGCTTGCAAAGGAACATGGTCACATTCTATATATAAAGCCGCTTTTCTATGCTTACTTTTTAATACAAATGTTGCACTTGAGTCTGTATGTTGATGCTTTGATAAATCAAAACACGACTCGACTTGTTTAAATACTTTGCTATCAACATTAATTAATTTTTCACCAAAGTAGTTTTCGTAATGCCCACAACCACCTAAGACTTGAATAAAGTCATCGCCATCTAATTTGCTGCACACAAGCCCTCGAGGTGAACACTTTAAAATAATACTCATGTGCTTGATGATTTCTTTGCATAGTTGCTTAATATCAGTAAGCCCTAAAATAGACTTTGATGCAGAAACAATCGTGTTCATTGCATTACTTTGATATTCAAGCTGGCATACCTGCTCGTAAGAGCGAATAGCGGTTATGAGCGATGTTACTAATTTAGAGCGAGTGAGTTCTGTTTTAGTTTTATAATCATTTATGTCGTACTCACGTATTACTTTTTCCTCTGGTGTATTACCAGCTTGCCCTGTTCTTAAAATAATTCTTACATGTTGATTATTTAATTCGTCACGCACCCTTTTTACAACCTGCAAGCCAGCATCGTCAGTTTCCATAACAACATCTAAAAAAATAACTGAAATATTGTTATTTTTAGCTAAAATCTCTATTGCTTCAGCTCCCGAATAGGCATCATGAAATCGCAAGCCTGCCCCTAAAAACTCAACCCCAGACAAAGCCAACTTTGTTACAGAGTGGATCTCAGGTTCGTCATCAACAATTAAAATATCCCAAAACTTAGTCGGCTCAATTACTGCATCATCTCCATAGTCTTGTTCAAAAAATAAAAAATCGTTTTGATCTGACGACATTCGCTCTCCTAGGTAGCAATTTATAAATTATTTTTGGTTTATAATCTAATTCATACTATAGTCGATTAATAAAAAGTTGTTGTATTTCAACTCACAAAATTAATAAAAGGTGTGCTTATTAAACCATTAAAACTATTAATCAAAGGCGTACTGTTATTGTTATTAGTATTAGCACTGGTAGGGCTGATACTTCCCCAAAGTTATAATGTAAATAAAACAATAGAAATCAATGCAAATATTGACGCAGTAAAACCGCTTATTACTGACTTTAATCAATGGCAAAAATGGTCTCCATGGGAAAAAGTAGACCCCAGTATACGTTTTACCTTAGGCGAACCGAGCTCTGGCCTGGGTGCTCATCAGTCTTGGAAGGGAAGATGGGGATATGGTGAAATGATCATAACTTCGGTGAGTCAAAATAAGGTCAGCTTTAATATACTTTTAAATGCTGAGCATATTATTAGGGGGACTTTTAATTTTAGTGAGCAAAACGGTATCGTCACTTTAATATGTAAGGTTAACGGACAAACAACCGTCCCTTTAATATCGGGTTACACCGCAATTTTGAGCGAATATGTGCTCCGTAATACAGTTTCAATGGGGTTAAATAACCTTAAAACTGTTGCTCAGCTTAGTCATTCACAAAGGACAATGCACAGCCATGCCAGTCAAGACAGCACAAGCGAGAATTAACCTTGCTAACATTATCGAATCCTTACTTGGTTACCCTATAACAAAAATAGGCAGTAACGGAATATTGCCTACCCCCGAACAAAATTACGATATTAAAGGCCAAGTTAAGCCGCTTTATCATATCAACAGTGAAAACTCTGTTTTAGCTCGTGCCCAAAAGCGCCAAGATTTACTACTAATAAAACAACAACAAAATATAGAGTCAATTTTAGCAATGGCTATGGGGTTTTGCCCCGATGTAGCAAGTACTAAACAACCCGATGCTGACTGGGTAGAGCATTTTATCGCACTGTGCGAAGATACTTCAAATGCGTCAATGCAAACTTTATGGGCCAAAATTTTAACGGGAGAAACACTCAACCCTGGTACGTTTTCAATTAAAAGCCTGCAAACGTTAAAGCATATGACACAGCGAGAAGCTGACTCTTTGCAAAAATGTGTGTCGCTCTCAGGCTATAACGAAAAAGACGACAGCCACTTTATTTTACTCGGCTTTTACAAAAAACCGTCATTGTTTGATTTGCTACGAAAAGGCAATAAAGTGTCTCTAAATTTAGGAAAAACAGGTATTAGTTTTCCTGATATTTTAACACTTATGGATCTTAATTTACTGTATAGAAAAGAAATTGAATCTGCAGTGCTTAAAGCGGGACAAGAACTTACCCTTTCATTTTTATCGCAAAAAGTAACGTTAAAAGCAAAAAGCAGTGACTTGGTATTAAGCTATTATAAATTCACGCAAACAGGTGATGAGTTATCTAAACTCATTAATTTTCCTGTAAATAAAATTTATAAGCAGTTAATTAATAATGCGCTGGAGGGAGAGTTTGATTTAGCGTGGCACGCAATAAAATAATATGCCACGCTTTGTTTAATTAGAAAATACTAATTAAAAGTGAACCTGAATACCCGCAAATGGGCCAGATGCATCAATATCAGTAGTAATATCATCTACATCATCAAGTTCTAATACCATAGAGCGGTAACCTGCTTTAACAGCAACATCTACTGCTAGGTTATCAATAAGTTCCCACGCTACGCCTACTTGGTAATCTTGTACTTTGCTATCGTCAATAGCCAAAAAGCTACCTTCAAAAAATACACTTAAACCAGTAAATGGTAAGCCTGCTTCGGCACGACCGTATGCAAGAGGAACAAAACCAGAGAAGTCTTTTGTTTCGGTAAAGTTAGTACCACCATTTTGAGTAGTACCATTTACAACAATATCACCATCAAACTGCTTAGCATTTAAACCTAAGTCAATTGAGATTAAATCGTTATCAAAAATCTCATAATAAAAAATGTAATCGATGTGTGTTAAATCACTTACAGTATTTACTGTAGAGCCTACAACATAATCAGAGCCATTAAAGCTAAATGTATCTGTAAGTAGCGCAGAACCATTTAACTCAAGCTCGGTATACTTTAATTTAATATTTGGAACTAATGGTACAGGGTGCTCAAGTGCCGCGTAGTAACTTACAAAAGTCTCATCTTCAAAATTAAAATCTTGAGATGCATTATTTTTATAAGAAAATTGACCATCGTTATCTGACTTCCACCCATCAACACCTACGTATAAACCTAGTAGAGTGTCAGCTTGCGCTGCTGGTGCTAAACATGCCATTGAAAGGGCTGCTGCTAAACAATACTTTTTCATTTTTTATCCTTGAGCTAGTAGTTCGCTGAGTTCGATTAAAGCCGCATTGGCTCTAGAAATATAATTTGCCATAACTAAAGAATGGTTTGCCACATAGCCAAAACCATTGCCGTTTAAAATAAGTGGGCTCCATACTGTTTCTTGAGTCGCCTCAAGTTCACGTATGATTTGTTGTAAGCTTACACGTGCATTTTTCTTTTCAAGCACGTCATTAAAGTCATACTCTATCGCTTGTAAAAAATGCAGTAATGCCCAAGTTGCACCGCGCGACTCGTAAAACACATCGTCAATTTCTAACCACGGTGTTCTTACTTGCTGCTGCAGTGGCGCAAGAGTTGCTTGTTTATTAGATGAATTACCCGCTAAATCGGTGTTCACTTTTTCTTGGCCTACACTGGCACTTAAACGTTGGCTTAAGCTACCTAAACGTTTCTCAGCTTCTTTGAGCCAACTACGTAAGTTATCTGCTCGTGCGTAAAATTGGCTATCGCGCTCATGCTCATTAGCAATTTGTCCACGATATACCATTAAGTAGTCAATACCTTTTTGGTACTCACCTTCGGCACTTGGCCATGCCCATGCCTCAGAGCTTATATTAAACTGCGGCTGCGCCTTTTTAAGGGCTTCATGTTCCGTTGATTGTGATTGAGAACGGCTAAAATCTTTTCGCATAGAAAGCGATAAATCACGTACCATTTCTAGTGCGCCATATTCCCACGCTGGCATATCATCCATAATAATACTTGGTGGTATTACATCATTTGATAAGTAGCCACCCGGTTTATCTAGTAAGGTATTGGCTACCGTAATTAATGTAGAAGTAGTTACATAACCCGTTACTATTTTTTCATTACGAAGCTGCGCTTGCTCTTTCGCGTTGGCAACAACGTCAAAACGTGAAGGTTCTGTGCTCCAATAAACAGCAATTGCGTAAAAAATGATAAGCAGTAAAACAATTATTCCTGCTATTTTTCCTTTATGTTGCGACATGTGTACTCCTAATGATGAGCGTGTTGAGTAGATGGTTTTGACTGCTTAGCTTGCGCTTCAAGCGACACGACTTGAGCATTAGTAAATAAGCGATTACCGTCACTAAAATATAGTGTGAGTTTACGTTCTTGTCCTACTTTTAATGGCTCTTGTGGTTCAAATGCCATTAAATGATAACCGCCAGGCTGAAAGCTGACACTTTCGTGCGCCTTAATTTCAACCGATTCAACTTGTTGCATTTTCATCATGCCGTCTACATGTGAATGCTCGTGTATTTCAACACGCCCTAAGCCATCAATAGTTGCCTTAGTTAAAGTTGCTGCGGCTCCACTGTGATTAATAAGGGTTAAATAACCTACAGTTGAAGTACTGCCAGGTAAAAACTCTCTAACTTGCGCGTTAGTTACTTCGAGCACAGCCACATCAGAACCATGATCGTGCCCTGAGTGCGCCGCCAACGATGACGAAAAAAAACTAAATATTAATGCAGAAGCCATCGAAAAACATAGTTTCGTCATCATTCTTATCCTTATGAAAACTTTAAATTACAGGCTAAATTTAACATAGTTAACCTATAATAGTCAGTCAAATTAAGGATTAAGAGGCTACTTTTTTGTTATCGGCAACAAGCCAACACAACACTGCAACAAATAGTAACGGCCATGCAATCATTATAGATCCGAATAAAAGCGCTAAAACAGTCCCTGCTAATGCCACTACACCCGCACCAACTAATCCCATAGTAATTAAAGCCACTACCGCAACTACAGCAATAATTGCGGCCAAAGCACCTACAAGCTCGAGCCCAGCCCAACTAATGTCAGCAATCCATAACGGCAACTGCCAAGAATCAATCTGCACAAACGTTATTAAATCAGTAAACAGTAATAAATAGATAATTACACATACTGCCAAAGCTTTCATAGTAATTCTCCTTATACCAACTGGCTTATATATGAGGCCTATTTAACGATAAGAAAATTGCGCTATAACTAGGCAAAAATTTTTATACTTAGTTGTTCTAAATAAAAATTTTTAACAGCGTTATAGAGTGATTTAATTCGTTAAATTGTTCAAATATTTATGCCTGTTGGTATTAATACTCTTTATTTTCAAGGCAGCAATGCGCTATAAAATAACCAAGTGCAATTGCAAACGGAAAACTCAAAAATAATAAAATAGTAACTAGGCGGGTTGCCCAAACCGGAAAGTCCAATCTATGGGCTAAACCACTACAAACACCCGATATTTTTTTATTCAGAGTATCTTTATACCAACCTTGTTGACGATTAAAGCTGTTCATAGCAATCTCCTAAGCAGTGTGTTTTAAATTAGTATTTAAGTTCGCCTTTAAGCGAGCCAACTCAGCATCAATTTTTTCATTTTTAACTAACGACTCAATTTGGGCACTGGTAGAGCTTGCTGTATCAGTCAGCTCATAAGCCTCTACTTGAGCTTCAATACCTTCAACACGCTGCTCTATTTGTTCAAAACGAGACAACGCATGAGCTACTTTATCGCTTTGTAGTTGCGTACTGATCCGCCCTCTAGCAATAGCAACATTATGGCGTTGCATTAACTGAGCTTGCTTAGTTTTAGCCATAGCCATTTTTTGCTGCAAGCGCTCACAATCAGACTTAATTTTTGCAATAGACTCTTGCAATGTTTCTAGTTGAGTTTGCTTATTTTCAATGCTTTCGTTAACGCGTTGCTTCTCAAGTAAAGCTGATTTAGCAAGGTCATCACTGCCCTTCTCAACCGCACGTTCTGCTTTCATTTGCCAAGCTGCTAATTCTGTTTTTTTAGTATCAATTTGGCGATTAATTACTTTCTCTTCACACAATAAAGCGGCTGCTGTACTACGACACTCATTCAATGCATCTTGCATCTCGGTAAGCATCAGGTTTAAAAGTTTTTCTGGATCTTCTGCTTTATCAAGCATGGCGACAATGTTTGATTGAATTACATCATTTACGCGGTTAAATATTCCCATGGTATTCTCCTGTTAATTTTTAATTAATTTCAACAAGAAGATTCCAAGAGTTGTGCCAAGTCCATCAAAAAGAAAATAAAGCATTTAAAATCATAATGGTAAGTAACAAACACTCTAAATTTTAGTGACTTTAAGCTGAACAACATAGAGTGGAATTGGCCAATAAATTATGATTTTGACTAATTTTTAGGATCAAAAAAGCCACTCGAAAGTGGCTTAAATTTAGAATTTTTAAAGCTTAGTTTTATTCTGGTACAAAGCTTAATGCTTTATCCATTACCGATAAGTCAGCTTGCTTACCGTGACCACTTTCAGAAAGGTGGCGTCTAAAACCTCGCGCACCAGGCTGCCCCTGAAAAATACCGAGCATGTGACGCGCAATATGCCAAAAATTAGCACCCAAACGCATTTCTTCTTCAATGTAGTCATACATTGAACGCACTACGTCGTGGCGTGATTGCGTGTTTGCAGAATCTCCATAAATTTTCTCATCAACGTCATTGAGCATAAATGGGTTGCTGTAAGCCTCACGCCCAATCATTACGCCATCAATATGTTGCAAATGTTCTAGGCTCTGCTCGATTGTTTTAACACCGCCATTTAGGCTTAAGTCTAGCTGCGGATAATCTTTTTTAAGTTGATAAACACGTGGGTAATCAAGCGGTGGAACTTCACGATTTTCTTTTGGACTTAAACCATTAAGCCATGCTTTACGAGCATGAATAATAAAATCATCACACCCTACTTTATGAGACGCTTCAATAAGCGCACATAAAAACTCATACGAATCTTGCTCATCAATACCAATACGCGTTTTAACGGTAACAGGAATGCTTACTTCGTTTTTCATTGCTGCAACACACTCAGCAACTAATTGAGGTTCAGCCATTAAACATGCGCCAAATCGGCCATTTTGAACTCTGTCTGACGGGCAACCTACATTTAAATTTATTTCGTCATAGCCACGCTCACCTGCGAGCTTTGCACATTGCGCAAGCGCTTTAGGATCAGAGCCACCAAGTTGCAGCGCAACTGGGCCTTCGTGTTTATTAAAATGTAAGTAGTCGCCTCGACCAAATAAAATAGCCCCTGTGGTTATCATTTCAGTATAAAGCACAGTATGTTTAGTCATTTTGCGATGAAAAGTACGACAATGGCGATCAGTCCAATCAAGCATTGGGGCCACAGAAAAGCGTCTATCCAAAGTACATTTATTCAAAGCAAACCTCAGGGTATTAAAGTTATTAAGCACAGCTTAAAAGGCGCTGCATTTTACACAAAAGCCTAGCGAGCATCAATGTTAAGAGAAAACCTGCAAGCCAAAATAATGGGCTATACCATTTAAAATATTGGTAACTGCAACCGAGCTTAAAATAAGCCCCATAATTCTACTTACTATACTTGCACCACTGTCACCAATTAATTTATGTACATGCGTTGCAAGCAGTAACAAAACCAGTACAACAGCCAATACAGCAAGCATCATCGAAGACGTTAGTAACTGCTCAACCCAAGTATATTCTTCATTACGAGTCATTAATACGGCGCCTAACATAGCGCCAGGGCTCGCGATAGAGGGAATCGCAAGCGGAAAAATAGCGGTTTCAGTGCTGTCGCGTACACTTTTAATTTCGGCTTCTGGTTTACTTTCACCAAATATCATTGAGAGCGCAAAAATAAGTAATATGATACCGCCGGCTATTTGAAAAGCCGAAAGCGGAATTTCAATTGCGTTAAGTAATTGCTCACCTGCAAGTACAAAAAATAAGAGCACTAATGCAGATACGCCTACCGCTTTATATATAACTTTACGTTTAAATTTCTCATCATCACCACGTGTGACTGCAATAAATACAGGTACAGTACCAATGGGGTCAATAACCGCAAAAAAGAAAATAAATATAGCTAATAGTTCGTGCATTACTGGGTTTCCTAGGTAAAAAGCGCTTAATAAAAACGCTGCAACTACAACACAGTATGTTAGTATATCACGGTAGCATAAGGATAAGAGTAATGATGAATATAGAATCACTCGTAAGTAAAGCAAAACAAGTTTGTGACAACCGTGGTGCGCGTTTTACGCCTATCCGCGAGAAAGTATTTCGCCTATTAGCCAGCGCACAAGGTGGTGTTGGTGCATACGATTTGCTTGAGCAATTAAAAATAACTGAAACGGGTGCTAAACCTGCAACTATTTATCGTGCATTAGACTTTTTAGCTGAGCTAGGTTTTATTCATAAAATTGAAAGCACAAATGCATTTATGCTGTGTCATCATTTTGATCATATACACCCAGTACAATTGTTAATTTGCGATACCTGTGGTTTTGTCAAAGAATTACACTCGAGTGTAATTTCGCATGAGCTAAATAATTTAGCTGCCGAAGGTGGGTTTGTTGTATCAGGGCAGACAATAGAAGCACATGGTAAATGTGAATCTTGCAGAGCATCATAATCCTTCAAAGTTATCCTTAGTGACTATACTCAAACTATATAGTCATTTCACAGAACAAATTTAAGAGTAGCCACTATGAATGTAGAATTCATCAATCCCTTTTTATCTTCTTTAATTAATGTTTTGAGCACTATGGCTCAAACTCAATTGAAGCCAGGTAAACCTCGCATTAAAACTGATGAGATAGCCTGTGGTGATGTATCAGGTTTGATTGGGATGGTTGGCCCGCAAACGCGAGGATCATTTTCAATTACATTCGACGAAGAATTAGCACTCACCATCATGGAGCGTATGCTTGGCGAACGCCCTGATGCTATAGATGAAGAAGTTACCGATATGGTTGGCGAAATAACCAACATGGTGACCGGTGGTGCTAAAAATTTACTTGGCGAGAAAGGCTTCGACTTTGATATGGCAACGCCTATTGTGGTATCTGGTAAGGGTCATACAATTACTCACAAAAGCCAAGGTAAAAAAATCATCATGCCATTTAGCTGTGATGCTGGTAATGCAAACATTGAAGTTAGTTTCGATAAATTATGAGTTGGCAGCAAAAGCAAATTACATTAAAGCCTCGCCCGCGAGGTTTTCATATAATAGATGACGAAATATTGTCTCAGCTTCCAGAACTGGCGAGTTACAAAATAGGCTTGTTGCACTTATTTATTCAGCATACCTCAGCGAGCCTTACAATAAACGAAAATGCAGACCCCACTGTTCGTATGGACATGGAGAGCCATTTCAATAAATTCGTTCCTGAGCGTCAACCTTATTATCGCCACGATTATGAAGGTGACGACGACATGCCTGCACACATAAAAACCAGCACGTTAGGCTGCGAGTTAAATATTCCTATTTCAAATGGTTATTTAGCGTTAGGTACATGGCAAGGTATTTATTTAGGTGAACATCGCGATTCTGGTGGCTCTAGACGAGTTATAGCAACTATTCAAGGGGAGCTATTTTAATAAAAGCTCTCGGTTTCAAAGTATTGACTCTTTACCTCACTCATACCTCATAACTTCAAAGTACAACACCTTTATTGTACGCGTATAGCTCGCGCGAGAAACCATAGCTTCTAACAACCAAAACTTTAATGCTGAATATTGCACAAAGAATAAAGTAGATAAGAGAGATTTTAAATTATAATTTTATTTATGATTTTTAATACAGAGAATTTTGAAAGGATATAAAAAGATTGGAGCGGTACACGAGGCTCGAACTCGTGACCTCGACCTTGGCAAGGTCGCGCTCTACCAACTGAGCTAGTACCGCATTTTTCATTCAACACTACAATTTCTTTTGGTTAGAAATTGGAGCGGTACACGAGGCTCGAACTCGTGACCTCGACCTTGGCAAGGTCGCGCTCTACCAACTGAGCTAGTACCGCATTTTTTATTTCTTCAACACTACAATTTCTTTTGGTTAGAAATTGGAGCGGTACACGAGGCTCGAACTCGTGACCTCGACCTTGGCAAGGTCGCGCTCTACCAACTGAGCTAGTACCGCATTTTTTATTTCTTCAGTTATTTTACGTTGGTGCGCGACAGGTCGCGTTCAACATTCTAGCAACTGAGCTAGTACCGCATTTTCACTTCTTCAGTTATTTTACGTTGGTGCGACAGGTCGCGTTCAACATTCTAGCAACTGAGCTAGTACCGCATTTATTGATGGTAATTCAATCACTCAAATACACTAACCCCGCGTGGGTTATCGTCTTGAGCGGGGCAGGATTCTACAATAATCCGATGTGTTTGCAAGTGTTTTTTACAAATTAAAGAAATTTTCTCTATAGACTTTTAATTCCATAATCGAATCTTTAATGTCATCCAAAGCAAGGTGCGAACCTTTTTTGTTCACTTTTGCAAGCACTTCAGGTTTCCAACGACGTGCTAATTCTTTAATAGTACTCACGTCAAGATTGCGGTAATGAAAAAAATCTTCAAGTTCACGCATGTATTTATTCATAAAGCGGCGGTCTTGCCCAATTGAATTACCACACATTGGTGATACACCTGCAGGCACCCACTGTTTTAAAAAATCTAACGTTTGTGCCACGGCATACTCTTCATCGAATGTACTTGCTTTACAGCGCGCTGTTAAACCCGACTTACCATGCTGCGTAGTACACCACTCGTCCATACCATTTAGTAATTCATCACTTTGATGAATAGCTATGGTTGGCCCTTCAGCTAATATATTCAGGTCTGCGTCAGTGACAACCGTCGCAATTTCGAGTATTTTATCGGTCTCTGGTTCGAGTCCTGTCATTTCAAGATCGAGCCAAATTAAATTTGATTTATTAATAGTCATAATTACCTAAGCGGTGCTTTCCTTTAGATCCAACGCATTTCGATATATCATATTAGCATCAACCGTCGAGCTAAAGCTTTTTTTAGGAAAAGCGACATTTAACTAAGGTTATAGGCCTCCAGTGGCAAAACAGAAAAAATTAAGTAAAGGCCAATCGCGTCAGATCAAGGCCAACCACCAAAAGCGCATTAATAGCGCAGACTCAAGACCAGCAAAAAAAGGCGCGCAAGAGTGGCAAACCGATAATTTAGGTCAGGTCGAGAGCGCAATTGTGATCAGTCGTTTTGGCCAACACGCCGATGTCGAAACTGAAAATGGCGATGTACTTCGTTGTAATATACGACGTACCGTGTCAAATTTAGTGTGTGGTGATGAGGTATTGTTTCGCCGTGCCAAAGTAAGTGAAGGTGATTTAGCCGGAGTAATTGAAGCCACGCAAGAGCGTCGCTCGCAACTTACCCGCCCTGACTTTTACGACGGCGTAAAAGTTATTGCAGCTAACATTGATCAAATACTCATGGTATCGGCGGTATTACCTGAGTTTACCCCAAGTATTATCGACCGCTATTTAATAGCCTGTGAAGATATGGGTATTGAGCCAATTTTAGTACTCAATAAAATAGATTTAATTGATGACGCAGGTCTTAGCGAAATACAAAAAGTTCTCGATATCTATCGTAAACTTGATTACCAAGTACTCCTTGTTAGTAATATATCGGGTAATGGTATTGATGAATTAAAAGAAGTGCTTGTTGGTAAAAATAACATTTTTGTTGGCCAAAGTGGTGTGGGTAAATCAACCCTCGTTAATACTGTATTACCTAACGCTGAAATATTAACTAAAGAAGTATCTGAAAACAGCGGCTTAGGACAGCACACAACAACTGTTTCACGCCTTCACCATTTACCAAGTGGCGGTAACCTAATCGACTCACCAGGAATTCGTGAGTTTGGTTTATGGCATTTAGATGTTGAGCGTGTAACCTGGTGCTTTAAAGAGTTTAGAGAATTTATAGGCGGATGCCGCTTTAGAGACTGTAAACATTTAAACGATCCGGGCTGTATAGTTAAAGAAGCTGTAGCAGATGGCAAAATTTCTCAATTGCGCTTTGACAGCTACCACCGAATTTTAGAAACAATGGCCGATGGCCGTGCAGGCGCCCGTGCGCCTCGCGTATAATTTAGGATAAATACTGTGAGTTTAGACAAATTTAAAATCGCAATGCAGTACGCAATGCCAAAACATTTTATTTCACGCGTAGTCGGTAAATTAGCCGCAGCTAAAGCAGGCGCTTTAACAACGACTTTAATTAAACTATTTATTAAGCAATATAAAGTAGATATGAGCGAAGCCCAATACCCAGATCCGACTCATTATAAAAGCTTTAATGAATTTTTTACTCGCCCTTTAAAAGACGGCATGCGCCCAATGGTAGAAGATAGCAATATCATCATTCATCCAGTGGATGGCGCAATCAGCCAGCTAGGCGATATTGTTGACGGACAGCTAATACAAGCTAAAGGTCACGATTACAGCTTACAAGCGCTACTAGGCGGCTCACAAGATGATACAACACCATTTTTAGGCGGTAAGTTTGCCACTATTTATTTAGCGCCTAAAGATTACCACCGTATTCATATGCCAATTGATGGCACACTAAGTAAAATGATTTACGTGCCAGGTGATTTATTTTCAGTAAACCCACTTACCGCGCAAAACGTGCCTAACTTGTTTGCGCGTAATGAACGGGTAGTCGCAATTTTTGAAACTGAGATTGGTCCGCTTGCAATGGTACTCGTTGGCGCAACAATTGTAGCCAGCATTGAAACTATTTGGGCAGGCACTGTCACGCCACCAGCTGGTAGCGATGTATTTAGTTGGAAATACCCAACCACTGGCGATAACGCTATCACGCTTAAAAAGGGTGAAGAAATGGGTCGCTTTAAATTAGGCTCTACTGTGGTACTAGCATGGGGTGCTGATAAAGCCGAAATACTGGATGACCAACTACCAGAAGTGGTTACTCGCTTAGGTACTGCGTTTGCAAAAATTAACGATTAAAATCAATCGTTAATTAGAAATCAAAAAACCACGTTATTTAAACGCGGTTTTTTATTTTTGTAGGCGCAAAGCCTACTTACGCGAAAAGCGCAGCTTTTAATATTTATAACTGATACTTTACTTACTTATTGGCTTCTCTAAAGCGAAGCACCCTCTCAACCTCTTTGTGAATAAATCACTTAAGATCTTATTGCACAAAGAGAAGCAAAAGAGGAGTAAATGAGAAAACATAAAACATAGTAATTATTTATTTTTACTTCTCTAAAGCGCAGCGCCCTCTCAACCTCTTTGTGAATAAATCACTTAAGATCTTATTGCACAAAGAGAAGCAAATGAGAAGACACCAAAGCATAGAAATTACGAGCTTCGCCCATCACGCCAGCAAGCTGTGCGTCTACAAGTTTGGTGCAGAAGTTCGATATGTTGTAGACGTAGAGCTTGCTCACGTTAAAAGCGTCAGCTTTTGGTTTATAAGTAATTATAGGCTGTAGCGTTTATATTTTTATGGGCTTCGCCCATCACGCCAGCAAGCTGTGCGTCTACAAGTTTGGTGCAGAAGTTTGATGTATTGTAGGCGTGAAGCTTGCTCACGCGAAAAGCGCAGATTTAAGTTTCTTAAAGCCACATGTAATAACAGGCACAAGCCCCTCAAAAACCTATTTCCCCACACTCTTCACACTCTGAATCTTTAATCACTTTAAAGTGCTGTTGTTTTAAAGTGAGCGCATCAAAGGTTATAAACACACCTCCCTCTGCATGCCCCAGCAATAAGTTAAGCGTAAGTTGCGCCTGCATAGAGCCTATTACACCAAGTAGCGGGCTAATTACTCCTGCGTTACTGCAATTTATAACCGGTGTAGCTTCGCTTTGTGGAAAAACACAGCCATAACATGGGCTATCACTTTGCCTAAAATCAAAGCCCATTAACTGCCCTTTAGTTGCGAGTGCAGCACCAGAAATTAACGGTGTTTTATTAGCAATACAATAACGATTAACACTATAGCGAGTACTAAAGTTATCAGAGCAATCAAGTACTATGTCAGCCCCTTTTAACATGTTAGTTGCGTTACTCTCATCTAACTTTTGACAATGCGTTACTATGTTTATTTGATTATTAAGGCTCGCTAATACTTTACCCGCTGCAGCGACCTTGCTTTGTCCTAAGTGATTTATTTTATAAAGCACTTGGCGCTGTAAGTTTGAAAGCTCAACCTCGTCATCGTCAATTAAAATAAGCGTTCCAACACCCGCAGCGGCCAAATATAAAAGCGCGGGGCTACCTAAACCACCAGCCCCCACTACTGCAACCGTTGAGGATTTAAGTGCTAATTGCCCTTCAAGCCCAACTTCTTTAAGCAACAAATGGCGGCTGTAACGCAGGGTTTCTTTATCGCTTAGCTCACTCACGTTTATCAGCCTTGTTAGTATTACCCTTGTTAGTTTTAATTGGCACTGCTTATGGCCACTTGCAGAGCGCTTATAGCCTCTACGTAATTATCAGCCTCGGTAATCGCACGTACTACGGCAACACTGTCTACGCCAGTTTTCGCTACCTGCTCAGCACGGCTTAAATCAATACCGCCTATTGCTACTGTTGGGTAACTTTGCATAAGTGGTACAAACTTAATCAGTTTTTCAAGGCCTTGTATTTGCCCTGTCATATCTTTTGTTGTGGTTGGGTAAATAGCGCCAAATGCCATATAACTAGGGCGATAATTATGCGCACGTAGCATTTCATAAAAACCATGAGTAGAAAGCCCAAGCCTTAATCCAGCGTCTTTAATCGCCGCTAAATTAGCAATGTCTAAATCCTCTTGCCCTAAATGCACACCATACGCACCATGTTTAATAGCTAACTGCCAGTAGTCGTTTATAAATACCTGTGCGTTGTATTTCTTGCCCAGCTCAACAGCTTGCTTAATGAGCTCATCCAGCTCGTCTTGCGTTTTATTTTTAACGCGTAACTGCGCTGTTTTAATGCCTTGTTGTAAGCACTTTTCTAGCCAATCTGTGCTATCTACAACTGCATATAAGCCAAGCGACTTACTTTCACAAGGTGCAAAATCAGCAGCCATATTAAAATCAAGCGGCACATCAAAATCAAGCTCATCACCCAGCCAGCTACCGGGCTCAATTACTTGTGGGTAGTCAGCTAAATTAGTGGGGAACGATGTATGAGCAACCGGTCCAATCCCTTCGCCGTAGCGTACCGACTGTTTTAGCCCTTGGTTTATATACGCTTTAGCTAAAATAAAGGCATCTTTTAATGGGTAGTCTTTAGCTAAACACGCAGCAATTACTGAAGCCATGCTACACCCGGTGCCGTGGTTATGCGGTGTTTGTATTTTTTGATTACCTAACCAATATTCTTCGCCATTTTGTGTATTACTATCAATACAATAATCAATGCAGTAGCCACTTGGGTAATCCCAATGTCCGCCTTTAATAACAACGGCTTTTGCGCCCCAGCTTAATAGCTTATTAGCCGCTTCTTTTATTGCAGCCGGGCCAATTAAATACACACCGGTTAATAACTGTGTTTCATGGGTGTTTGGGGTTATTACATCCACCAGCGGCAGTAAACATTCTTTTATTGCACTTACCGTGTCCTCTTCTGTTAGTAAGTCACCGCTTGAAGCAATCGCAACAGGGTCATATACAATAACGGGAGGCACAGTCCACTTAGCTTTATAATGACTTATATGTTCGCTGATCAACTGAATTTGCTGCACATTGGCTAACATGCCAATTTTTATTACTTTGGCTTTCATGTCTTTTTCAAGCGCTAGTAACTGCGATTCAATAATATCGGTAGACACCGCATTAATAGCTTCTACGCCTAAACTATTTTGTGCAGTAAGCGCCGTAATTGCCGTGCAGCCATGTACACCAAAACTTTGCATTGCTTTTATATCAGCTTGAATACCGGCACCGCCGCCCGAATCAGAACCGGCAATTGTCCACACTACGTTATTCATATTCTTTCCTTCACTGCTGATGCCAAAATGGCATACCCATTGTAGGGGTTGATGGGGCTGCAACGTCTTTTTCAGGCATTGCTTTTGCTTGATATGCAAAGCGCCCTGCTTCAACTGCGGCTTTAAATGCGCGGCTCATAGTAATTGGGCAGCCCGCCCCTGCAATGGCTGAATTTAATAATACCGCATCATACCCCATTTCGAGTGCTTGGCAGGCATGCGATGGCAAACCTAAACCTGCATCTACTATTAATGTGGTATCGGGTAAACGCTCTCGGATAGTTTTTAAATTATAGCTATTTAACAAGCCTTTACCTGTGCCTATTGGCGCCCCCCACGGCATAAGCACCTCACACCCTAGCTCATTTAAGCGCTGGCAAAGTACTAAGTCGTCGGTGCAATAAGGCAATACTTTAAAGCCATCATCAATTAATATTTTTGTAGCTTCAAGTAACGCAAAAGGGTCTGGTTGTAAATTGTAATCATCGCCAATCAGCTCCAGCTTAATCCAGTCGGTGGCAAATACCTCTCGGCACATTTTTGCAAGTGTAATCGCCTCTTTTACACTGTGGCACCCTGCAGTATTAGGTAGTATTTTTAAGCCTGTATTTTTTATTAACTGCCAAAAGTCATCACCTGCTGTTGCACTTTGCTGGCGCCTAAGCGACACGGTAACAATTTCAGCCCCAGAGGCGACTATCGATTGGGTCATAACATCAGGCGACGGATAAAGCGCAGAGCCTATTAATAAACGGCTATTAACTTGCTCACCATAAATAGTTAAACAGTCTTTAGTTTGCATGAGCTTTATCCGCCTTGAATGGGTGACAGCAACTCAACACTGTCGCCCTCATTAAGTACATAGTTACTGTGCCGACTTTGTGGAATAAATTCGCCATTAACAGCCACAGCAAAAGGTGCAACTGCACCAAAACTTTGAAGTACCTCAACGAGCGCTTTGCTATTAACATTAAGTAGCTCGCCATTAATTGTAATGTTCATTTTATTCTCACTCTATTCGTGAAACTGCTTGCGCCACTAATGCCGGTGCAAGCATATAACCATGACGATATAAGCCGTTAATGCTAATTACATTACCAACTTGTGATACTTCTGGACGGTTATCGCTAAATGCAGGGCGTAATCCGGTTTGAATATTAAGTAGCCGTGCTTCGGCAAATCCGCTGTGTACGGTATAAGCCGCTGAAAGTAACTCAAGAGTTGATCGTACGGTTGCGGCGCCATTGTCTTGCGATTCTATTTCGGTCGCACCAATTACATATTCATGATTAGGTTTAGGCGCTATATAAATTGGATAACGCGGATGCATTAAACGCACAGGTCGCGTTAAATTTACTTCAGGTGCATATAGCCTTGCGACTTCACCGCGCACACCTCTAAGCGGTTTATCGCTTTTAGCACCAAGCCCACGACAATCTATAATGTAGTCAAATGGTCGATTGTTTATTTTGTTGTCGCTAATGGTTACGCGCTGATTAAATACAAACTTTACTTTGCGTTTATTGAGCTGTGCAAAGCTGGCTTTATAAAATGCTTGGTTATCTATTTGCCCCTCGCAGGGTAAAAACAAGCCTTGATTAAAGCGCCCTGCAAGTTCAGGTTCAAGCATTGTAATTTGTTGAGCATTTATATGCTCGGCAGTGTGATCAGCTAGCGGTTTTATACGCTGTGCAAAGCTTTGTAGATCGCCTTTGTCCTGCTGGTGCGCAATGACCAAAGTGCCTTGCTGCTGAAAAAAAACCTCACTTTCAAGCTCAGCAATAATGCCGGGCCAGCGCTTCATTGAATCAAGACCCATTAAAGCTAAATCAGCCTCGCATAACACCGACTCAGCAAGCGGGGCAAGCATTGCTGCTGCCACTTTACCCGCACTATTTTGTGTATGCTCATCGTCTGCTTCAAACACCGTTACATGATGTAACTTACTTAGCTCAAGGGCAGCTAAGCGCCCTGCTAAACCAAAACCCACCACAGCAATGTTATAAAACATAAAACCTCCAAAAGCAGTTATTAGTAGGTGCGAATTCACTTGCACTTCTTCAATATTTAAAGAAGCGAGGTATAAAACCTCACCTACATCTGTATCTAACTTCTTGCTATACCGCTTTGTGGTAAATTTCTGAGCCTGTTTGCTTAAACTGGGCAGATTTAGCTTTCATTTCGGCTTCTACATCAATCATTTTTATTTCAATAGCGTCGCCAGCGTCATTTGGATCAATACCGCGTGTTTCTAAATCTTTAGCGTAATCGCGTACTTCTTGGCTAATTTTCATAGAGCAAAATTTAGGGCCACACATAGAACAAAAGTGAGCCACTTTGCCTGACTCTTGCGGCAGGGTTTCGTCGTGATACTCACGAGCACGCTCTGGATCTAAACCAATATTAAATTGATCATGCCATCTAAACTCAAAACGTGCTTTTGATAGCGCATTATCGCGCTCTTGCGCGCCTGGGTGGCCTTTTGCTAAATCGGCGGCATGTGCAGCTATTTTGTAGGTAATTAAGCCTTCTTTAACATCTTCTTTATTTGGCAGACCTAAATGCTCTTTAGGTGTTACATAACAAAGCATTGCACAGCCGTACCAGGCTATTTGGGCCGCCCCAATACCTGAGGTGATATGATCGTACCCTGGTGCAATATCAGTCGTTAACGGGCCTAAAGTGTAAAATGGCGCTTCGTCGCAATGCTTTAATTGCTCGTCCATATTGGCTTTAATCATATGCATTGGCACATGTCCTGGACCTTCAATAAATACCTGCACGTCGTGCTTCCACGCAATTTTAGTCAGTTCACCTAATGTGCGCAGCTCACTAAACTGCGCTTCATCGTTGGCATCAGCAATCGAACCAGGTCGAAGTCCATCACCGAGTGAAAAACACACATCGTATTGTTTTAAAATTTCGCAAATGTCTTCAAAGTGCGTGTATAAAAAGTTTTCTTTGTGATGCGCTAAGCACCACTTAGCCATAATTGAGCCACCGCGCGACACAATACCGGTTACACGTTTAGCCGTCATTGGTACGTAGCGAAGCAGTACACCGGCATGAATAGTAAAGTAATCAACACCCTGCTCGGCTTGCTCTATAAGCGTATCGCGGAAAATCTCCCACGTTAAATCCTCAGCCACACCGTTTACTTTTTCAAGCGCTTGATAAATCGGTACTGTGCCAATAGGTACAGGCGAGTTACGTACAACCCATTCACGCGTTTCGTGAATGTAACGTCCCGTTGATAAGTCCATCACGGTGTCTGCGCCCCAGCGGGTAGACCACACCATTTTTTCTACTTCTTCTTCAATAGATGAGCTTACTGATGAGTTACCAATGTTGGCGTTAACTTTTACTAAAAAGTTACGGCCTACAATCATAGGTTCTGTTTCTGGATGGTTTATATTATTTGGTAAAATAGCGCGACCACGGGCTATTTCATCGCGTACAAATTCTGGGGTAATAAATTCAGGAATACTCGCGCCAAACGACTCGCCTTTATGCTGCGCTGCTAATAATTCTTTACGAATTTCTGCACGTCCCATATTTTCGCGAACGGCTACGTATTCCATTTCAGGAGTAATAATCCCTTGGCGTGCGTAGTGCATTTGCGTTACGTTTTTACCAGCGACACCACGGCGAATTTTTGGAAGGTGATCAAAGCGAATATGATCCAGCCCTTCATCTGCCATGCGCTGCTGCGAAAACTGCGACGTCACTGATTCTAAAATTTCAGTGTCACCACGGCTTTCAATCCATTGTTCACGAAATTTTGGTAAGCCTTTGCGTACGTCTAGTTCAAAATTAGGATCGGTATACGGGCCCGACGTATCGTAAACACGTAGCGGATCGTTTGACTCATAAACAGGGTTTTCATCTGTGCCACCAATAAACGTATCACTTAACGTGATTTCACGCATACCAACGCGCACGCCTGGTTGAGTACCTTCAACGTATACTTTATGAGAATTTGGGAACGGTTGACCCGTTAAGTTATAAATATATTCAGACGCGGCAGCACGAGTTTCTCGGCGTGACGCTTTATTTGTAGTATTTGACATGACTTGCCTCATTGCTTAAGGGTTGTCTTGTCAGATATTCCGAGGAATAGAGAAAGATCGTAAAGTAGCGTACATGCTACTTTGCAGCCTAAAAAATAAATCACTTTATTGTGCGCATAAAAAAAGACGCACAAGCGTCCCATTTTAGGCAGCTTGTTCCCTACGCAGGTATTAACCTGATCAGGTTCACGGATCCCGCTTTCGCGATCTCAGCCAAAAACTAATTCCTTAGCTTTGGCACTCCGACAAGTATTGATATATAAATTTTGTTCGTCGATTCGAAGATATTATTCAACAAATCTGCGCTGAGTGTACGTCAGTTAAAAACTGCCCGCAAGGGGCTGTTTTTCAAAAACTTAAAATTATTTAGGGATAAACACAAATGTTTGCTCGCCTTGCATGACTAATTGCTGGTCTTGCATTTTAAGCTCGGCACCTTGCTTTAAGGCTTGTAATAACTGCTGCTCAAACTCATCAAGCTCTTCGCCGCACGACTTGCGCGTCATTCCTAATTTACTTACGGTAAGGTTACTTTCTTCAAGCGAGCCTTCACCAAAAAATTTGTTACAGCCAGCAAAACCGTTTACTTGCAGTGCTTCAATAAAGCTCATTGATGCATTAAACGAAGGTGGAATTGCTAAACCATCAACACGTGATAATTGCCATTGGGTGTATTTAAGCTGCTCACTGGTAACCGTCCCTGTTGATGCGCAACCAACACATAAACCGACTATAAGCATCGGTATTGCTGCTAATTTCATGCTACTACTAACTAATTGTCTAATTAATGTAATAGTAACAATATTTATGCCCTTTATCCGTTAAAAATGCATGTTTTAAATGTAAATTTTTGTTCTATGATAGTTCAAAAGTTATGCGATTAAGTACTAAGTTGTAGTTTTGAATAGGTTATCTATTTGCTCTGGTAAAAACGGTCTACCTTTTTCATTAACAGACGTTCCTATAACCAGTGCATTGAGCATTACTTTTTCATCGCTTTTACGTATAACCGTTTGCTTAAACGCAAATTTTAAACGACTAATACGCTGCGGCTCCACAGCCACATAAAATTCATCACCTGGTAATAGTGAATGTTTATAGTCCATTTCGCTGCGCATCACGACTAGGTTAATTTTATCTTTCGCTAATTGAGCAAAATCAATACCGTGTGCGTACAAGAATTCATGGCGAGCATGCTCTAAATAATTAAAATAAACACTGTTGTTTACAATACCTTGTAAGTCACATTCGTAATCACGTACTTTGAAGTCAACTTTAAAGGTCATATTAGTAATCCTGATTATTTAACGTATAATTGCCGCGTTTATAGCACATGTGTTTAAATAATTGCTACCATACGAGTCCCTAAAATGGAGTTAAGTAACCCAATGAACTTACGTTTGTCTTTAATTACTGCCGCACTTTTACCGCTGCTTGGTGCACCAATTGCAGCTAACGCTGATGATAGCGACCTAGAAAGAATTGTTGTAACTGGCGATTTTCAGCGCGAAAGCATTCAAACTTTAAGCGCGAGTGCGAGCTTATTCAGCGAAGATGAAATTAATCAACGTGGTGCAAGTTACTTAGACGAAATGTTAGGCAGTACCGCCAATGTAAATTTTGCATCTGGTGCATCACGTGGTCGTTATATTCAAATTCGTGGCGTGGGACTTCGTTCACAATTTGTAGACCCTATTAATCCATCTGTAGGCTTAGTTATTGATGGTATTAACTATTCTGGCCTTGGTGGCAGTTCATTATTATTTGATATAGACCAAGTAGAAATTTATCGTGGCCCACAAGGTACACGCTTTGGCGCAGACGGTATGGCCGGTATGATCCAAATGGGTTCAGCTAAAGCCACAAGCGATCCAAGCTTAAAATTACAAGTAGGTGCTGGCACATACAACACCCGCGAAGCAGGCATTGCAGCAAGCACTGGCTTAACAGATGACACTAGCGCACGCGTTAGCTACTTTCGCAGAAAGTCAGACGGTTACGTAGATAACTTGTACTTAAATGACGAAACACAAAATCAAGACGAACAAGTAGCCCGCTTTAAATTAAACAGCCAGCTTACAAAGCATTTAAATACTGAGTTAAACCTTCACTATATTGATATAAACAACGGCTATGATGCGTTTACGCTTGATAACAGCCGCAATAGTGTTGCCGATGAACCAGGACAAGATAATCAACAAAGCTACGCAATAGGCGTTAATAATACTTACACGGGTTTTGACGCTTTTGATGTAAATTTAAACCTGTCGGCTATTGATACCGAATTACTTTACAGCTTTGACGAAGACTGGGTATGTAACGATACAAGTGAGCCAAAGTTATGTGCTGCAGGTTTACATCCTGATGGATACAGCTCAACCGATCTTTACAGCCGCGATCGCGACGATCAGTCTGTAGATTTACAATTTAACTCTAAAACAGGTAACTGGGTTGCGGGTATTTATTACCAAAACCGTGACGTTGATTTAGAGCGCCAATACACATGGTTAGCAAGCCCATTTTCTTCAACTTACGAAACGAGTAATGTTGCAGTATATGGTCAAGTAGCGACACCAATTGGTCCTAAAACAACATTAATTACAGGTTTACGTGTAGAGCAATACCAAGGCGACTACACCGATAGCAATGGCTTTATACAAGATACTGACGATGTAATGGTTGGCGGTAAAATAGCGCTTGAATATCAAGTAATTGATCGCACTATGATCTACACCAGCATAACCCGTGGCTACAAAGCCGGCGGTATTAATTCAGAAGCCCTCGCTAAAGCAAAAGATGAAGGCTTAAACCTAAGCGCTGATTTTTTCCAACAGCACACCAGTTTTGACCCTGAATATTTATGGAGCGGCGAATTTGGTGTTAAAGGTTCATCACTTGATGACAAATTTACACTTCGCTTAGCTGCATTTTACATGCACCGCGACGATATTCAGTTAAAAGCATGGCAAGTAGAAGGTCAGCAGTTTACCGGTTATGTTGATAACGCAAGTTCTGGTAGCAACTACGGACTTGAAGTTGAAGGTAGTTACCAACTAACTGATAATCTATTTTTAACAGGTAGTGCTGGTTACTTAAACACTGAAATAGACGACTTTGTAACGCAGTCTGGCTTAAACCAAGACGGTCGTGAGCAAGCACAGTCACCTAAATACCAGTATGCGTTTACTGCTCGTTATAACTTTACAAGTGAGCTTTACGGTATGATTGGTGTTGAAGGTAAGGACGATTACTACTTCTCAGATAGTCATAACTCACAGGCACCAAGCAGCAACTTAGTTAACTTAAGCTTTGGCTACGAAGCTGACATGTGGGCAGTTCGCGCATGGGCTCGTAACGTGTTTGACGAAACAGTCCCTACACGTGGTTTTGAATTTGGTAACGATCCACAAGATGGTTACGCAACGCATACCTATACACAATTAGGTGAGCCTCGCGTGGCAGGTGTTACGTTTACACTTAATCTGTAAAGCATAGCCGTTGGCTTTCAAATGAAAGCTACAGCAAGCAATAAAAAAACACCGCGTTTAATTTAAACACGGTGTTTTTATTTGTAAGTGAGGTTTTATACCTCGCTTTTTATAAAGTTAAATTACACGAGCGCGAAATAAATTCGCACCTACAAGTTTGCCGTAGGTTGTTGGGTTTGATGTTTATTGTAGGTGAGGTTTTATACCTCGCTTTTTTATAAAGTTAAATTACATGAGCGCGAAATAAATTCGCACCTACAGGCTAAGCATCACGCTCTTTGCACATCAAACGCTATTACGTCTTTAATTTTATCTTTATTTGTTGCGAGCATTACAAGCCTATCTATACCCAAAGCAACCCCTGCGCATTGTGGTAATCCATGTTCTAGCGCTTTAATTAAACGTGTATCCATTGGTACTTGCTTTAAACCGTTGTTAGCGCGGTATGTGTTATCTTCATTAAAACGTTTAGCTTGCTCACTAGCATTTGTGAGTTCGTTAAAGCCGTTAGCCAATTCCATATTTTTGTAATAAAGCTCAAAGCGCCCTGCTACGCGTGCATCATGTTCACAAATTTGTGCAAGTGCTGCTTGAGAAGCTGGAAAATGATACACAAAGCATGGCTTATCTTGTCCTATCGTTGGCTCTACTTTCATACAAAATAATAATTGCAGTAAGGTATCTTTATGCGTTTCATTTTTGGCTATATCAGCAAATCCTTGCTCACACGCTAGTTGCTTTAATTGCTCTATGCTTGCTGTTAACGGATCGAGGCCGAGTGCTTTTTCAAACGCTTGCTGATAGGTAAGTCTAGTTGCAGGCGCGACACCTAAAACAAGCTGCATTAGCTCATCCATTTCATCCATAAGTGCAAATTCATCAAAGCCTGGGCGATACCATTCCAGCATTGTAAATTCAGGATTATGATGGCTACCCGCTTCTTCATTTCTAAATGCTTTACAAAGCTGAAAAATAGCGCCTGAGCCTGCTGCTAACAAGCGTTTCATAGCAAACTCTGGAGATGTTTGTAAAAAAAGAGGGAGCCCACCTGCGTGCCCTGGACCTACAAATGTGGTGTTAAAACTGGCCAAATGCACATCGGTTACACTGGCACTGCTTAAGCTCGGCGTTTCTACTTCCATTACATCACGCGTATAAAAAAACTCACGAATGCTACGTAATATCGCTGCACGTTGTTTTAGTGTTTCAATGCTTGCGCTTGGGGCCCAAAGATCTGCTGACATATTTTCTCCAAAAAAAATCCCAGCTTAAGCTGGGATTTTATAAACAATGTTAAAGCTTACTTAACACGGCTTACGTATTCACCGTTACGAGTGTCTACTTTAATTACTTCGCCAATTTGTACGAATAATGGAACTCGTACCACAGCGCCTGTGCTAAGCGTTGCTGGTTTACCACCAGTACCCGCTGTATCACCCTTAAGGCCAGGATCTGTTTCTGTGATCTCAAGCTCAACAAAGTTAGGTGGTGTAACAGCAATAGGGCTGCCGTTCCATAATGTGATTGTACATAAATCATTTTCAACTAACCATTTAACTGCATCGCCTAGTGCTTTTTCGTCAGCAGCAATTTGCTCAAATGTTTCGTTGTTCATGAAATGCCAAAATTCGCCGTCTGTGTATAGATACGCTAAATCTGTATCCATTACATCAGCACCTTCAACTGATTCACCCGATTTAAAGGTTTTTTCAAGCACCTTACCAGAGATAAGTTTACGGATACGAACACGGTTGAACGCCTGGCCTTTACCAGGTTTTACCATTTCATTTTCTAAGATACTGCAAGGCTCGCCGTCCATCATAATTTTTAGGCCGCCCTTGAACTCGTTGGTGCTATAATTCGCCATCGTTTCCTCTATTTATATTTTTTCGAGTAATCTACATGCCAATGATACAAAGAAATGAAGCAAATTTGCATAAAAACTGGCAAAAAGAATTAGCAAATGTAGTTACCTGCCCAAAAACCTTGCTTGAAATGGTCGGTTTATCGAGCCAAGTCCATGAAAACGACCTAAAAGCCCGTAGTTTATTTCCGGTACGCGTGCCTATCCCTTTTATAAAAAAAATACGCAAAGGCGATCCAAACGATCCTCTTTTGCTACAAGTCATGCCACGCCATCAAGAATTTTTAACTAAGTCGGGTTTTAATAAAGATCCCCTACTTGAGCAAGACAACGAACAACCCGGCCTTTTGCATAAGTATAAATCGCGTGTTTTAGTGATGTTTAAAACCGGCTGTGCGGTCAATTGTCGTTACTGCTTTAGAAGGCATTTTCCGTATCAAGAAAACCAACTTAATAAAAAAAGCCTGCTTGAAACACTAAGCTACATAAAATCTGATGCCAATATAAACGAAGTGATTTTAAGTGGTGGCGATCCGCTGATGGCCAAAGACGATGCAATAAGTTGGTTTTTAGATGAGCTTGAGCAATTACCACAAATAAAACGAATGCGAATTCATAGCCGCTTGCCAGTAGTTATACCCACGCGGGTTACCGATGAGTTATGTGAGAGATTAGCAAAATCGCCATTAAAAATTATTTTTATTAATCATATAAACCACGCCAACGAAATAGACGCTGACTTTAAAGCAGCCATGCAAAAGCTTAAACAAGCAAACGTAACGCTTTTAAACCAAGCTGTAATTTTAAAAGATGTGAACGATACGCTCGATGCGCAAATAAATTTAAGCGAAGCGTTATTTGACGCAGACGTATTACCGTATTATTTGTATTTGCTCGATAAAGTTGAAGGGGCCAGCCACTTTGATATTAACGAAGAAGACGCAATAAAAATAATGGCAGAGCTATTAAAAGCCCTGCCTGGATTTTTAGTGCCTAAGTTAGTGAGAGAAATAGGTGGTCAAAAAAGCAAAACACCTATCGATCTTAAACTAATTTAAACATATATATTTACGTTGTTACCCAATGATGCTGTTACCGATTTAGCCGGTGTTTGCGCACTTGACGATTGTGCAGCACCTTCAATAAGTGCAAGTGCTGCTGCGCCATCTGCTAGTTGCTGCTTTTTAGATAAAGCAGCGCTATAAAGCTCACTGCCTTGGCCTGAGCCAGAAACAGCGGGTAAACTTGTGCCTGATATATTCATATAACAAACCTGACTTTTAAATGTAATCCAAGTATTATGTCGGCCATGCAGTACAAAGCTTTAGGAAAACCATGGATTCAATTATTGAACAACTCAATACTAATTTAAAAATTGTTTATCGTCAGGCGCTTGATGCCGACAAAAAACTCGATGAACTACAACAGCAAGGCCATGGCAAATTTAAGGCCTTATTTGCACAAGATGCTGGTTTTAGCTTTGAAGCTAAACGCTTTAAGCCGTATGTTCTTGACGTAGCCGCTGACGTTGAAAGCTTATCTAACGATGGTTTTGATGAAGAAAAACTTAAAACAACCGTTATTAAGTTACAACAAATACTCACGCTGTTAGCTACTTTTAAGTAAAGATTAAAAAGCAAAAATGCCGCTATTTAGCGGCATTTTTATTTTAAGTTAATCTAAACTTGGTAATATTTGCTCACCAAACCACTCTGTTAATAAGCGTTTTTCGTAATATAGTGATTCGTCGCGGCCCATTTTAATTTTATCCATAAAGCCCATATCTTTGAGCTCCACATCAGTATCTTTACTAAGCACTGTACCGTCGTTATCGGTTAACGAATAATTAAGCTTAATGCGTGGAAAGTATATTGGTTTTACTACACGAATTTCCTCCATACCACCATAACGCACATCTCCCGCTAAATCTAAATCAGTAAACTCTACGTTTAACTTATAATCTTTTGGTAGTTGCTCAGCTAATTTAGACATATGTTTTTCAAAACTTGCCGCAATACTTTTGTGATACGAGCCCTTAGCTTGGTTAGACGCTCGCACATCACGATAATCATTAAAGTCATTCCATTTAACAACAGACTCACCAGCATGGGCAAGCGCAGGTAATGCGATACACATTGTTGTTGCTATTTTTTTAACTAAATTCATATCTTTCTCCAAAGAGGTAACCAATCACAAAAGTGTGGATTGGAGTAAACCTAGCATTAGCTATTACTAAAGCTATTTTAGCACTTGTTTATTAACTATAACTTAATCTTACGAATCAAGTGTTACTTGTTTTGCACAAAATGTAATCAAAAGTATTTAATGTGCTGATATCAAAAAAATACGATTAAAATCATATAAATTACAGATAAAACATGTAAATCACCTCTATTTATGGTGAAATTAACTTAATTGATAAAAGGTACCCACGGAGCTTTCATGACTATTTTAGTAACCGGTGGCGCTGGCTATATTGGCTCGCACACTGTTTTAGAACTTTTACAGCAAGGTAACGATGTTGTTGTTATTGATAACTTAAGTAACTCATCACAAGAATCACTTGCGCGCGTAAAAAATATAACAGGTAAAGAAGCCACTTTTTACCAAGGCGATATTCTCGATAAACCCTTTTTAGATTCTGTATTTGCAAAACATACGGTTGATAGTGTTATACATTTTGCGGGTTTAAAATCAGTAGGCGAGTCGGTTGCAAAGCCAGTTGAGTACTATCAAAACAACGTTCAAGGTACGCTTACGCTTGTTGATGCGATGCGCGACGCAGGTGTATTTAAATTGGTATTTAGCTCATCAGCCACGGTTTACGGCGACCCAGCAAGCTTACCAATCAAAGAAGATTTCCCTGTAGGCGGCACCACAAACCCATACGGTACGTCAAAGCTAATGGTTGAAATGATGCTACAAGATATCGCTAAATCAGATGAGCGCTTTGCGTTTGCTATTTTGCGTTACTTTAATCCAGTGGGTGCACATGAGTCGGGCTTAATTGGTGAAGATCCTAATGGTATTCCAAACAACCTTTTACCTTTTATCGCACAAGTTGCGGTAGGTAAATTAAAGCAACTCGCTGTATTTGGTGATGACTACGACACAGTTGATGGCACCGGTGTGCGCGACTATATACATGTTGTAGATTTAGCGATTGGTCATTTAAAAGCGCTTGATAAAATTGCCAGCAGCACGGGGGCATTAGTTTATAACCTAGGTACTGGTAATGGTTACTCTGTACTACAAATGGTTAATGCATTTATTAAAGCAAGCGATCAGGCTGTACCCTATCAGGTTTCACCTCGCCGCCCTGGTGATATTGCAGCGTGTTATGCAGCGCCAGAAAAAGCACTTAATGAACTTGGCTGGGAAGCAGTGCGAGGTATTGATGAAATGATGCAAGATACCTGGCGCTGGCAGTCAAATAACCCTAACGGTTATAAGGGTTAAGTAAAAACGGCAAGTCAGAAAACATAGTAATTATGTAGTTTTGCTTCTCTAAAGCGCAGCGTCCTCTTAGCCTCTTTGTGAATAAATCACTTAAAATCTTATTGCACAAAGAGAAGTAAAAGAGGAATAAATGAGAAGAGACCAAAACCTAGAAATTACGAGCTTCGCTCGTCACGCCAGCAAGCTGTGCGTCTACAGGTAATTTAACCATAGCGTTAAGTTTTGGCTGTAGGCGTAGCGCTTGCTCAAGCGAAAAGCGCAGCTTTTAAAATTGATTGTTACTTACTCTTTGCTTCTCTAAAGCGCAGCGACCTCTTAGCCTCTTTGTGAATAAATCACTTAAAATCTTATTGCACAAAGAGAAGAAAAAGAGGAATAAATGAGAAGAAACCAAAACCTAGAAATTACGAGCTTCGCGCGTCACGCCAGCAAGCTGCGCGTCTACAGGTAATTAAACCATAGCGTTAAGTTTTGGCTGTAGGCGTTGAGCTTGCTCACGCGAAAAGCGCAGCTTTTAATTACTTATATTTAATTACTTATATCCAGTATTTAATAACGAGTATATTCGTTATGTCTGTGCCCACTGTCTTAGTAAGTTATGGTACACACCTGTTAATTGAATAATCTCTGGGCTATCTTCTACTTTGCTGCGCAAACTTTGAATCGACATATCTAAATCAAATAACAAACCACGTTTTTCGTCGCTGTTTACCATGCTTTGCAGCCAAAAAAATGAGGCTAATCTGCGCCCACTCGTTACAGGCATTACACGATGTAAACTCGTTGAAGGGTATAACACCATACTGCCTGCGGGCAGCTTTACACTGTGTGAGCCATAAGTGTCTTCAATAACAAGTTCACCGCCCTCATAGTCTTCAGGGTCATTAATAAATAACGTCATTGATACATCTGTACGAATTTTTACTGGCGTACCCGGCACTTGTCTAATTGCATTATCTACATGCACACCAAACGATTGCCCGCCTTGATAGCAATTAAATAACGGAGGAAAAATTTTTGCAGGAAGCGCTGCCGACATAAACAAATTACTACGCGCAAGTGCTGCCATAATAATATCGCCAAGCTCTTGGCATTCAGGACTATTTTCAGGTAGCTGTAAGTTATTTTTTGCTTTGGTTGATTGATGACCAGCGGTAATACTGCCATCGGCCCACTGCGCTTTAAGCAAAACCTCATGGCAATACGCCACTTCTTCTTTCGTTAATAGCTCTGGAATTTTAACTATCATGTGCGCCCTCTCACATTTTCATCAAATAATTAAGGGCAGGTAATAGGCCTGCCCTTATGCTTACTTTTATTTTTTAATTTGTTTTAAAATTAAAAAGAATAGCTCGCTGTTAAACTAAACTTACGACCATCACCTGGTACAAAGTGTCCACCACCTAACTGATCAACGTAATCTTTATCACCTAGGTTTTCACCATTAAGCTGCAGGCTCAAATCTTTTGATATGTCATACGCAACCATCAGGTCAAAAATAGTATAACCTGGCGCACGAGAGCGTGTTGACGTAGTGCCGTTGTAACGCTCACCTACATACTGCGCACCTAAACCAAACGATAACTTATCCGACATATCGTACGTAGTCCAAACACTTGCGCTATTTTTAGGCGTACGCGCAAGCTCGTTACCAACTTGAGTTGCGTCGTCGCCTAATGCTTCAGTTACTTCGCTATCTTGGTAAGTGTATGAAGCAATTACAGTCCACTCTTTAGTAATTAGGCCCGTTGCTGAAAGCTCTAAACCTTGAACGCGCTGCTCACCACCGAGTATTTCGTCACTTGAGCTATCTGCAAATGGGTCATCAGTACGGGCATTGGTTTTTTCAGTACGGAAAAGTGCAGCATTAGTTTGCAGGCGACCATCCATTAGGCTCCATTTAGTTCCTAATTCATAACTGCGGCTTTCTTCTGCGTCTAAATCAGCTGCATTTGAACGCGTAGATACCGTTAGGCTTTCCGCCGATGGGTTAAATGAATTACCTGCGCCTAAATACACACTGCCATTTTCTGTAGGTTTATAAACTACAGCTGCATTCCAGCTAAATAAATCGTCACTTGTAGAAATTAAAGCGCTTGGGTCATTGTAATCGTTGTGATAATCCGTAGTGAAGCTATCAAAGCGAATTCCACCTGTAACTTCCCATTGCTTGTTAAGCGTTACTGTATCAAATGCATAAATAGCTTGGTTTTTAGCTTTAGCTTCAATGCTTGTACCGTCACGGCCGTACACACCCGTAAATGCAATTGTTGCATCAGGGTTGTATAAGTCGTTACGTATTCCATCTTCAATTAGGTTATCAGGCGTAGTTGCAACAAAGTTATGGCGTGTAAACGTTTCATTTGCAAGTTCAACACCCACTACTACGTCGTGAGTAAAGCCAGCAAATTCATAGTTACCAATTAAATCAACTTGAAGTGCAGCAAGTGAATTTTCAGTATCACGTGTTTTTTCATCTGCAAAGGTAATATCAGTGTCTGTTGTAACCGAGAAATAACGCGGTGCAGTTGTTACTGACTCACGCTTAACTTTACCTAAACGACCTTGCACACGTAACGTAGTATTTTGAGAAAAATCATACTCATAACGAGCTGTTGTTGAGTAAGCTTCAATATCTTCGTAATCACGGTAAATATTACCGTAAAAGTTATCAAAATCGACAGGAGAAGGTGAGCGCGCGCTATCTGCAAGTTCAGCTACTGGCGTATCACTGTAAACCCAAGGAATACCATAATCTGGTAAATTGTCTTGGCGTTGATACTCTAGGTTTAAATCAAAACGGCTGTTTGTACCAAGCCCTGTTGCAAATGCAAACGCAACAGCATTTGTTTCGTTTTCAACATGATCACGACCTGCAACATCACCTTTATCAGTAAGAAGGTTGATACGTAGTGCGCTTGTGTCGTTTACTTGAATGTTAGTATCAAAACGACCACGGTAATCGTTTTCTGTACCTAAACGTAGAGAAACGTCGTTAAAGTTGTCTAACTTCGCCTTTTTACTTTCTAAATTAACACTACCACCTGTTGCGCCACGACCAGAAACTGCAGAGCCTGGGCCTTTTGCAACTTCAACGGCTTCAATGTTGTAAATATCACGTGTGTAACCTGCAACATCGCGAATACCATCAACAAAAATATCATTTGTTGCACTAAAACCACGAATCGACATGCTATCGCCAGTAGGTGAGCCACCCTCACCTGCTGCTAAAGAAATACCTGAAACATTACGCAAAGCATCACGTAGGCTATCTACGTTTCTGTCTTTCATTACCGCTTGGTTGATTACTGTTACCGTTTTAGCTGTATCGAGTAGCGGTTGAGTGTATTTATGCGACGTTGATTTTTCTACAACATAACTAGACTCAGTTTTAGTTTCTGCTTTGGTTACCGATAGTTCTTGAACATCCTGTGCACTTGCCCAAGTTGAAAGCGTAGCTGTAACAACCGCTGCAATTGGCTTCACGTACGCATTTCCTTTATTCGATGGCTTACTCATGGTTACTCCGTAGTTTTTATTAAGCACTTAACTATTGTTAATTTAAGGTACATATTTAATTTCGGCGAAATCCTACCACTCTAACAACGCAATGTAAACGATAACTGTTATCAATTGCATTGTTATGTGAATTACTATATTGTATACACACTCAAAAATTAACAGTAATTACGTCCTTGTAATTGCTCGTCGTAACTTTCAGGATTGTTGTTAAGTAATGCGAAGCTTAATTAAACCAATTAGCGTAGTTATCGCGCTTTGTAGCACTATGGCAGTAAAAGCCGACACTGTTAGTGAGCTAGAACAACTCGTTAATAAATGGCTACAAATAGAAAATCAAAACACAGAATTAAATACTCATTGGCTTGAACAAAAAAGCAGTATGGAGCAAACCTTAACGCTTCTTAATGCCGAGCAGCAGCAACTTAGCGAGCTTAATCAGCGTAGAAAAAAAAGCACCAGTGAGCTTGCCCAAAAACGCGAACAGCTTGTAACTCAGCAATCAGAACTTGAAAATGATCAACAGCAATTAAATGATCAACTAGCACGTATTTCTGGGCAATTACTTTCATTACAAGTGCAACTCCCCCCGCCACTTTTGAGTAGTTGGAAAAACGCTGGTGATTTAAGCGATTCAAAACTCAGTACAACTGACAAATTACAAACAGCACTAAAAATGCTGACTCTACTTAATGATTTTCAACAACGTATTTCTATTCACGAAATGGCTATTAAGCATCCTGACGGGCAAGAAGTATGGGTTAAGCAGCTTTATTTAGGTGCAGCTCAAGCATGGTTTGTAAGCGAAGACTTAAGTTACGTAGGTATTGGTTTTCCAAGTGACTTAGGTTGGCAGTGGGAGTTTGATTCAAGCATTAATGCAGAACAAGTTGCACTGGGTATTGCTGTACAGCAAAAAAAGCGCGCTGCTGATTGGGTAACACTCCCAATATTAAGTTATGTAAATAAAAACCAGCAAGGGGCTAAATAATGGCTACTAACAGCATAATTAAAGTATTTAGCGCCACAGTTTTACTTTTTAGTGCAAACATTTCTTTTGCAGCTAGCAGTGATGATGCTAAGCAAAGTATTTTAAGTGATATTAAAACAGCGCAGCGTACTCTAAGTAAAACTCAAAAGAGCATTTCAAAAGAGCAAGCGACCCTTGCAAAGCAAATTTTTACCAAGCAGCAATCGCTCAGTAAATTACGCGAACAAGCAGCCGTTAATCGCCGCCTAGCTGACGAAAACACATTAAGCCTTGATCAGTTACAAACCCGATTAGACACTTGGCAACAGCAGCAGCAATATCAATTAAACTTACTTAGCCGTTTTGTACGCCAAAACACCAGCAATAGTGCTAGCAGTAACGAGTCGGCTAATAGCCAAAACGAGTTATTAAGCCGTGTTGTATCGCTAATTAATAATCAAGAGCAGGCACTTTATCCACAGTTAAAAAAACAATCGGTTGTGCTAAGTAATGGCGAATTAAGCCAAGCTAATACCCTTCAAGTCGGGCCTGTTGCATGGTTTAGTACGCAAACACCTAAACTTATGGGTTTATTAAATTTGGATGATGAATCTAATGCATTAAAAGTAGCGTTAGTACAATCAACAAGTGACGACAACCCACTCGATAATACTTTAAAGCAAAACGGTGTAGGCTCTACATTACTTACTTTTGATCCTAGTTTAACGCACTTAGTAACTAGCCAAGCCCAACAAGAAAGTCCGCTTGAACACCTAGAAAAAGGCGGTTTATGGGCTATCCCTATTATTTTATTTGCCTGCTTTGCACTTACCATTGCGCTATTAAAAGCCGCACAGCTACTACGTTTAAGTAAAATTAAAATGCACTCTCAAATGCAATTACAGCAACTTTTTAAAGCTGAAAATAGCAGTGAATTTGCAGGCATGCAGCAGCAGCTATTTAACTTAACGCTGCAAAGCGAAAAAGGCCAAGTACGAGACGATCAGTTATTTAATCAGTTAATTCACGATAAGCATAAACTCGATAACTTTATTGGCGCTATTGCCGTTACTGCAGCAGTAGCCCCACTACTTGGGTTATTAGGCACTGTTAGCGGCATGATCGAAACATTTAAAATGATGACCTTGTTTGGCTCAGGCGACCCAGAAGTTGTATCGGGCGGTATTGCACAAGCACTTATAACAACCGAACTAGGTTTAGTCGTTGCCATACCTGCACTCGTTTTAAATGCACTGTTATCGCGTAAAGCAAAAGCGTATTACAGCCAACTAGAAGGCTTTGCATTACAGCTAAGCCAACTAGAAAAAGGAGATAACAATGTTTGAAAAAATAGTTAGTAACCCTATTTGCTGGTGTATTCTTTTACTCGCTTTATTTGTATACCAGCTGATTTTTCATGACTTACTGCACCTTAAACAATACCAAGCGCAGCGCAAAGGTTATTGGCAAGAAGTTAGCTCTATTTTAACTGCAGCGCTTCCGCTACTAGGTTTATTAGGCACCATTGTTGGTTTGCTTGATACATTTAAAGTAATGGCGCTGGGCCATAACGAGTTAATGAGTGACGCCATTGGTGATGCATTGCTAACAACTCAACTTGGCCTTGTGTGCGCTATCCCTGCGTGGTTAATGCAAGCTTACTTAGCGTATTCGCAGCGTAATCCTAAATTACATACGTTAAGTAAGCAGTTAGGGTAACACTATGCAATCACGATTAAAGCACAAGCTAGAGCAAGAAGCGGGGCAACATATTGATATGTCGCCGCTACTTGATGTGGTATTTATATTGCTAATATTTTTTATTGTTACAACCGTATTTGTACGCGAAAGCGGCGTTGAAGTTGATAAACCACAAGCCGTATCGGCCAGTCGTCTTGAGCAGCAAGTTATATTTTTAGCAATAACCGACAACCAACAAGTATTTTTTGATGGCGGCCAAATTGGTGTTGCTGGTGTGCGTAGTAGTGTCGAGCAAATGTTAAAACAGCAACAACGCCCTGTGGTTATTCAAGCTGATAAAACAGTACCTACTGAGTTACTTGTTCAAGTAATTGACGAAGCAAAGCTGGCAGGCGCAGCGCAAGTTAACTTAGCTACGAAACAATAATATGCACACGATTAACCCGCTTCAAAAAACAAAAAACAATCGCCATCCACTTTTTGCATTTGGCCTTAGCCTCATTGTACTTAGTGCTGCATTGCTGCTTTTATGGCTTGGGCAACTTGCTGAACACCATATAAAAGACAAAGTGGTTGTACGCGAGATTGCCATGGTGGCACTGCCACCTCCGCCACCTCCATCAATATCACAACAGCAAACAAATGAGCCAATGCAAAGCTTAGCGGTAGAAGGTGCCGGCGCATCAATCCAAGCCGTAAAAATTAAGATCAACAGCAATTTAAGTATTGTAAAACCCGATACACCCAACGTAGAAGTAAGCGCGCCACAATGGCAATCAATGAGTGTAAATTGGGATGCATTTAGCTTAAATCAACTCGATGGTCTCCCCACTTTACTTACTCCCGTCAAAGCCGTTTTACCAAAAAGCTTAACCCGCCGAGGTGTTGATGTATTTACTGTAAAACTCGATGTATTTATTGATGAAAATGGCAAGTTAAGTTTAATTGAGGTAGTACAAAACCCATACCCTGAACTTAAACCAGCTATCGACAAAATTATTAAACAAAGCCGCTTCAGTGCACCTAAAAAAGAAGGTGAAACCGTACGCGCTCGCTTTATTTGGCCAATCGAATTTAAACCTTAAGCCTATTAAAATGAAAAATATGAATATATTTAAAACGCTAAAACCATTAACTCGCGCAGTTATCACTACTTTAATGTGCTCACTCCCTTTATTAGGTGTAAGTAGCGTGCATGCAAGCGCTGCTAGTACGCCACTAAAAGTAACTTTATCGCCTAGCGATCCAACATGGCAGTTGGCTATAAATAATAAATTACTAGGCCCTACAGAGGTCCTTATTGAGCCGACCGAGCGCGGTTTTGCTCGCCAAGTACAACCACTATTACAAGCCGGTAATTACAGTGATGTTGCGGCGCTATTTAAAGGCCGTGATATAAGCCAAGATAGCACTGCTTTAAACTTATTACGTGCACAAGTTTTGCTTTCAACAAAAGACTTTAATAACGCTGAACTAGCTTACCTAGCGTGTTTAAAAGCCTCACCTGATTTAGTAAAAGCACACCAAGGTTTGAGCCTTTTATACATGCAACAAGCAAAGTATGACAAAGCACAAACACACCTAGTTCACAGTATTGAACTTGGCCAAGCTGACGCACAAAGTTATGCGCAACTTGCTTATATACACGTGCAGCATAGCCAACCTTGGAGCGCAGTAGCGGCCTACCGCCAAGCGCTAATGCTAGCGCCAGAAACAAGCCAATACCAACAAGGGCTATTGTTTGCGTTAATTGAATCGGGTGATTTAAGCCAGGCAAGTGCATTACTAAAAGAATTACTTAATAAAAGCCCTGATAAAGCTGAACTTTGGCTGCAACGTGCACAAATAGCATTACAGCTTGATCAAAAAAAGCAGGCGCTTGCTGCTATTGAAGTGGCCTTAAAACTCAACCCTAAAGATACCAGTAACCAGCTTTTAGCAGCCCAGCTGCATTTAAGTGAAGGCAGCACTGAACGCGCTGTGAGTTTATTAAAGCAAGGTTTAAAACACGCCACTAAACAGCAGCAAGTTGAGGTTATTAATACCACGATGCAAACTTTAGGCTGGCTTGTATCTCAACAAAAATGGGATTTAGCTAAAGAGCTAATAGGTAGCGCAAAAAGATTAACTAAGCAGCTACCCCGCGATGAACAAGCCCAGTTTTCTGTATACAGCGCACAAATTGCTATGCAACAAGGTAATACTAAACGTGCTCTTAAAAGCTTAAATAATGCACTTAAAATAAACCCGAATTTAGGTGATGCCCTACTTAGTTTAGCAAGTATATATCGTAGTAAAGGCCAACTCACCCAAGCTAAACTTATGTATGTTCGTGCACAAGCTCTGCCTGATTACCAACTATCGGCGTGGCTTGGATTATCGCAAATAGCGATTGATTCTAAAGACTACCCGAGTGCGCTAAAGCATCTTAGAAAAGCATTACAAGCCAACCCACAACGCCAGGATTTAATTACTAATATTCGCGCCCTTGAGAATATAGTACGCCAAGAAGGGTAAGTTTAACACCGTGGTTAAACTGACTTGTAGACGCACAGCTTGCTGGCTGTGACGAGCAAAGCTCGTAATTTCTATGTTTTAATGTTTTCTCATTTACTTCTCTTTGTGCAATAAGGTCTTAAGTGATTTATTCACAAAGAGGTTAAGAAAGCGCTGCGCTTTTCGCGCGAGCAAGCTCTTCGCCTACTGGTAAAATTTGACGCCGTGGTTAAACTGACTTGTAGACGCACAGCTTGCTGGCGTGACGAGCAAAGCTCGTAATCTCAATGTTTTATGTTTTCTCATTTACTCCTCTTTGTGCAATAAGATCTTAAGTGATTTATTCACAAAGAGGTTTAGAGGGCGCTGCGCTTTAGAGAAGTAAAAATACATAATTACTATTGTTTTATGTTTTCTCATTTACTCCTCTTTTACTTCTCTTTGTGCAATAGGTTTTTAGATAACTTGTTCACAAAGAGCTTTAGAGAAACCAATTAGTAGCAAAGTAATCAGTTATAAATATTAAAAGCTGCGCTTTTCGCGTGAGCAAGCTCGTTTACAATATATATTAAAGCGTTACCAATTTTGCATTTCGACTATGCGTGATTGCGTGCGCGCATATTCAAAGCTCAACTTTTTACCTTTATACAAATGTTCAATGTCGGTTTGCGCATTTATTACCAGCAATTTATGGCAATCGTAAAACTCATCTACTAAGGCAATAAAGCGCCGTGCTTCGTCGTCAAAAGTGTGCTCATCAAGCGTTTGTTTTTCGCGTTGGTAGCTATCTTCTATACCGTGAACAATAACTTTACCCGTTGCTTTAACACCCATTTGCGGCACGTTCGATACATATAACACATCAAATTGTGTTGCTAACAACATATAATCGTTAGCACTACGAGGGCCAGAGCATAACGCCATAAAATCAATCATCAAGGCATTATTGGCTCTTAATAAATAGGGTAAGTCACGCCCATGCACAGTAATTGTATTGCTACATGTTACAACCGGATACGAAGCTAAAAACTCATTTTTAAAATCGAGATTTGATAAATTTATAAAATAGTGACGACTGTTTTTACCATATCTAAAGCGGTGATCGTCCTCCCCTGCCACGTTAATTATATAGCAATGGTTATTAATTAAATCAATAGTAGGTAAAAACCGCGCTCGTTGTAGGCCGTTGTAATAAAGCTGCTCTGGCTTTGCGTTCGATGTGGCCACCAGCACAACACCTTGTTCAAACAACGCATTAAACAATCTGGACATAATCATGGCATCGCCAATGTCGCTCACAAAAAACTCGTCAAAACACAGTACTCGAATATTTTTAGCCCACTGTTTTGCAATTAGAATAAGTGGATTTTTTTGACCTTGTAGCTGCGAAAGTTGGGCATGCACTTGTGCTATAAAATGATGAAAATGCAGCCGCTGCTTTTGCTCAATAGGTAGGTTTTTATAAAATAAATCCATTAACATGGATTTACCACGCCCTACGGGTCCATATAAATAAATGCCTTTTATTAAGGGCGCTTTTTGCCACCATGATGTGTGAGCTTGAAGTTGCTCGCTTAGCGTATTTAAAGCTTCCACCGCATTTTGCTGCGCTGCATCAAAACACAGTTCATCTGTGTCTATTTTTGCTTGGTAAAGGCTTAAAATTTGTGTGCTGTGCACTGTCATGGTATTTCACTATCGGCTATAATCGCGCCCATTGTAGCCGACTAAAAATGTGAACCAAAATGAAATTCCCTTGCCGCTTAGATAAATTTATTAGCCACTTAGCTGAAATACCGCGCACCCAAGCTCGCGCTAGTATTAAGCGAAAAGAAGTAAGCGTTAATGGCGAAGTAATCACATCACATAATTTTCAGCTAGCCCAGCAAGATGAAGTACTGCACCAAGGTACGCCTTTGGTATTTTTAGGTAAGCGCTATTACATGTTAAATAAACCTGTTGGCTATGTATGCGCTAACAGCGACGAGCTACATAAAACTGTTTTTGACTTACTTGATGAGCCAAATATGAGCGACTTTCACGTAGCAGGTCGCCTTGATATAGATACCACCGGGTTAGTTATTATTACTAATGATGGCGATTGGTCACATAAAATTACGTCGCCTAAAAGCAATAAATTTAAAACCTACCTAGTAGAAACTCAAGAACCGATTACCGATGAAGCACTTGAGCAATTACGCACAGGTGTCATGCTGCATAACGAAAAAGATTTAACCCGCCCAGCTATTGCCGAACGACTTGCTAATTACGGACTACGTTTATCAATAAGTGAAGGAAAGTATCATCAAGTTAAGCGTATGCTTTACGCGGTAGATAACAAAGTGGTTGAGTTACATCGCGAGCAGATTGCGGGGATTACCCTAGATGAAAACTTGGCCAGTGGTGAATATCGATTATTAACACCCGAAGAAATTAAGTTATAAAAGCGCTTTAAAGGAGCCTAAGGCTTGGACTATTAGTTAAAACAATATAGCCAAACTTTTACTTGAGCCTGTTGGCTTGCTCTACTAAAATAGCGCCCTTCAAAATTACTAAGGTCGGCCGTGTTAGTTAACTACAATCCCCCCATGAGTCCGTATTTAACGATACTTTTTCAGGATGACGATTTACTGATAGTTAATAAACCAAGTGAGTTATTAACTGTCCCAGGTAAAGATCCTAAACATGCCGACAGCTTAATTAATCGTGTTAATCGTGTTTTTCCAACAGCAAGAATAGTGCACCGCTTAGATATGGCGACTTCTGGCATACTGTGCCTTGCCATGAATAAAGCAGCGCACAGACATTTAAGTATGCAGTTTCAAGAGCGCGAAACAGCTAAACGTTACATAGCACGTGTATACGGACAACTTGAAGCTGAAACAGGATCAGTAGATTTACCCCTTATTTGTGATTGGCCTAATCGCCCTAAACAAATGGTTGATCACGACAGAGGTAAACCTTCACTTACGCATTTTAAAATACTTGAGCGTGAAGAAAATGCAACCCGTGTAGAGCTAACCCCCATCACTGGTCGCTCGCATCAACTACGTGTGCATATGCTAAGCCTGGGTCATCCTATCTTAGGTGACAGGCTTTACGCCCATAAAGAGGCGCTTGCTGCTGCTCCTCGCTTACAATTACATGCACAAATGCTGAAATTAAAGCACCCTAAAACTGAGCAAGTACTTACTTTTGAAGCTGAGCCAGAATTTTAACCGGCGCAAACACTTCGTAAATTATTAAACTTTTAGATAACCTTGCCGATACCTAACTAATTGTCATTAGTTAGGTGCGTTATGCTATTTTCACGGTTTTTAAAAAGGGCTTTTTATATACAGCTCAGCTGTGCGCTACTTTTAGCTAACCCTGCCTGCGCGGCTGAACATATTGCCCCACCTAGTTTATCAAGCATTGAAAATAGCGACATTGAGCGACTACTTCCAAGTGATGAAATAAAGCCAATATTAGCGGGTGAAACAGAATTTTTAAGCCTTTACAGCGAATATATGAGTAGTAATTTTAGAGGTATCGTAATACTTATACCCGACTGGCATTCTTCACCTACCAATAACTCCGGTATGGGCTACTTGCGTAAAGAGCTTAATAATTTAGGCTACAGCACCTACGCAATGACAGTACCCGACATTGATTGGCAAGCAAGTAAAATGGCCGAAGCAATGCCCAGCGAAACCGAAGCTGCGCCTAGTAAAGCCGAGGAACCTGCATCACCCGACACAGCAACAAACGCACAATCACAGCCTGCAAAAATCAAAGATGAGCCTCATTACGTTAATGCAATTGAAAAAGTAACTGACGACATACTTGATAACTATAAAATAAATCTCATTTCTCGGTTTAATGCGCTGTATCAAACCGCTATGGGAGGTTCGAGTAATATAGTGGTTATTGCACAAGGTACAAGTGCGGGTGTGTTGTTGGAGTACTATGCAGATTTCCCAGATGAGAGACTAGATGCGTTTATAAGTTTGAGCAGTTACTTACCTAATACTAAACGTAACGAAAGTTTGAGCCAAACAGCGTCACTTGTTACACCCGCCTTGCTTGATATTTACTATGCAAATGACAGCACAGACATTTTAATGAGCCTTAAAAGTCGTCAGCGCTGGGTTAACCGAAATGCAAAATTTGATTACCGCCAACGCCAATTGTTTGGCCTGCGCGATCAACCAGGTCAACACGCACGCCTAACAAAAGAAATAGACGGGTTCTTACGCCGACTTTTTTAAATACTCATAAGCGGCTTGAATATCTTGGCTCTTTTTAACAGCCAATTCCATCATGTGCTTTGGTAAACCTTGCGATACTAATTTATCTGGATGATGTTGCGACATAAGTTTACGGTAAGCTACTTTTATATCACGCTGCGTTGCATCGCTATTTAAGCCTAATAACGCCAATGCTTGCGCACGATTCATATTATTATTTGGCGGTACATGATGGCCAGAACCCTCACGGTAGCTACTGCTTTGACCTTGGCTTTGTTGCTGTTGATTAAAGCGCTGTTGTTGCTTTCTAAAGTTAAACTCAGCTTGATAACGTTTTAATACAAATGCAAAGTGTGTTTTAGAAATGCCTAGCTGTTTACTTACTTCTGCTAATAATTGCTTTTCTTGTTCGGCTAATACCCCGTCAGAAAACGCCATTTGAATTTGTATTTCTAAAAACAACTGTATTAGATCGTTTCGTTTAGCAAAGCGTTCTTTAAAATCGTGTACTGTTTCTTTAAGTGAAAAGTCGCTCTCTTTACCTGACTGAAATGCATGTTGTGCTTCGCGGCGTTCTTCGCCCTTTAAGCCCATTTCGTCCATGAACAAGTTAGCCGCTTTTATGTGTATTTCGCTCACTCGGCCATTCGATTTTGCAATGTGCCCCATAACAGCAAAGCAGCTTGAAAAGAATAAAGCTTGGCGCTCGTGAACATCGTCACCACTAAATAAGCTAGAAAAACCGCCTGCTTTATCAAAGTTATTTTTTAAGCTTTTATCAAATAAATGACCTAGGTATAAACCTAAAATAGCACCAAATATTTTGCCAAACATAAAGCCAAAACAAAAACCGAGAATTTTTCCCCACATCTATAATACTGCCTTCTTAAAAAATTGAGTTGTTACGCCTCAAGGCGCGTGTTTAATTGGTTTAAACGCTCTGGTGTACCAATGTCATCCCACTGCCCTATATAGAGCTCAGTAGAGACTAAATGTTCATTTAGCTTTTCACGTAAAATAGGCCCTAAAGGGCGAATACCTTGCGTTAATCCTTTAAAAAAATCAGCCTGATACCGGCCAATCCCCGAAAAGGTATATTTTTGACTCTCGGCCGACAAATGGCTCAATGCAAAGTCGCCATCTGGATTGTGTGGCGGATTTTCTATAAGCACTATGTGCGCCTCACCAGGTTGTAAATGAAGTTGCATTAGCGCACTTACATCGTAGTCGGTGTATACATCGCCATTTATTACAATGAACGAGTCGCCCAACAGCGGTAACGCTTCAATAATACCGCCGGCCGTTTCAAGGCCACCTTCAACTTCTTGGCTATAAAGTATATTTACGCCAAATTGACTGCCATCTTTAAAGTAGTCTTTTATTTTATCACCCTGCCACGCAAGGTTTATTACAATATCGGTGATGCCGGCTGCTTTAAGGTTATTTATATGGTGCTCAATAAGTGGTTTTTCTGCCACTTTTAACATTGGCTTTGGCATATTTTGCGTTAGCGGCATCATTCTTTGCCCGCGCCCTGCAGCTAAAATCATCGCTTTCATGAGCGCTCCTTTGCCAACTTTTCAGTCACTTTTGGCACTATGGTATTTTTTGTCCACTCACTCAATGCTTTAAGCTCTGGGTAAATTGCTGCTACTTCAATAATGTAATCAAGCGTCGGTAAAATATTATCTAAATAACCTGTTTTACCATCGCGTAAATACAATCGACAAAATATACCCGCAGCCTTTAAGTGGCGCTGTAATCCGGTTAAATCAAACCAATATTTAAACTCATCGAATGAAGTGTTAGCCAGTAAATTTTGAGCTGTAAATTCTTGATAAGCAAAATCAAGTAAACTTGTTAACTCTTGCTCTGGCAATTTAAAGTAGCAATCGCGCAGTAGCGATACTAAGTCGTAGCAAAGCGGCCCGCGTACAGCATCTTGATAATCTATAATGGCCCACTGGCCGTCACTATTCATAATATTACGGCTATGGTAATCACGATGAACGGTAACCGTAGGTTGCTCAAGCATCGCCTTTATTAATAGCTCTGAACTTGCTTGCCACATTATTTTTTGTTCTGCACTGAGTGACTCATTAATAAAGTCGCTTACTAACCACTGGCTAAATATATCAAGCTCTAGCTTTATAAAATCTTCGTTATACGCTTGCATAGCAGAAGCTGTGGGCGTTTTTGCCCACTGAGCACTTAAACTAATTAATGCTTGGTAATGCTCGGTGCGATTTGCATCATCAAGCATGTCAGCTAGGTGCGTACTGCCTAAGTCACTGAGAATAAAAAAGCCCTGTTTCTCATCACTTGCAATAATAGTGGGAAGTAAAAAACCTTGCTCTACAAACACCTGGTTTAGCGAAATATAAGGCTCGTTATTCACTTTTTTTGGATCTGAGTCCATCACTATTAAATGTTTATTATCGTGATTTAAACGATAATAACGGCGAAAGCTAGCATCCCCCGTGATCGCGTTTAAAGTATGCGACTTGGCATTAAGGTGTGTGTTTATAAATTGTTGTAAATTCTCAAAGCGTGTCATTTTATTAGATATCTATTTTTATAGGTCAATTACTGTAATTGCCATTATTTTCCTTTATTATGTGTATATTATATTAAACACAAAGTATTAAGGTCGATAAATGAGCAAAACCTGGGGCATATTGATGCTAAGCGTAGTTAGCGCACCATCGCTTGCCGAAACTGAACTGGCACACAACCTTTGTGGCATTTCAATGCAAACCAGAGCTTGGCAACCACTTGAAGGCCTTAACCTTGGTGAAGTTGATATCCAAGCTGATGATGTTGAGCTACTTGGCACTCAAAGCGCTGAATTTACCGGCAATGTTGATATTAACACCCTTAAGATGAGTTTGTCCGCACAAACTGCGTTGATAGACAAACAGCGTGGTTTATTAAATGCAACGGGGCCAATTACTTATCAAGACTACGTAAGTAAAGTAAACAGCACCGGATTAAATGCCGATTTAAATAATTCAGAAGTCAGTTTGTTAGGCGCCGACTACAGCCTAACCGAACAACAAGGTAAAGGCGGCGCTGAAAAGCTCACTGTTAATCAGTCTGGCCTATTACTCATGAATGCAAGCTTTACTACTTGCCCAAGTGACACCCCAGCATGGGAAATTGAAGCTGACGAAATAAACCTTTCACGCGAAGAAGGCTGGGGCGAAACATATAACGCCGTATTGCGTATTTTAGATACACCAGTTTTATATTTACCTTATTTTACATTCCCGCTAGATGAACGCCGTAAATCGGGCTTACTTACCCCGACTATTTCAAGCTCTGACAAATACGGCCTTGAAACAATTACGCCGTACTATTTAAATATTGCACCTAATTTTGATGCCACTATTACGCCTCGTTATATGTCTAACAAAGGGCTGCAATTACAAACAGAGTTTAGATACCTAACAGAGCAACACGAAGGCTTAGTAGGGATTGAATACTTAGATAGTGATGATTCTGAGCCTGATTTGAATGAACGCTACATGTTTCATTGGCAACAGCAAAGCTACCTAGGTGAGAACTGGCGCGCAAACGTTGATATAACCAATGTGAGCGATGATAACTACATCACCGACTTAACTTCAAACTACGCAAGTAAAACCGATACTCAATTGTATCGTACTGGTTCACTTACCCATTTAGGTGATACATGGCGCACCGATATTAAAGTGCAAAACTTTGAAGTACTCGGCGATCACTTAGAGTCATACACTGCAATACCACAAGTTAATTTTACGCAAACAGCGCCTTGGCGTTTTGATAATTTTGACTTTAGTGTGTCGGGCGAGATTAGTCATTTTACTAATGATTCATCAGAAGTGGCCATAGACAGCGCAACTCGTGTACACGTAGAGCCAAAAGCACGCTACAACTACGCTACGCATGCGTGGTCATTTTTGTCTGAAGTGAGCTTATTACAAACTAATTATAAGCAAAGCGGAAATTTAACCGGCACGCAATACAGCGATACAGTATCGCGTACTATCCCAAAAGTACGTTTGTACTCTCAGCTTAATTTTGAGCGTGACGCATCTTACTTTTTTGAAGATGGTATACAAACACTAGAGCCACAAATTCAGTATTTATATACACCTAATAAAGATCAGTCGGACATTGGCTTGTTTGATACAACCAAACTGCAAGATGATTATTATGGTTTATTTAGAGACGTGCGCTTTTCGGGTGTTGACCGTATAGCAGCTGCTAATCAGTTTACTTTAGGTGCTACAACGCGCTTATTTGATAAAAAACAAGAAGAAGTGTTTAACTTTAGTGCGGGCCAAATATTTTATTTAAGTGACGATGCTAAGCCAACAGAGCAAGGCTTAAACTCAGACACTAATTATAATGCACTATTTGCAGCTCAAACCATGTTACATTGGCACCGCCGTTGGTACCTCGCTGGAGGTATTCAATACGATACAGATGGCAAGCAAATGGTACAGTCAAATGTAACGCTTGATTATAAAGGTGATAATAATCAGCTAGTACAATTGAACCATCGCTATGCAAATGATGTCTCAGGAAATACAATCGAGCAAGCAGGTGTATTTACAAGTATTCCTATTAGCGACGAATGGCAATTTATTGCGAGCTATCATCGAGATCTTGAAAACAACAGAAGTATCGAAGTATTGAGCGGATTACAGTATGAATCATGCTGTTGGGCTATCCAAATTACTGGCCATCGCCAAATTGAAACTGATTTAAATCAGTCAATAGGACAAGAACAAGCAACTTTTGATTCAGGTATTAGTTTGAATTTTGTATTAAAAGGACTTGGCAGTAAAAGCCGTTATGATGCACAAAAATTATTACAACAAGGTATTTTTGGCTATCGTAGACCGTATTTTCTTAGTAACTAGAGTACTATCAGCAAGAGTAGTAAAAAGAATATGAATTTAAAAAAATTATTAACATCAGCAGTTTTAAGTGCCAGCCTTTGTCAAAGTGTAATGGCTGCACCAGTAGAAATAGATAAAGTTATTGGCGTTGTAAACCAAGGCGTAATTTTAAAAAGCGAAGTAGACACCATAATTGATCGTGTTAAAAAGCAAGCACAAGAACAAGGCCAGCAATTACCAAAAGATGAAACACTTCGTGTACAAGCTGTAGAGCGTTTAGTTAATCAAGCGCTTATGATGCAAATGGCTGAGCGTATGGGGTTACAAATCTCAGACAGCCAACTCGATCAAACTCTCGCTAACATGGCAAAAGAGCAAGGCGGAACAATTGCCGACTTACGCCGCACTATTGAAGGTTCGGGCGAAAGCTTTCAAGCTTACCGTGAAGAAATTCGTAAAGAAATCACAACGCAGCAAGTAACACGTGCAAGCGTTGATCGTCGTATTTATATTAGCGAACAAGAAGTTGATAACCTTTTAAAAATTATGGAAACCCAAGGTCAAAGTGCTGAAGAGTACGACATTGGTCATATTTTAATAGATATCCCTAACGATGCGACAGCTGACGAAATTGCTGATGCAAAAACACGTGCAGATAAAGTTATTGAGCTATTAAACGATGGCCAAGAATTTAAGCGTATTGCTATTTCATCATCAAGCGGCTCTAAAGCACTTGAAGGTGGACAACTTGGTTACATGGGCATTAACGAAATGCCATCGCTTTTTGCTGAAGCAGTAAAAGGCCAAAAGAAAGGCGCTATTGTTGGCCCACTTCGCTCTGGTGCAGGTTTTCATATCATTAAAGTACAAGACGTTCGTGGTCTACAAGTTGTAGAAACAACTGAGGTACGTTCACGCCATATACTTATTAAACCTTCAATTATTTTAAGTGAAGAGAAAGCACGCTCAATGCTTGCAGGCTTTGCAAAAGACTTACGTGCAGGAACAGCCGACTTTGGTGAACTTGCTAAAGAGTACTCAGAAGATCCTGGCTCTGCACTTAAAGGTGGCGAGTACGATTGGACAGATCCAACTACCTACGTACCTGCGTTTAAAGATACATTACTTTCTCTTAAAGAAAATGAAATAAGCGAACCGTTTAGAACACAGTTTGGTTGGCATATTGTGCAGTTACTTGGCAAACGTGTAGCTGATAAAACTGAACTAGCTAAACGTAACCGTGCTCACGGTATGTTGTTTAACCGTAAATTTAAGGAAGAAAGTTTTAACTGGCAGCAAGAAATGCGCGAGCAAGCTCACGTTGAAATTTTCCCTATAGACCAATAAATATGACTCTAAGAATTGCTATTACACCGGGTGAACCAGCCGGTATTGGCCCAGATTTACTACTCACGCTTGCTCAGCAAGCGTGGGACGCTCAACTAATAGCGATTGCTGATGGCAAACTATTAAAAGAGCGTGCAAAGCATTTAGGCTTAACAATAAACTTAATTAACTTTGATGATAATGCCCCCGCCATAGCAGCACCTGCAGGCAGTTTGTATATTCATCAGGTTGATTTAGGTGCGGATGTAGAGCTTGGCGTACTAAACGACGGTAATGGCCAATATGTGTTAGATACCTTGCGTATAGCAAGTGAAAAAAACATGGATGGCACGTTCGATGCGGTTGTTACGGGCCCTGTTCACAAAGGCATTATTAACAAAGCGGGCATTTCATTTAGCGGACATACTGAGTATTTTGCGCAGCAATCAAATACTGCAGATGTAGTTATGATGCTTGCAACTGAAGGTTTACGCGTTGCACTTGTAACCACGCATATTCCACTTGCGTATGTATCGCGTGCCATTACTCCTGAGCGCTTAACTAAAGTAGCGGGTATTTTAAATCACGACTTACAAACTAAGTTTGGGATAGAAAAACCACGTATTTTAGTGTGTGGCTTAAACCCACATGCAGGTGAAGATGGCCATTTAGGCCGTGAAGAAATAGAAACAATCACCCCAACGCTTGAAATACTTAGAAGCGAAGGGATGAATTTAATTGGCCCACTACCGGCCGATACCTTATTTCAACATAAATACCTATCTGAAGCAGATGCAGTACTTGCTATGTATCACGATCAGGGATTACCTGTGCTAAAATACAAAGGATTTGGTAAATCGGTGAATATCACCCTTGGCTTACCATTTATCCGCACCTCAGTTGACCACGGTACTGCACTCGATTTAGCAGGGACTGGTACAGCTGACGTTGGCAGTTTTGAATTAGCGATCCGCGAAGCAATTAAGCTCGCCCAAGAAAAAGCACAAAATCAATGACCGATAAAGTACATTTAGGACACCGCGCTCGTAAGCGTTTTGGGCAAAACTTTTTATTTGATGAATCTATCATCGATAAAATAGTCTCTGCGATTGATCCTAAACCAGAAGACAACTTAGTAGAAATTGGCCCCGGCCTTGGCGCAATTACTGAGCCAGTAGCCGACTTAAGCGGCCATTTAACGGTTGTTGAATTAGATAAAGACTTAGCACAACGATTAATTGAACACCCATTTTTGGGTCCTAAATTAACCGTTAACCAAGGCGATGCAATGACGTTTGACTTTGCAAGCTTGGTTCGCGATGACAAAAAATTAAAAGTGTTTGGTAACTTACCTTACAATATTTCGACACCGTTATTGTTTCACCTTTTTGAATTTTCAGATCATATTGAGCACATGCACTTTATGCTTCAAAAAGAAGTAGTAAAACGCATGGTAGCAGGCCCTGGTAGTAAAACATTTGGTCGCTTAAGCGTAATGACTCAATATTACTGTAATGCAATGCCGGTTGTTGAAGTACCACCTGAGTGCTTTAAACCAGCGCCAAAAGTTGACTCTGCTGTTATTCGTTTAATACCTAAAAAGCCAGAGCAACGTACAGCAAAAAGCGTTAAAATTTTAAACACAGTGTGTTTAGAAGCATTTAACCAGCGCCGCAAAACGCTACGTAATAGTTTAGGTAACTTACTTACCGCAGAAGAACTAACTAGCATTGGCATTGATATAACGCTGCGTGCTGAGCGCTTATCTTTACAACAATTTATTGATATAGCTAACTGGATTTATGACAACAAGCAGTAACATTGGATCGCCTGTAAAGGTATCTGTAGAAACATTTTACGTAGAAGGTCAATCTCAACCTGAGCTTGAAAAATATGTATTTGCTTACTCGGTAACAATTAAAAACCATAGTTTATGCAGTGCAAAATTACTGAGCCGCTATTGGTTAATTACCGACGCAAATGGCAAACAAGTAGAAGTTGAAGGCGAAGGCGTTGTTGGCGAAATGCCAGATATTGGCCCAGGCGAAAGCTATAAATACACCAGCGGTGCAATTTTAGATACACCTGTAGGCACTATGCAAGGCCATTACACGTTACGCAACGAGTTTGGCTCTGAGTTTCAGGCGCCTATTAATGTGTTTCGTTTGGCTTGCCCTAACATTTTGCATTAAGCACTTAGATGGCAGATTATGCGATAGGTGATTTACAAGGGTGCTTTAGTGAATTTAACACCCTTTTACAACGGGTTGATTTTAACCCAAGTAAAGATCACCTATATTTAGTTGGCGACATAGTTGCTCGCGGGCCAGACTCCCTAGCCTGCTTAGACTATATTTACCAACATCAAAATAGCATGACCATCACTTTAGGCAATCACGACCTTCACATGGTTTCCTGCTACTTTCTTAACAAACCTATCAATCCAAAAGATAAATTAAACCCAATATTTGAAAGCCCTAAATTGGCTAACTACATCGCTTTTTTACAAACCCAGCCATTGGCATTAGAGCTTATAAAACATAACTGCTTTATATCTCACGCGGGGTTAAACCCCGATTGGTCTGTTGAAGATGCGCTAAAACAAGCTCAATTTGCACAAAGCTGTTATCAATCAAGTAACGCAAAAGCGTTTTTTGAACACATGTACCAGGCTCACCCCGCTAGGTGGTCTAACACCCTTGATGACTTTGCAAAGTTTAGATACATAGTTAATTACTTTACCCGCATGCGTTTTTTAACAAGTGATAACAAACTCGAGCTTAATGCAAAGGGTGCAATAACCGACAGCGAAACTCTTACTCCTTGGTTTAACCACCCCAATATAGCTAAATCTAAACACGATATTATTTTTGGCCACTGGGCCGCACTTGAAGGTAGAACAGGTAATTCACGGGTTCACGCCCTAGACACAGGCTGCGTATGGGGTAACACCATGAGCCTAATGGAGCTGAGTACTAAAAAAATAATTGTAGAAAATTCCCACCTTTCGTCTAAATAAACTGAAAAAAAACAATACATCTGTTAGATTTATCAATTAATAGTTAAAATTAATTAAAGTAATTGATTTTAATTACTTAACTTATTGGTACAAACGCCGATAAGTCTTAATTGAAGTACTTTTTGAGTGGAAATCTTATGAACCTGACAGTAAGCCAGCGTATTTGGGGTGGTTTTATATTTATCACACTATTATTATTAATAATTGGTGGTAATTCCTTAATAAAAATTGCAAATATTGACCGTTCCACTCAAAAAGTGAACCAACTATCACTCCCAGCATTAAATAAAAGCTCTGAGCTACAAGCCGAATTTATTTTAATGAGTAAAGCCGCTCAAGCGAGCTTTTACACGACATCAGCCAATGAGCTTGCACCAATAAAAGCACAAGTCCTTGAGCAAAAACAGCAATTCAACACGCTGCACCGTGAGCTTCAAGACGTAGTAAAAAACGATGCTGCACTTAATCAAAGCAGCCAAAATGTAGAAAAAACCTATTTAAGCTTTTTAAGCACCGTTGAAAATTTATTAGCAGATAAAGGCAAGCAACTAGCATTAAATAAAACATTAAAAGCACAATTAGAAAACATAGAACTAAGTGCAGAAGATGCTAACTCTGTTGTACTCGATATTATCGACATTGACGGGTTTGAACAAAACCACCCTCGCGCTTATCAAGCTGCAAATAATTTAGAAAACAACTTTATGTCGGTAGTTAGTAACAGCACCGACATGCTAACTGTTAAAACGCTTAACACTCTCGATATTGTTAAGAACGAGCAAACGTATTACCTTGAAGAAGTAGTACGCACCGTTGATTTAATTAAGCCAGCAATAGAGCAAACGCATAGCGACTTATATTCAAGCCTAAAAGAATATGTTGATATTTTAGAAAATAACATAAAGGGCAGTAACAGCTTAGCAGCAAACAAAAAACGTTTAATTGATTCGATTACGCTTACGCAATCAGAGCTTGCACAGTCAGAGCAAGCCACCAAAATGGCACTTAACCAAATTGACGAGCTAGTTAATCAAGCAAGTGACGTTGCGTTTAAATTACAACAAGGTGTGCGCAGCGATGTAGACTCAGCTAATTTATGGACCTGGGTTGGCATGGTTATAGCCACTCTTTTAGCAATTGTGATTGCCATTATTACTGTTAGCCGCATTACTAAACCACTTGCCGAAGTGAATCGCATTTTAGATATTGTTGCCAGTGGCGACATGACACAACGTTTAGATGACAGCGCTAAAGACGAGTTTGGCGAACTATCTAAAAGTTGTAATACACTAATTGACAGCCTACGCAGCCTAATTAAGGGCATTATTTCGCGCTCTACTCAGCTTGCAGCAGCATCAGAGCAAACATCGGCCATTACCTCAGAATCAAGCCAAGCAATTCGTAACCAACAAGCACAAGTTGAACAAGCAGCTACTGCAACAACCGAAATGAGCAGTACATCGCAAACGGTTAGTAACAGCGCTCAACAAGCACTTAGCGAAATTAAAAATGCTGATAAAGAAGCTGAACGCGTTAAAGGTATTTCGAATAACAATAAAGCCACGATTGAACAGCTAGCACGTGAAGTAGACGACGCCTCACAAGTTATAAATAAACTGCATCAAGATAGCGCATCAATAGGCAGCATTTTAGATGTAATACGCGGAATAGCGGATCAAACGAACCTACTTGCTCTAAATGCCGCAATTGAAGCTGCGCGAGCTGGTGAATATGGCAGAGGCTTTGCTGTTGTAGCTGACGAAGTACGCTCTCTAGCGAGTAAAACTCAAGAGTCGACCCAAGAGATACAATCAATGATTGAATCGCTACAAACAGGTGCAGAAGCTGCAGTAACGGCAATGAGCAAAGGTAAACAACGCGCTGTATCGTGTGTTGAGCAAACCGACCTAGCAAGTAGCGCACTTGATTCGATTACATTTGCGGTTTCGCAAGCCCACGACGTAAGTGAAGAAATTTCGACTGCAGCACTTGAGCAACAACAAGTAGCACAAGAAATTAGCGAACGCCTTGAGTCGATTGTAGCCATCGCAGAGCAAACAGCCGAAGGCGCAAACCAAACTAATATTTCAAGTTCAGAAGTAGCAAAACTTGCTGAAGAGCTTCGCCTGTCGGTAGACGAATTTAAAGTTTAAGTTTACTAAAACGATTAAAAAACCCCGATGGTACTATGCACCATCGGGGTTTTTGTTTATTAGAGCTTTAAAGCGAGATGTAAAACTTTACCTACAACATACACACACCCTGTAAGTGCGCATTTAGTTCGCGCTCATCTAATTTAACTTTACCAGAGCGAGGTATAAAACCTCACCTACAACATACACACCCTGTAGGTGCGAATTTACTTCGCTCTCATCTAACCTAACTTTACCAAAGCGAGGTATAAAACCTCACCTACAAGATATGCCACCTGTAGGTGCGAATTTACTTCGCGCTTTTCCAATTTAACTTTACCAAAGCGAGGTATAAAACCTCACCTACAATATCCCCCTGTAGGTGCAAATTTACTTCGCGGTCATCTAACCTAACGTTACCAAAAGCGAGGTATAAAACCTCACCTACAACATCCCCCCTGTAGGTGCAAATTTACTTCGCGATCATCTAACCTAACGTTACCAAAGCGAGGTATAAAACCTCACCTACAACATGCCTCCCCCTGTAGGTGCGAATTTACTTCGCGCTCATCGACCTTAACTTTACCAAAGCGAGGTATAAAACCTCACCTACAATATATGCCACCTGTAGGTGCGAATTTACTTCGCGATCTCTTAATTTGAAACCTCTGCTACCTTTAATAAAAAGTATTGAAAGACTGTAAAAATGTATCGTTCTGATTTATTGCGAAAAGGCAGAGTATCATTAACAAATCGATTTTACTCAATCACACTAGTGGCACACAAAAGAGAAAACATATTTATTTCTATGGATATTAATCGTTTGATAATCACAGAAATGAAAAAGATAGAAACGCAAGAAGCAGCTAAAACAATAGCATTTGTAATTATGCCAAATCATATACATTGGCTAATTCAATTAGGAACTAAAAAAGCGCTGTCCGATGTAATTAAGTTATTTAAAGGCCGTTGCTCTAAAGTAACTCGTAACGATTTGGGTATGTATAAATTATGGCAACGTAACTACTATGATCACATGATTAGAAATGAAAATGATTTACTGAACAATGCTAGATATATTATTGCTAACCCTTTGCGCGCTAAAATCGTCGATAAAATTGCTTCATACCCTTACTAGGATTGTATTTATATAAAATAAAAAGCGAGATAATAAAACCTCACCTACAACTTATATACACCAATTACTAACTACTAATATATCGCTTTTTTCTTCCTTACTTAAGTATGTACTGCTGATGGAATAATTATACTAAAAAAATATCACTGTAAATCGGGATGGCAATCGGAGAAAATTCTACATTTGGCTTCTATTATTTTTTGTGGGGATTACCGATGAAGCTATGGCATAGGTAAATATTAAAATACTTCCTTACAAACCGAGATATCGTGGGTATTAGTAATATTATTAACCGTCATGCAAAGAAAAAATGTTTTTAGTTCATTGTATGCACTATAAATTTTTATTTGATATGCATGGCAGGAATGTATACTATTCCCGGCTAGTCAGTTGTAGCACTTATCAAATTGGACGATGAGTTGACATGAAAGTAAAACGTATTCATTTCCCATTATCCCTATCCAATATGTGCCCACTGTTTTGAAAAGTATTAAACGCTAGAGCGTTATCAAATTTAAAGACACAACTAGCGCACTCTCACATTTGTTAACAGGCAGATTGTCATGCTTCGCCGTGCACGCCAATACAGATAGGATCAAGTAAGTTTGGCTCTGTGCTATTTGAGTTTCATCTAAAACTAAATGCGAAAAATATCGTTTTAAGATGATGGCGATAGGTAAGAGCATAGCAAACCACTTAAAAGTCCAAGTGAGTTCACCTTAGCGCAACCGTTGATTGAAGACACCCGTTTGTGAGCGCCTGTTCATAACCAAAATAAAGCTAATAAAATTCTATTGCGAACTTAAATATTAAAGGGACTGAAATATATTATGATGAAGTGTGATGTTATCTACAGAGGGATCAGTAATAAAAATAATATCGCTAACCTTGCTGGCGTAATTAAGCGTTGTTTCCCAAGCGCATCTAAAGCAGATGTCATCGGCTATTTAAAGCAAGATAATCTCGTGCTTTTTACCGATTTGGACGAAGAAAAAGCCAATAAAATCGAACAGGCTATCATTAAGTTTGGTGGAAAAGTTGAGCTTCAATTTAAACATAATAATGAAGATCTTTTTAATCTTGAAGACATTGAAGAAGTCGATGACTTGGCCGCAGAAGAAGAAATTGAAACTGTTGCCGTAGTTGAAGACATTTCGACAATAGAAGCGGATGCAGCCCAAGAACCTGCCAATGAAAATGACACAATAAAAGTAGACACCTTTCTAATAGCAAAACCGTGGAAACGTGTCGCGGCCGTGTGCATTGACCAACTAATAACGATGGTTTTTACGTTTATCATTACGTATTTGATACTGACCTTTTTTCCAGCCACACTTGAAAGCTTAAAGTACCTTGGATTTGTGTTAAGTCTTGTTTATTTCACGCTGATGACTGGCAATTTATCAGGCGGAAAAACAATTGGCGCAAGGCTATTAAAAATAAAAGTAATAGATGAAAACTCGGCCCCATTAAACTTACTTAACGCCTTCATAAGATCCATTGTATTCTTAGTAGGCTTCGCCTTTTTCTTGATATCAGCGATAAGTATTTTCTTCAACCCTAAGCGTCGAGGATTCCATGATTTAATGTCGGGGGCTTATGTTGTTGAAGAGGAAACAAGTAGCTTTATTAGCTCTAATGCTTTTACTGTAAAAGCACAAAAAATGGCATTTGAGCAACTCAAAAGAGCGCAAACAATTGGTATGGTAAAACTACAAGAATCTGTAGTACAAATAAATTCATCAATACCTTATCTAGAGAATGCGGGCTACATTATTGAAGATCTTGAGATGGAAGTCGGTGTATCACCAAAGGTTAATGTCATTATTAAAATGAACAGTGAAACGACGCTATCAATGGAAGAGCTTGAAGAGAAAGTTAAAGATAAACCGATCGTGGCAATGTTAGTTCGCGCAATCAAAATGAGTGCTGATTTACAAAGAAAAGTTAACATCAGAAGTATGAAAAGTGTAGGTATGGAAATCAGCCTCGCCGTAACACCATCTGTAAAACTATTATTTACGAGGTAGTATGATGGCGTGTACTTATAAGCTCGTTTTTAAAGGGGATATTGCCCCGGATAAAAACCGAGGGAAAGCAGTAAATGAGTTTGCTTCGCTCTTTAATATTTCAATCGCTAAAGCTGAGCAATATTTTAATGGCAGAAGCTATGTATTAAAGAAGGGTCTAAGTCACGGAAAAGCCCAGTACATGTCTGAGGTGATGCTAGAAGCTGGCATTATCTGCTATGTAATGGGTAATGAGAATGCAAGTAATCGTTTTTCATCAAAAGGAGATGTAATAGCTAAAAAAACGTTGTTTCAAAACCGAGCGACATTAAGTCAGCATGTCACCTCCTTTGCGGGCACTACAGATCTGGCGGACTTCAACATCAAGCTACTTTTTTCAGATGTGTTTAAGAAAAGAAATGATGAAGAGCTTGAAGAGTATTATTCGGTTGGAACGATGACAACAACACCTGATATCAATGAAATAACATCCGAATTCCCAAGACCTTGGTTATTTATTCGGCTTTTTGGATTGATGCTACTAACCTATTTTGGCTTTATTTACTCATTTGAATATTGGGAAAATATCAAACTATTGCCCGGCTTAATTTTTGTGGGCACGTTTGCAATGCCTTTGAGTGTACTCGTTTTCTTTTTCGAGACAAACGTGCCAAGAAATGTATCATTAATAAAAGTATTTAAACTCGTTCTACAAGGCGGGATACTGTCGCTCATTTTTTCATTGCTCATGTTTCAATTAACTTCTGACTTAAACTGGCTAGGCCCACCTGTTGCAGGTTTAGCTGAAGAGCCAGGTAAATTAATCGCACTTCTATTAATAGCAAATGCAGTCAGATACCCATATATTTTAAACGGTTTATTGTTTGGAGCTGCTGTTGGCTGTGGTTTTGGTTCATTTGAAAGTGCTGGGTATGCGTTTGAAATTCTTTTGAGTCAGAACTATACCTCAATGATAGATAACATTAATTTACGAGGTGTCTTGTCTCCCTTTGGGCATATAATTTGGACCGGTATGATAGGTGCTGCATTATGGAAAGTTAAGCAAGGCAGACCCTTTATGATAAGTATGCTATTTGAGTATACTTTTGTACGGGTTTTTCTAATAGCAACGCTTTCACATATGCTATGGAATAGTGGAGACTGGCTTTTGCCTTGGATCATTAAAGCCTCTTTTATTTCAGTCGTTGGTTGGATAGTTATATTTTCTTACATTAATGAAGGCGTATTAGAGCTAAAGTCATTAAAAAATAACGCGACTTCCAAAGAGAGTGTGTGATCAGAATGCTGATCAATAACAGACCAAAATTGAAGTAAACATACACAGAGTTTATACGAGGCAATAAGACAGCGCAGTCTAACTTACATTTATTAAGTACAATCTTATGTATTTAGCGGTGAGTCTGTAACTGCCATTTTAATAAAGTAGGAAATAAAAACATAACCAAGTAATGTGATTCAAGTTTTTTGAAATAGCCCTATGGAAATAATTAGGGCTATTGTCATAGGGCTTTAAAAGTAAAACTGCTTTTCTTAAAAATAGATATAAATATTCAGTGTTTAGAATTTACTTCGTTACTCAAGAATTTCAATTTCCACTGCGGTCTCGCTAAAACCACCAATGGTTTGTGACCCTGCGATTCGCATATCAAGTTCAAGCGTTTGATTACCTGCAGTAAAATTAGACAGGGCAAACTCTATTGATACTGTTCCAGCCGACAATGGAACAAAATCATAAAGTTGGGTATCTGGGGTTATATCTACATTAAAGTTAGTGTCTTTTACTTTTAGGTTGAAGTTTAAATTAGACAAAATTTCCACACTCGAAGTACTGCTATCTACAAGAGAGAATGAGTTTACGATAAATTCAAGCTCTGCATCATACTTAACACTCAGTGGCTTTCTATCGACCCAATTATAAGTGAAGTCATTAATATAATAAGTGAATAAATTATGTTCACCTAGCTCATGCGCTTCTTTTTGAGCTGCGACCTCTTCTGCAGTTACTCCTACAGGGTAGAGCATCATGAAATTATTTGCTAGGCCACCGCGACTTATCGAAAACTGTCGACTTGTTTCAAGTTCAGCAAAGCTCGTACTGACTGCTATGTGTTCATAGTAATCACCTACTGCAAGCGATTGTTCAAACTTATTTTCACTATCAAGTATAACCACATCTTGTGACTCTTGAACATACTCCCCATCCTCATTACGTTTATAACGTGTCACTGTAATACTTGTGGCAATCACCGTATTTTCATCTTGCTCACCCGTTGATGAAAGTTCTGCATCATTAAGTGGGTTGAAATATATTATACTTGTACCTAGTTGCGATTGGACAGGCTGTTCTGCAAACATAATCACAGCTGAAGCATTGTCAATATCATAAGTGCCATTAGCATCAGTAATAGCCACTAACTCAATACTAACTTCACCCGCTGTTTGTGAGGTTACATTCAGCTTAAAAGTCTTAGTGCTATCAAACGTTATTTCACCGCTATCAGGTAAAGTCAAAAAACTATCTGAGAAAACTATGTCTCCTTGGGCGCCATTTAACTGAAATTTAGCCCCTGTGATATCAGCATCCACTTCTACAGTGATAATATTTTCACATTTTACTGTTGCTGTGCAGCTCAGTTCATTATCTACTGTAAAACTAACAACTTTTGGGGCTTCAGTGGTTACACTACCGGTCGAGCCTCCACCTCCTGTTGATGTATTAGTACTCTCAGATGGATCTGAGCCCCCACCTCCGCCACACGCAGTTAGAAGTAAAGTTAAAATGAGTACCCATACATAATTAGCATTCCGTTTCATATTATTCCTTATTTTTACTATTCTTAATTCAATATTGAGCAACAACAGTTGCTACTCAATATATTTAGCATTGCTCTCTTTGAGTTTTATATATTATAAAACTCAAAGATACACATGTTAAATATTAGTAAATTTTAATTTCTATATCCATAGTTTTATTAACCTTTTTTTATAGAATTAATAATACAGAGGAATTAACATATTAAGGTTTTACCTGACAACTAAAGAAATCTAGCCAGTAATATGCTGATTCAAGGTAAGGAAAAATAAGAGAGAAAGGTATTGGTAAGGTTATGTAAGCAATTTAAATGAATGGTTTATACTTGTTATTAAATTAATAAGGTAATGTTTAGAAATATGTTTCATTTCAGTATTAATATAAAAAAGAGAAATGACTGCTCGCTTATTTAATAACTATCTATGTTTGAAATACAGAAAATAAATGTAAGCGCCCATAATAAATGGACGCTATATAAAATTATATACTAGTCACTACCAAATAAATCACGTGTATAAACCTTATCAGCAATATCGCTAAGCTCTTCAACCATGCGGTTAGATACAACAACGTCAGATATTTGTTTAAACTCACTTAAATCTTTAATTACACGCGAGTGATAGAATTCATCCTCTTCAAGTACTGGTTCGTAAACTACAACCTCAATACCTTTGGCTTTAATACGCTTCATAATACCTTGAATAGACGAAGCTCTAAAATTATCAGATCCGCTTTTCATTACTAACCTATATACACCAACCACTTTAGGGTTACGTTTAAGTATTGAGTCCGCAATAAAGTCTTTACGTGTCGTATTAGCATCAACAATGGCACCAATAATGTTGTTTGGTACATTTGCATAATTTGCACGTAATTGCTTAGTATCTTTTGGTAAGCAGTAGCCGCCATATCCAAACGATGGATTATTGTAATGATCACCAATACGTGGGTCTAAACTAACACCCTGTATAATTTGCTTAGAGTTTAAGCCATGTGCTTCAGCGTAGCTATCAAGCTCATTAAAGTAAGCTACACGCATTGCTAAGTAAGTATTTGAGAAAAGTTTAATAGCCTCAGCTTCAGTTGAGTCAGTAAACAGTACTTCAATATCTTCTTTGATAGCACCTTGCTTAAGTAAGCTTGCAAATACACTCGCGCGCTCACTTTGCTCACCAACTACAATACGTGATGGGTATAGGTTATCGTGTAGCGCTTTACCTTCACGTAAAAACTCAGGCGAAAATATTATGTTATTAATACCAAGTTTTTCTTTAATACTTTGTGTAAAGCCAACGGGTATAGTTGATTTAATTACCATAACTGCATCTGCGTTGTGCGCTATCGCATCTTTAATTACAGCCTCTACTGAGCTGGTATTAAAGTAGTTATTTTCAACATCGTAATCAGTGGGTGTAGCAATTATTACAAAGTCAGCATTTTTATAGGCTGCTACTTTGTCGGTAGTTGCTGTAAAGTTCAAGTCACTACGTGTTAAAAAATCACTAATTTCGGTATCCACAATAGGTGATTTTTTATCATTCAACAGTGCTATTTTGTGTTCGTCTATATCTAATGCGACCACTTCATTGTGCTGTGCTAGCAACATAGCGTTAGAAAGGCCTACATAGCCTGTACCAACTACGGCAATTTTCATACTAATCCTTTAAGGTTATTCAATAATTAATAAAAATGATTTTATCAGAGTTAATTACTATCAGCTATAAGTCACTTATTGTTAAACAGGTGACTTAAAAAGAGATTAGGCTAAAGATTACAGCAAACGTCTAATGCCCGGCTAGTTATAGCTAAAATCCTAACACAATTTACCATCCATAAAAGGCACCGACTCTAAAAAAGTTATCGTCAAAAACAGTTTTACCAGTATAAATTTCAACTCCCCAATAACCACTTTGTAATTGTTGTGTATATCGGGTTTCTAGTTCAAAGCCTATTGTGTAAGGCTTATCTGGTAAACGACCAGCTCCATTTCCATCTTGATTTTCTAAACCATTTTCTATACGTCGAATAGTAGTATCAATATTTTGTGTTGAACTATATTGCCATACCCAGTTAATAGATTGACTTTCAGCCGCCGGCTGATGATTTTCGCCACGCTCATTACCTGCCCAATGCCCTAAAACTTGGCCACTAATTGTATTACCCAAAGAGTATAACTTAGCTTGGTACCAACCCTCTTGCCAACGGCTGTTTTCAAGCCTTAAACTATGATCTTCGTGTAAATATGGTAAAAATAGTCCAAAGCTATAAGCATTATTCTTTTTGCCACCGCCAAAGGTATCTTCAAAACCAACGTCACCATAAAAACTAAAAGGCACATCAAACCAGGTCGCTTTATAGTCAAAACTAACAGAGGCAAGTTGGTCACCTACTTCATAATTTGGGCCAAACTCAGAAAGCTCTTCACCATTCACATTATCGTTATTACCGGGTAAGAAGAATGCTTCGGCAAAATCACTAATGCCAACAGAGCGATCTCCACCACCAAATTGCAATAAACGGTTAGCACCTAATGTTAAACCATCAAAAGGAGAAAAACTTAAATGCACCCCTGCTAAGTGAGGTTTACCTTCTACTTTTAAGCCAAGCTCTTTGCCTGAATTGATCGCAGGGTCTGTTTTCATTTTCATGTAAAACAAATCGTAACGTATATCAAAGTCGGTAATAGGTTCCACATTGCTAATACCAATAGAAGGGAGGGTTTTAGCATTTGTACTTAAAATCATTGCGCTATCGTTAAATGGTGAATACCAACGTTCCCTATAGCCTAAATCGACTTGTGCATACTCGTTACCAAAATAAACAAAGCTTTGAGTTGGGAGCAAATTATCTTCGTTGGCAATACCGCCCACACTTACACCAAAATGATTACCAAAATTAGCAAAGCCAGCGGCTTCTAATTTTAAATAAGTATCAACGCTTTGTCCGCGCTGATTAGGTATGGACTTAGATTCATTACCATAAGCTATTGTAGCTTTAGCATAAGTCATTGCATCAGTTTGCTTATATAGAGCGAGTTCGTTAAACAGTTTTTGATACAAACTGGGGTAACTGTGCTCAATAGATTTTAATACCTTTAGCACTTCTGTTGTTTTATAAGGCTTGCTCATCATATGAGCGTTGTCGCCAACAACAAGGAGCTTTTCAACTAGTTGCTCTAACTGTGGGTTTTGTTTTAAAGGTAAGTAAGGTGAGACCCCACTTGCAAAAACCTGAGAACTAAACATTAATCCAATTAATACAGGTAATTTTTTTAGCATTGTTCTTCCATTTATTGTTATGTTCTAGGTAATATTTACATAATAAAAAATCGCTGATGAGTTAACAACAACGATCTGTATTAATTTACTATCTCGGTTATATATAGTACTTAATTGATTACAACATACTAAATAACTCTTTGCGTGAGCAAGCTTCACGCCTACGAAGAGATAATTTAAAAATTAACTTTCGCCAAGCGCACCAGAGTATGTTTTTTGTAGGCGCCTTGCTTGCTGGCGCGTTTAATTTATACATAATCACATTAACAACCTTTTGCGTGAGCAAGCTTCACGCCTACAAAGAGTTTAATTTCATAGAATGTTGATGTCGCTTTAAATACTGAGCTTGGTAATATACAAACCTAATCTAAAAACAAAAAAACCGTATTTAAATTAAACACGGTTTATAATTTTATAATCAACACAGGTTATATCTTACAAATTAACCACATTGTTAAGTGTTGGCGCACTTTCGCCATTAACTAATGCTTTTAAATGTTGAGTAAACTCCTTACCTAGCCTTTCATCACGTATCGTATATTCAACAACGGCTTTTAAATAACCTAGCTTATCTCCACAGTCATGAGCACGCCCACTCATGTGGAACGCCTCTACAGCTTCTTGCATCATTAATGCATCAATAGCATCTGTAAGCTGTATTTCACCACCTGCGCCTACATGAGTTTTAGCCAGTAAAGGCCAAATATTTTTACTCAGCACATAGCGTCCAACAACAGCAAGGTTTGAAGGCGCGTCATCGGCAGCAGGCTTTTCGACCATAGTTTTAATTGCAGCACTTTTCCCTGGCATTAATTGAACACCGTTAATATCGGCAATACCATATTTGCTCACATCCTCTAATGCAACAGGCTCTAGCATAATTTGGCTTGCTTGAGCAGTATTAAAGCGCTTGATCATCGCGGCTAAATTTTCTGTTTTTTGATCAGCCGTATATGCATCAAGTATTACATCAGGAAGTAGCACAACAAAATCATTATTACCAACGATAGGTTTAGCACATAAAATTGCATGGCCTAAACCTTTAGCTTCACCTTGGCGTACACTCATAACAGTGACATCAGGTGGGCATATTGAGCGAACTTCCTCAAGTAACGTTCGCTTAACACGTTTCTCAAGAGTTGCTTCAAGCTCAAAGCTAGTATCAAAGTGGTTTTCTATCGCATTTTTAGAGCTATGCGTTACTAAAACAATTTCTTTAATACCCGCCGCAACACATTCATTCACAATGTACTGAATAAGTGGTTTATCAACTATTGGCAGCATTTCTTTAGGGATTGCTTTGGTCATTGGTAACATGCGAGTGCCTAAACCGGCTACAGGAATTACAGCCTTCATGAGTAGTCCTTTATTTAAATTTAGTATTTTTAACTTAGTAATTTGAACTTATATGTAAATTGAATCAAAATATCAGCTGGGTATAAAGTTAATATAGAGAAAGCACGTATCTTTTTATATTTACTTAAGAAGTGAATATTGTACATCAAAAGTTTACGTTTATACCCTTTAAAATGTTTTTACCACCGAGGCCCTGCAACGAGAAGATATTAGATTTTCTCCTTCACTTCTCTGTACTTATAATCTTTAATCACTTTATGAGCGAGGTATAAAACCGCACCTACAAAACAATTCTACCACCGAGAACACCGAGGCGCTTCGCCCTAATAGTAATCACCTATTCTTGTGCTCTCTGTACCCTCTGTGGTTATAACCATCACTTATACACTTTGTGAGTGTTCACTTAATAAATAAGATTTAGAACTCATCTAAAAACATTACTTATAGTAACCTACAAGATCTGAAATAAAGTTTGAGAGTTGAGACTCTGGCAGCTCATTAATTCCAGCAGCAGCCGCTCGCCCACCACCAGTTGCAAACTTACTACATATATCAACAGCTCCCTGCTTGTTACTAAGCGGAGCGCGTACACTAACAGTGTAACTTCCCTTATTATTGCTTGTAACAACACCATGTGCTTTTGTAGGAGCTTGATTAGCTAAATCGTTACCCAATACACCACTTACACGGCGCGCCCAAGGCTCGTCAGCTAATAAAATAACTTTAGCGGTTTCACAGTCGTGTAATATTTCAGCGTTTGCAGCTTTTTGCATGTCATCGTTATAAGCACGCTCTAAAGTATAGTAAACAGAGCTTTTGTCATTTATTGCATCAAACGGCGATTTATATTGTAAAAGCTGCTCATATAACGCCTCGGGTGCAAAGTGTAAATCAGCAACTTCACTTCCATAACCGTTATAGTTAATGTATGTACCAAAAGCTTTGAGTTGCGCTTTTTGTAGTTCACTTAATTTTAATTTATCGGCTTCAGCATCTGCTTTGGCGAATAAATTATCGCCATAGGCAGCTGTAATGGCCCATAAATGAAACTGCTTATCCATTAAATCACTCACAATTAAACTGGTGCACATATTTGCATCCAGATCTATATGAGAAAATAAATTTGCATGGTTCGGGATATCACCCGCTTTATGATGGTCTACGTACATAACCTTTGCACCAGCAGTTAAAGCATCGTGCAGAGCATCCATATTTTTTTCCATCGAAATATCGAACACTCTAATACAATCACCCGATTGTGGGGTTATTTTTTTTAATAACTGAATATCACGTTTTACACCCGTGACTTTTATAGTATCTGTAGGGTTAGCTAGCTGTAACTGTAGGAGTGCGATAATACCATCAGCATCACCATTAAAAATATCGTATTTCATGGGGTCTCAAAATTAAAAATAATGCAAGAAATCAGCTAATAACTTTCTTTTCTTTTAAATACTGAATAATTTGCTTTACGCTTTGCTCAATACTTTGCTCGGCCGTTTTTATATGTAACTCTGGTGATTCAGGTATATCAAAAGCAGAACTAATGCCTGTAAAGTTTGGAATTTCACCCGCACGTGCTTTTTTATATAAACCTTTTGGATCGCGGCTTTCGCAAACCTCTATTGGTGTATCTATAAATACCTCAACAAATTCACCTTGTGCCATTATAGCGCGAGCTTGCGCACGGTCACCTTTAAATGGTGATATAAACGCAGTAGATACAACAAGCCCTGCATCAACAAATAGTTTGGCAACTTCACTTATGCGGCGAATATTTTCAATGCGGTCTTCATCACTAAAGGTTAAACCTTTGTTTAGCCCCATTCGCACGTTATCGCCATCTAACAAATAAGTATGGCAGCCTAATTCAAATAATTTAGCTTCCACGGCATTTGCAATAGTTGATTTGCCTGAACCACTTAAACCGGTATACCAAAGTAATACAGGTTTATGGCCTTTGTGTTTCTGTTTTTCATCTCGCGACACGGTTTGAGTGTGCCATACTATATTTTCATCTTGGCTCATTTAAGCACCTTTATTTTAAATTATTTAAAGCCTGAATTTATAACATTTTATATTTTTTAGAGCTTGCTCACGTTAGAAGCGAAGCTCCTCATATATTTCAAATATAATAGCCAATATAAAAGCGCTGCTTTTAAACGCCAGCAAGCTGCGCGTCTACTGGTAAACTTAACCACCACGGCCATTTTCGGCGTAGACGTAGAACTTGCTCACGTTAGAAGCAAAGCTTCTCATGGTTTTAAAATGTAATAACCAATATAAAAGCGCTGCTTTTAAACGCCAGCAAGCTGTGCGTCTACAGGTAAACTTATCCACCACGCCCATTTTCGGCGTAGACGTAGAACTTGCTCACGTTAGAAGCAAAGCTTCTCATGGTTTTAAAATGTAATAACCAATGTAAAGGCGCCGCTTTTAAACGCCAGCAAGCTGCGCGTCTACTAAACCTTAACAAACTCTTAACTCAGAGCGATTTAGCTAAACACTAAAATGGAAAAAAAACAGGTATAAGTGTTATAACCACCACACTGTAAGTAATTGAAATTGGTAAACCAAACTTAATAAAGTCAATAAGTTTATAGTTCCCTGCATTGTATACCATCAAGTTTGTTTGATAGCCATAAGGGCTAATAAAGCTCCCACTGGCAGCAAAAGCTACAGCAAGTACAAAAGGTAGATAACTCACACCTAACCCTTGTGCAATACTAAATGCAATAGGAAATGTTAATGCAGCAGCTGCATTGTTTGTGATCACTTCTGTAAGCACTAAAGTCAGAAAAAATACACCAATAAAGGCTATATAAACACTTTGCCCTGACAATAAATACTCAACTTTATTAGCAATAAGCACCGACACCCCAGTGTTATCAAGCGCTGTAGCTAGCGTTAATGCGCTCATTACAATTAACCATAGCTCAAGCGGAAAACGACGCTTTATTTCGTTAAGCGACAAACATTTACTACCAACAAGTAATGCCAAATAAAATACAAAACACTTAAACAAACTAGTATCAAAAATAAGTGAACTGCTAATAGTAGCTAAAAAGCCCCAAAGTACTATTCGCTCCTTGAAGCCACTTAGCATATTTTCAGCTTTTACACCGCTTAGTATAAAAAAGTTTTTAGTTAAATTTGTACGCTTAGCAAAATCAGGCCCTACAGCAAGTACTAAAAAGTCACCGCTTTGGATTGTTATATCACCTAACTTACCAGAAAGCTTCTCGCCTTCACGTCTTAGCGCAACAACTGCGGCATCAAAACGAGCCCTGAAACCTGCAGTTTTTAATGTTTTTCCCACAACAGCTGCACCTGGTTTTATAACCACCTCGGTTAGGTTGTCGCGTAATAAACCATCTTGCTCGGCAAATAAAGTTAGGCCTTCAAATTGTTGTAATATTAATACCTTAGTCACATTGCCCGAAAAAATGAGTTTATCGCTCTCACGAATCATTTGGCTTGGTGCCACAGGCGATATAAGCCGATTATCGCGCACTATTTCAACTAAAAAAAGTGACTCTAAATTACGTAAACCATTTTGCTCTACCGTTTTACCAATTAGTGGTGAGTTTACAGCCACCTTTGCATCTACAAAATAATCACTAATAGCTATGCTCTCATTTAATGTGCCTTTTAACCTATTAATTGTAAAAGCCATAACGCAAAAGCACACAATAACAGCTGCCAAACCAATGGGTAAAAAGTCAAAAAATGCAAAACCTGTCTCTCCACGCTCAATAAGCATAGAGTTAACAATTAAATTAGTAGAAGTACCAATAAGGGTGAGCGTACCGCCCAAAATAGCAGCGTACGAAAGTGGGAGTAATAATTTAGTAGCTGGAATTAATTTATTATTTTTTACAGGACTGATAAGGGTGGCAACAACGGCGGTATTATTTAAAAAGCCAGATGCAATAACAGTGGCAAACAATGTTTTTAAATACGATTTAAATACCGAGCCATTAAATAAAATAGTAGCAATTTTGCGTAAAAGGCTTGTTCGTTCAAATGCGAATGCACACACAACTAAAAGTAACAATGTTATTAATCCGGGGTTAACAGCATTATTTAATAACTGCTCTGTAGAGATAAGTGAAAGCGCAAAACAAGCAAGGCTGGCTGCAGCAAATACACGCTCAGGCACTTTTTGAAACTTAATCAAACCTACAATGGTTGTAATAAATATAACCACTATCAACCATTGCTCTAAAATCACTTATTCTTCCTTAAATTCAATTCACAACCCGTAACTTATAACCCTTAGCTCGAAGCTTTTATCTCGTAACTCGCAGCCCTTTGCCCTTAGCTCGCAGCTAGTCACCCGCAGCCCCAAGCTTTACTTAAATCTTCTGCCAAAACTTGAGTGTATTAAAACCTAAGCGTTTTTTTACAAAGTACACAGCAAGTAAGTTTTGTAAGCTGATAAAAAAGGCGGTAGCCGTCGCCGCCCCGATTACGCCATATAAACTTGTAAATAGTGGTACGCTCACTAATACTCCGCAGCCACTTATTATAGTTACTAACCGCATATCTCGTTCGTTCCCGCTCATCATTAGTAAAAAGCCTACAGAACCTGTCACTACGTTTACAGCTTGCCCTAACACAAGTATTTGCAAAATAACTGCGCCTTGCTTAAATTGCTCGCCAAATAGTCCCATTAAAAACTCAGGTAACAGCAACATAAACAATACAATTGGCAGCGCGCTTACTACTAATAAGCGCACGCTAAACAAGGCTGTTTTACGTATACCTTCCATGTCGTTTTTAGCTTTAAAATTAGCAAATTTAGGCGCAACCACTAAGTTTACAGCCATTAAAATAAAACTAGTAAGCAGCGCTATGCGCTGGGCAACACTAAAAAAAGCCACTTGCTCAGCCACTAAGTACACACCAATAATAATAGGTGCGCTCCACTGTACTGCTTGGCTCATTAAAATAATAACCCAATTAGGGCGAGCGCTCTGCCAAAGCGCATCTGCATTAACAGCATCACCACTGTTATTTAAATTTTTTAAAGCAAGCCAATAAAAAAAGCTTGCTGTAACACCTAGGCTAAAACTTAAATACAACGCGGTGGTGTCGGCTGTAGAGGTACTAAATGATAAAACAGCAGCACCACACAGTAAAAAGTGTGCAATGTTTTGACACGGAATACTCGCTATTAAGTTGTGCCTACCCTGTAAACTCATTGCAATAATTGTCACAGCACTTAACCCAATAATAGCAGGCGCAATAAACGCAAGGCTATTAGCCATTTGCGGCTTATTAAATACACTACTTGCAATCACGGGTGATAAAAAATAAAGAGTTACAGCAATCGCGCTCGCTACTGGTAGGCTATATTTTAAAGCAAAACTCAGGATACTTTTTACCGTTATTCCATTGTTTGCATTAGCCCCAGTAAAGCGCAGCACAGTATTATCAAATCCCAGCCTTGCAACTGCAGCAAGCAGCATAGCCACAGCTAAACTTAAAAAAAAGTAACCCGCTTGCTCAGCCCCTAACTGCCTTGCAATTATTAAATTAAATACAAAGGCCATACCTGCACCCAAAACGCGTATAACAAGTGCAACAGCAGCGTTTATTGCCGTGTGACGGTGGTCGGCATCACTTAAAATAGCTTTTACTCTGTTAAGCATTTACTTCTCACTTTCCGTAGCCCGTAGCCCGTAGCCCGTAGCCCGTAGCCCGTAGCCAAAACATTAATACGCATTTTTATTTATAAAGCCTTTAAAAATAGTTAAAAACACTATTTTTAAATCTAAAACGAGTGACCAATTTTGAATATATTCAAGGTCAAACTCTATGCGTTTTTCCATTTTATCTAGGGTGTCGGTTTCACCGCGCCAACCATTTATTTGTGCCCAACCCGTAATGCCGGGTTTTACTTTATGGCGTAGCATGTAGCCGTCAACCAAACTACGGTATTGCTCATTATGCGCAACCGCATGGGGCCGAGGGCCAACAATCGACATTTGCCCTTGTAATACATTTAAAAACTGTGGTAACTCATCGAGGCTAGTTTTACGTATAAACTGCCCTATGGGAGTAAAGCGGCTATCGTTTTTTGTAGCTTGGGTTACTTTAGCGCCATCTTCCATCACGTTCATTGAGCGGAATTTCCACACTTTAATTGGTTTGCCATCAATACCATAACGGTTTTGCTTAAAAAATACCGGCCCTTTAGATGTAACTTTAACAGCAATAGCAAGCCCTATTAATACAGGCGAAATTAAACCAAGTATTAAGGTAGACAGTATTACATCTTCAATGCGCTTAATTATGGCATTACTACCATCTATAGGGGAGTCATAAATACTAATAGTAGGTATACCCATAATGGTATCACTACGTGAATGCAGTAATTGGTAAGTAAATACATCGGGCACTATATAAACACTGGCTGTGCTATCAGCTAATTGTTTTACTAACCACTTGCGGCGTTCATACGCTTGTGGCGGTAATACAATATAAACACGGTCTATACCACCGTTTTTGCAATCAGCAACTAGTTGTTCTAAATCACCCAGTGTTTGCGCAGCCACTACTTTTTGGCTGGGTGTTTTGTCATCGTAATAACCGCTAAACACCAAACCAAAGCTAGCATGTTCAATAATATTATTAGCCAGCTTTTGTCCTAGCACACCCGCACCTACAATTACCACATTGCGGGTATTGTAACCCTGTGCACGTAGCATTCTTAAAATAAAACGTAATAAAATGCGATAAGCCACCAACAACACTGACGCTAAAACAAACCAAACAAACTGCAGTCCAGTAGGGTTTAAATACTCTGGCGCTAAAAAGTTAACACTTAAAAAAAGTACTGCTGCACTTATAAACCAGTGCGAAATGGTTTTTTTAAGTTCTTTATATAGTGATAGCCCGCGCCACGATATGTAAAGCTTATCTAGCTCACTAGTAAAGTGAAACAAAAAAACAGCCAATAAAGCAGCTGTTGTATGTTGCAATAACCAGGGTGTGTTGTGAAGGCATGTACTAATCCACAAGGTACCCACTATTATTACTATGTCGAGCAATCGTTGAATAAATGCAACAATGGTTGCATTACTTTGCAAAATTCCTTTATGCATTTGCATATAGTCTCAATTATTGTTGTTATAAACGCAATTTAAGAATAACTGAATACACTTAAATTGCCACTCATTTTTAATCTTGCTATAGCTATAATCAACTAGTAGTTACTTATAAAGTTTAATGCATTTATTACAAGCTTTGTGGCTGATTGTTCACTGCTACTTTCAGTATAACAACGCAGCTCTGGCGCATTACCAGACGGCCTGAGGTGCACAACATCACCGCAATCAAGCGTAATACGTAAGCCATCTGTTGAATTTACAGAGTAGCCCTCTTCATATCCTAAAGAGCCTAAAAAATGACTAGTATCATTTTTAAAGCTATGTATCAATTTTAAACTTTTTTCTTTTGCAAAATCTTTAATGCGATCACTAGCAGTAAATCGTTGTGGTAGCTCAATTAGTAACTCAGATACTTGTTTAGGTTGCGCTAACAAAACTAATGCAGGTAACAGCGCATCTCTCGTTGGCAAAGCTTTAAGTACCTTACCGTTAAATGTTACATCTGAGCCTAGTAAGTAACCGCCATTAGCCTCAAAGCCTGCGACTGATGTGTATTGATCAGCTAACTCTGCAAATTCAGCGATAACATATGGCGAACCAATTTTAGTACGTTTAACTTGCTTAAAATTCGCTGACTTTTCAATTGCTGTATTACAACTTACTGGGGTTGCAAGGGCTTCGATTTTTAATAGCTGACTACAAAGCAATCCAAGTATATCACCACGTAGCCAATTGCCATTTTCATCAGCAATTAATGGTCGGTCACCATCACCGTCTGTTGAAAAAATAGCATCAAAACTGTATTCATTGGACCAATCAAGTGCACGTTGTTTATCTTCATCTGATACAGCTTCGGTATCGATTGGTACAAATTCATCACTTCTGCCAAGGCTGATGACTTCGGCACCTAATTTCTCAAACAGCACCTTATAGATATCACGACCAGCACTTGAATGCTCATAAATACCGATCTTTTTACCTTTAAGGGTATCAGCATTAAAAAGCGAGGTGTAACGCAGTGTGTAAGATTCACAGGCAGAAACATCTAATGGCAATTCATTTAGATGTTCTGGTAACGCTGCGAATATGGCTTTGCTGGCTAGGATAGCCTGTTCATCGGCTTTTGTGATCTCACCATCAGGGCGGTAGAATTTTAAGCCGTTGCGATCGAATGGAATATGGCTACCTGTAACCATAATGCAAGGCATATTATCTTGCATTGCTTTGTATGCTAGTGCTGGAGTGGGTATTACGCCATAATACACAACATTCAATTTATGTTGCTTTAATACCCCTGCACATGCCTGCGCAATCGCATAACTACTTGGGCGGTTATCAATTGCAATTGCTACAGTATCGAAGGAAAATTCATTTTCAATCGCAGATATAAAGGCTAAAGCAAATGCCGCGTTTACTTCAGGGGTAAAATCTTTTACAAGACCTCGTGCACCACTGGTACCAAATGCAATACCGCTCTTTGCTATGATTTCAGAGCAAACTAACTGGCTATCCATAAAAAACCTATTTAATTAACTATTCTATAAGCATACAGCTAGCACAAAACAAACTGCACTAGCTGCTTTTCTAACATCTGATATCTAATATCTGATATCTGTCTCTTCGTTTATTTCACTCGACCATAGCGGTCTTCAAAACGCACTATGTCATCTTCACCAAGGTAAGAGCCTGATTGCACTTCGATTAACTCTAAGTCAACCTTGCCTGGGTTTTCTAACGCATGAACCGCTGTAATTGGAATATAAACCGACTCATTCTCTGTTACATATTGCTCTGTATCATCAATTTGAACTTTTGCTGTACCCGATACCACAATCCAATGCTCTGCGCGGTGATGGTGCATTTGTACCGACAACTTTGCACCTGGTTTTACAGTTATACGTTTTACTTGGAAACGCTCACCATTATCGACTGAATCATATTTACCCCATGGGCGATACACTTCACGATGGAAAATAACTTCAGAGCGCTCTTCTGCTTTTAGCTGGTTTACAATCGCTTTAACTTGTTGTGATTTATCTTTGTGAGCAACTAAAATAGCGTCTTTAGTGTTTACAATCACTAGGTCTTCAATACCGACTGTTGCAACAAGCTTGTCCTCACCAAATACAAGTGTATTTTTTGTATCTACCGCTTTTACATCACCTTTAAAGGCATTGCCATTTTCATCTTTTGATGACACCTCCCAAAGGGCAGCAAAACCACCTACATCGCTCCAACCAGCATCCATTGGTACAACAACGGCATCTTTTGTGTGTTCCATTACTGCATAGTCAATCGACTCATCAGGGCAGGCTTCAAAAGCGGCTTTATCTACACGAATAAAATCCATATCGCTGTTTTGTACTGCAATGGCTTTTTCGCAAGCGGTATAGATATCTGGGCGGAATGCTTTTAACTCTTCTAAATAGCGGCTTGCTTTAAATAAAAACATACCGCTATTCCAGTAGTAATCGCCGCTTTCAATATACTGCTTGGCTGTATCTAAGTTCGGCTTTTCAACAAAGCTGTCTACAACATAGCCATGTTCTAGTGCTTCACCTCTTTTAATATAGCCATAACCTGTTTCAGGGCTGTTACCTACAATACCAAATGTAACTAGTTTATCTTGGTTTGCTAACTCTGCAGCTTTATTGATACTAGTCTGGAATGCTGCTGAGTTTTCAATTACATGGTCTGCTGCAAGTACTAATAATAACGGGTCTTGCTCATTTTCAATTGCTTTAAAAGCAGCCAAAGCAATAGCTGGTGCCGTGTTACGCCCTACTGGCTCTAAAAAAATACCGCTATGCTCTGCACCTAATTGGCGCACTTGCTCTGCAGCAATAAAACGATGCTCTTCATTACAAATTAACATGGCAGGCGAGTGTGTTAAGCCCGCTAAGCGGCTTAGCGTATCTTGAAGCATGGTCTGCTCGCCGTTAAGCGTTAAAAATTGTTTTGGATAGTTGCCACGTGATAACGGCCATAAGCGTGTGCCTGAACCACCCGCCATGATTACTGGTAAAATCATAAAAATTCCCTGTGTTTATTTTGTTAATGCTTCAAAATACCATTTTGTATGCTTGTGGACCGCAGGCGATTTGAGTAATTCATCAAAACCAAACCATTTATATGCTGCATGCTGCTCGTTTAATGGTAATGCATCAAGCTGTTGCTTTGTAAGTTTTAATACATAAGCAATTGCGACATAGTGTGTTTTTATTTTATCGTTAAATACACAATCATCATAAAAGTGGTCATAAGGCCCAAGCAGCTCAGCCGTTGATAACTCAAGTTCGATACCCAGCTCATTAAGAGTTAGCCTTTCAAAAGCATTAGACAGTGACTCATTTTTTAAAATACGACCACCTGGAACAAACCAAAAACCTTCTGCGGGGCGGTTTAACCTTTGCCCAAGTAACGCTTCATTATTTTCGTTAAGTACAACAAGGTCTATAGATACCAAAGGGGTACTGTCGATGACGGTTTCAAACGTTCTTTGCTCTAAAAACATACTATTTTCTAAAGTTGTCTTGGTTGGCTAAAAACCACTCATACGTCTGCGCTAAACCACCTTCAAGGCTGATTTCATATTGCCAACCTAAAGACTTTAATCTAGAAACATCCATAAGCTTACGAGGGGCACCATCTGGTTTTGAAGTATCAAACTCAATTTTGCCTTTAAAACCAACTACCTTAGCTACAGTTTCGACTAACTCACGAATAGTACAATCGACACCTGTACCCACATTAATATGGCTAAGCATCTCTTGAGTATTTGAGTTATAAACATCATCACTAAGGTTCATAACATGTATCGAAGCTGCAGCCATATCATCAACGTGTAAAAATTCACGCATAGGCTTACCTGACCCCCAAGCAACAACTTTGTCATCACCAGCTAATTTAGCCTCGTGGAAGCGCCTTAATAAGGCAGGTATTACATGAGAGTTTTCAGGATGAAAGTTATCATTTTCACCATATAAATTTGTTGGCATCACTGAGCGATAATTTCGCCCATATTGACGGTTATATGATTCACACATTTTAATGCCGGCAATTTTAGCTATTGCGTATGGTTCATTAGTTGGTTCTAACATACCTGTTAATAACGCACTTTCTTGCATTGGTTGCTCAGCTAATTTAGGGTAAATACATGAAGAACCTAAAAACAGTAAGTCATTTACCCCAGCTAAATGAGCACTATGGATAATATTATTTTGAATCATCAAGTTCTCATAAATAAACTCTGCAGGGTAAGTATTATTAGCAATAATCCCCCCAACTTTAGCCGCAGCTAAATACACTTGATCAATATCATTTGATTCAAAAAAATTAGCAACAGCACTTTGGTCCAAGAGGTTTAACTCAGAGCGAGAGCGAGTGATAACATTCACTTCTGGTTGCTTTTGTAATTGCCTAACAATTGCGCTGCCGACCATTCCGTTATGACCAGCGACAAAAATAGTTTTAGCTTGCATCGTTCTTTCCATAATAAAACCCAGCTTTACGCTGGGTTAATAAATCTATAACTAGGGCCTATAGTTACTCTACAGAAACACTAATATTATAACCGTGCGACTTTAAAATTGCATGCTGTTTAGCTTTAGCTAAATCACTTTGCACCATTTCAGCACACATTTCTTCTACAGTAATTTCTGGTTCCCAACCTAACTTTTGTTTTGCTTTTGTTGGGTCACCAAGTAATGTTTCTACCTCAGCTGGGCGGAAGTAACGAAGATCTACGCGAACAATTACATCACCTACACTTAGTGCTTCAGCATTATCACCTTCAATTGCAGCAACAGTAGCAATTTCGTCAACCCCTTCACCACTAAACTCTAAAGTAATACCGAGCTCTTTGGCCGAAAGTGTTACAAACTCGCGTACAGAAATTTGCTTACCGGTTGCAATAACAAAATCTTCAGGCGTATCTTGTTGAAGCATCATCCACTGCATACGCACATAGTCTTTAGCATGACCCCAGTCACGTAATGCATCCATATTTCCTAGGTATAAGCATTTTTCTAGACCTTGCGAAATATTAGCTAAACCACGGGTAATTTTACGCGTAACGAATGTTTCGCCACGACGAGGTGACTCATGGTTAAATAAAATACCATTACAAGCATACATACCGTAAGATTCGCGGTAGTTAACTGCTATCCAGTAAGCATACATTTTGGCTACAGCATAAGGTGAGCGCGGGTGAAATGGTGTTGTTTCTTTTTGCGGGATCTCTTGTACTTCACCATAAAGCTCAGAAGTCGATGCTTGATAAAACTTAGTTTTCTTTTCTAAACCTAAAAAGCGAATCGCCTCTAACAAACGTAATGTGCCAATAGCATCAACATCAGCGGTATATTCAGGGGCTTCAAACGATACTGCCACATGGCTTTGCGCACCTAAGTTATATACTTCATCTGGCTGAACTTCCTTTAAAATACGCGTCAGGTTTGATGTATCAGTTAAATCACCATAGTGTAAAAAGAACTTAGGGTTCTCTTCGTGGATATCTTGATAGATGTGATCTACACGCTCAGTATTAAAACTCGATGCGCGACGTTTAATACCATGGACTTCGTAGCCTTTTTCTAGCAAGAATTCCGCTAAATATGATCCATCTTGTCCTGTTACACCCGTGATTAAGGCTACCTTAGTCATTATATTTTCCTTTTACTAACTTATCTATATCGCTTACAAAGCGTTCAATTATATTATTAATATCTAAATTTTTGAGTGCATAATTACGCGCAATCACATTTGATTTGCTTGTATCTTTTACTAGTACTTTTTTTAAACCAGCAATAAAGTCTTTTGTATTTTCAGGCTCGACCCTAGTATAAATATCAGGATTAGCTTGTTCTATTTTTCCAAGCTCAGTAGATGCTTCAGCTGTTACTAGTGCATGCCCTCCAGCTGATAATATATTGGTTAATTTTGAAGGTAGTACTGCATCCGCAGCTCCCTTTTTTTGTACAACCAAATGAGCATCTGCCATAGACAACATAGCAGGTACATTTTCCCAGTCTTGAAGAGGTTTAAAATATACATTCTCTAAATTAGCTGCATTTGCGAGTTCTTGAAGAGTATCTACATAAGCACCTGCGCCAACAAAGACAAACTTAACAGATTTTTCATCTTCAAAGCTCCTAGCTGCTTCAATCACAATTTCCAGGCCTTGCTTTTGCCCAATATTACCCGCATAAAGTACAATTTTATCTTTTTCTGTAAAGCCCCACTTTTTACGTAAAGCAGAGCCATCAGTCTCTGGTGTTACAAAGCGGGTATCAGCCCAATTAGGAAAAAACAGCAACTTAGACTTATCGACTCCTTTTCGCTCAGTATTCTCAAGCATACTGTAAGAAATACTAGAGACTACATCAAACTTTTTCATTAGCCAAGATTCAGCCCGCCTTACGAAACGAGCAACCTTTCCCTCGCTTACCATACCGAGACCAAACATAGCATCTACTTCAAAATCTTGAATATGCATTACTGTTTTTACACCAAATAATTTTGAGAATAACAGTGTAGCTGGGGCACAAAACAAAGTCGGCTGAACTAAAAAAATTATATCAGGCTTATTTTTAATTAGCTTAATTAGTAAAGCAATGCTAGATGACACTGCAAACGTACTTAGGTGGATGAGCCGTTTGATTGTAGTAACTTTTGAAGGAACATACAGCGGGCAACGAGTTATACCAATCCCATTTACAAACTCTTTTTTATATAAGTAGCTTTTATATTGCTGATTTACACTCCATTCAGGGTAATATGGAGGGGCAACAATAGCTTCTACTTCGACTCCACATTTTTGAAGCTTTTCCACCATTTCACCATTATATTTACCAATACCTGTTAGCTCAGGTGAATAGTTTAAGCTCAATAGCCATAACTTCATTAGTATTTATCCTCATACCTTTTCTTCACAGCTTCAGTAGGTGAGCCTAAATAAATATAATTACCTGTCAAATTCTTAAAAACAGAGCTTCTTGCGCCTACTAATACATCATCTTCGATTGTTACTCCTGGAGCTATGTATACATCTGTTGCAATCCACACACCATTGCCAATAGTTATCGGTAATGAAAATATATCGAACGATGAACTAAGGTAGTCATGACTACCAGTACAAAGATAGGATTTTTGTGAAATAACGGAATCTTTACCTATTGTAATTTCACCTAAAGAGTAAAGCTCAACATAATCACCTACCCATGAATTATCTCCAATTTTAACCTTCCATGGATAGGTGACTTTTACGGTAGGCCTAATAACTACATTCTTTCCGATCTCGGCACCAAAAAGGCGCAGAAGAAACCGCCTCCAACCGTATAAAAATTGTGGAGACCATTTAAAAAAAGATGCTTGGACGAACCACCACAATTGTACTACTATACTTTTTTTCCCTCTAAATCCTGTTGGCACTATAAATTTACTTAGATCTTGGCTCATAAAAGAAATCCTCTATTAAGACTTTCACATTATACTTATAGTGTTTTATAAAATTTTTGAATATAAATTGCCTAGAAAGTTTCCTTTCAGGAGAAACCTCACCTATTTTAACTGCTTTACATACATGTTCTGAAATTGATTTTTCACTCAACTGATTTGTAGAAATTGAAATTCCACCTAACGAGTTGAGTATATCTGCCATACATCCAACATCACTTCCTATACAAAAAACACCGAAAGCAGCTGCTTCATATAAAACTAAAGGTTCTGCCTCATTTATATATTTTGAGGGAAATATAAAAATATCCAGGTTTTTAAAGAATGTTTCTTTGCGTTTACCATATAAAGGCCCTAAATAATGAAAGTTAGAATACTCCACCTGCATTTCTAGTACCTTTTGCTGTATTTCTTTGTCATTTATTGGTCCAGCAAGATTAGCCACTAAATTTGGCAGTTTCTGATTTAAAGTAACAAAAGTTTCTAAAAACTCATTTATTCCTTTTTCTTTACATAAATTAGCTAAATGACCTATAACCAATGATTTTGAGGATGATTTAGAATCTTCTTTTTGAGAGGCATTAAACATAAAAGCATTAGAAATGATGTGAACTTTATCCTTGATTCCATATACTTTAAGTAGTTTTTCTTTCATAATACTACCGAGAACGACATGTTCAGCCCCCCCTCTAGTCAAACGAAAAAGAAGTCTTGAAAGTGTATTATTATTATTTAAATACTGGAAAGAATGATGATGAATTAAGACTTTCACTCGGAAAAGCTTAAATAGCAATATAAATAATACATCATATATTTGCCCTTTACCACCATTAATTGGTCTATATGCTTTTTCAACTTTTCTATTTAAGGAAAGATAAAAAAATAAATGAAAAAATCTAAAAATCATAAATAAAACTTTAAATAAGGTCCACAATCGAGAGGGGAAAAACTTATTTAACTTAGAAGGGGCCGTGTTGATTAAATAACAACTTTCATTTTTTTCCTTACAAGTGAGAAGTTTATAAAAATTACCATTTACATTTGACATTCCATGAATAGGAGGTGGCATATCGGCTAAAAAAACAATTTTACTTCGGTCTATAAATACCATTGCTACCTCTTTTATAATTGTTTTTCACTTTTTTAAAGCTAATGTATTGGGCAAGGCGTAAAGGCATGAAATATCGAATTAAGATTATTAATTTATTCTTTGCTTTATTTACCTTATTTAATAATAATAATGCAGAGCTCTTGTCACCAAATCTGAACAAGTATTGTGCAACTAGAAAGTAATAATCAGAAGAGTCTCGTATTTGGCAACTGTTTTTAACTATTCGGTATTTAACAATACTCTTGTCTAAATGATACATTTTTTTATTCGCCCTGAAAAACCTATACCATAGTTCCTGATCTTCATAACCCAAACAATCTTTATTGTAGTTTCCTAACTCTTCAATTAATTCTTTTCTAAAACAAACTGAACTATGAATTATAGAGTTTATTACATTTACTTTTCTTATCACATGATCATTTAATTTTTTAGTTTCTCCCATATAACTTCCCTTTTCATCTATAATTTGGGCATTCCCAAAAATAAAATCTGCATTCACTTTCTCTATAAAATTAATCATTACCTCTATAGAGTTTCTAAGATAGCAATCGTCTGAATCCAATCTAAGTATATACTTACCGTTAGCACACTCTAATCCCTCATTAAGAGTATAAATAAGCCCCCTATTTTCACTTCTATTGATTAAATGTATTCTTCTATCAGTAAAAGACTCTGCAACCTTCAAACTACCATCCGTAGAACCATCATTAACAATAATTAACTCAAACTCTGAATATGTATTGTTTAAAACTGAGTTAATAGAATCAAATAAAGTGTTCTCAGAATTATAACAAGGCATTATAATAGTAACCAAATGATTAGTCATGAGGTCCTCCTTACTTTGTAATTAATGTGCAAGTAGCTAAACACAATAAATGCGATAATTATAAACTTCAAAAATATACTCCAAGTTATGTAAAGCTCAGTTCGAACACTAGATATTAAAACGAACGAAAAGAAAAACATAGCTATTGCATAAAACAGTCCCTCAGAATCTTTCATCGCTCTAAATAAAATACCTATGATTATAGAAAAAAATAAATAATATAAAAAAACACCAACCTCTCCATAAGCAATAATGAGCTGAGCAGGTACTAGAAAGCCACCATATGGGTTAAAGTTTGACTTACCTAGTACTTGTATATAAAAAACATTAATAGATAGAAGTTCTTCTTTATTTTCTATGATAAAACGAGGTACTGAATATAATAAGGCATCAGTAAATATATTGATACTTTGCACTGTCTCTAGATTCAATTTGTAAGTATTGATTAAAGACATTGAAGAATAATAGAATTCAACCAATTGCGTAAGAATAGCCCCATCTATACCTGAATCAGTTTCTCTCAAGAATATCACTACAATAAATGATATGAAAATAAAAACAAAAGATATAAAAACTTTATATAGACTAACTTTGTATGTAACTGAGTATTTATAATATGCTATGAAGAAAACTATCGATAAGCTAACAATTTGAAACCTCTGTTTTATTAAAACTATTATAAGCGCATATAAAACAAACAAAAGCCAATCAAATTTATCTGGGCTTCTTTCTTTAACCGGAACACATGAAAAACGTATAATGAACAAAATCAAAAAATAGAAATCAAACGTCTTTAATAAACCTAATCCTACATGGCCATTTCTGATCAGGTGCTGTATATAACTTGTAGATAAAACAGAATAGTTCTTATATATAAAAAAAGCATATATAAATAGTACAACTAATAAAAAACACTTAAAGAAAACACTACTCGGGTGAGTGAAATTTAACCGAGAACCACTCCTAAAATTAACCTTTGAGCTAACCCATCCCCCTAACACAGAAGCTAAAAATGCTAACGTATATATATAAGTTACGTACTTCCAATACCCAGATGGTATATTAATATTGTGTATAATTGGAAAATGATCCAGGATTTTAACGGCAAGAAAAGTTAATAATGGGTATAGTATAGTGATAAATAAATAACCATATATAAAAATATTTTTCACTAGTAACGACCGCTTTGATATTTCTTAAACCGATTCAGAAAATTAATAAATTTATCATGCAACATATTAAGATTAGAGTTAATAAAATTACATTCCTCACCCTTAGCACCCATTACATACCCTAACTTCTCTAAAAGGTAATAGACTTTAAAGTTTGAATTAAAAGTCACAATCTCTTTTTCTGTTAATTTATTTCTCCATTCTTGGGCTCGAGATTTATCAACACCTTCTCCAACTAGTTTATGATACCCTTTAGTAAAGTTTGGCTTTTCTAACCCCCCCCCTTTAATAAGTGAACTCTCGAATTTGATTTCCAAAAATTCACATATGTTATATAGCTGTGCTTCATTATCCTCCAAATACCCCTCATAATACACCCTTAAGACTACTTCATTTAAGAGCTTTTCAACCCTCAAAGTCGCAAACATAATCTCTGACCAGAACTTGGCTCCGCAAAATGCATTGTTTGGCCCCCAATCTAAGCCTTTAATTGAGTTAAACACAGCCCTACCATCTCGTACAATATGTATAAACTTAGAGTCAGGCCACCAATCAAGAATTTTAGCTATATATTGATAACTTGTCGGTGTGTGGTCTATCCAGCAATTAAAAGCACTCCTGTCTATTTTATTTGCATATGTATGTATTATTAATTCAACAATACCTTTATAACCAGATGAATTATAAGCTTGCTCAATATCATATTTTCTTAAGTGAATTTCCCAAGTCTTATACCTGAAGTCATTCAATATATACTTATTAATTACTTCATTATTTAGCTTTATATCTAATAAATCTAAATCCATTAAGTTATAAACAAACTGAGCTTCAGGTGCTACAAGTGTAGATTTTGAGCACCCTAAAGCATCAGCTAGCATTGTTGTGCCGCTTCTGTCACAGCCAAAAATAAAAACAGTTTTCATACTACTAGCTCCATTTTGAGTCAACAACATTTACTCCTCTCCAAACGAGTACATCCCCACTCAGGATAATGCTCTCTGATATACTTATTCAATGCAATTTCTGCCTCTGTGTAAGTACGTGTTTCAAGGCTTGGGTTTTGAGTTTCAGCAGTTGTAGCTGTAATCATCCCCGCCCCTACAGTTACATTGGTTAAGCGGTCGATGATGATGAACGAGCCGGTACCTACTACTTGTTTGTAAGGGTCTATCACTACTGGGGCTGCGGTTTCAATTACACAGTTAGCTATTTCGTTAAGTTGCAGCTCGCTTGCTTCAATTTGCTCTAGGGTATTTACATCAATACGGTGGTTAATGTTACTAATTTTACCAAAAGTGTTTTTGGTGCCTATTTTTAGCTCGTACTCTTTACCTGGCTGCATGGCGGCATCGGCCATCCATACAAGGGTAGCTGCAAAGCTTGAGCTTGAGCTTGTTGTGGGTAGCTGCTTTTTATCACTACTACTTTTAACAATTACATCGCCACGGGAGATGTCTATCTCATCTTTTAAGGTTAAGGTAATAGCTTGGCCTGCAAACGCACTGGGTAGGTCACCATCGGCGGTCACAATACGCGCTACTGACGATGTTTTACCAGACGGATAAGCCACTATTTGGTCGCCTACATTAATAATACCACTGGCAATGGTGCCGCAAAAACCACGAAAATCTAAGTTAGGGCGGTTTACATACTGGACGGGTAGGCGAAAGGTGTCTAGGTTTTTATCGTCACTAATCGTTACTGTATCAAGTAGCTGCATTAGTGTTGCACCTGGGTACCAGTCTAGGTTTTCGCCTTTATCTACAACGTTATCGCCTTTAAGCGCTGATATTGGTACAAAGCGAATATCGGGTATATCTAACTGCTCAGCAAACGCTTTGTAATCCGCTTTAATTTGGCGGTAAACGTCTTGGCTGTAATCAACTAAGTCCATTTTATTAATCGCTACAATCACGTGCTTAAGGCCAAGTAGTGATGCAATATAGCTGTGGCGTTTAGTTTGTGTTTGTACGCCCTTACGTGCATCTATCATTACAATAGCAAGGTCACAGTTAGATGCACCGGTTGCCATGTTACGCGTGTATTGCTCGTGCCCTGGGCAGTCAGCGATAATAAACTTACGCTTTTCTGTTGCAAAATAACGGTAAGCTACGTCAATGGTAATACCTTGCTCACGCTCTGACTGAAGGCCATCAACCAATAATGCTAAATCGAACTCTTCGTCTGTGGTATTGAATTTTTTTGAATCGTTTTTGATTGCCGCCATGTGATCTTCAAAAATTAGTTTTGAGTCATGTAATAAACGACCAATTAATGTTGATTTACCGTCATCAACATTACCACAAGTTAAAAAGCGCAGTAGATCTTTGTTTTCGTGTTGTTTTAAGTAACCTTCGATATCGGTTTCGAGTAGGTTAGTTTGTGTTTGTTCGGTCATTTTAGGTCCTTGCTTTGCTGGGAGCGACGAGCGGTTGGCCACGAGCTTGGTGCTACGAGTTACTGGCTGCGTGCTACGAGCTTAAATTTTTTATATTGACAGTTATGGACTACGGGCAGCTTTTAATTGTTCTAATTAAGCTACCTAGCATTTTTCCTATTAACTCACATTCATTAATAATTGATAAGCTATCTTCTTTTGAAATATAAGCTATTTCAGTTGCAATCATTAACTGTGTTTTTAATTCGCCTAAAGAGCCCTTTGCTATAACTAAAAAGCGAGCCTTTTCTTTATCAGACTCTCTTTCAAAGCCTTCTGCAATATTGCTAGGAACAGAAACGCCGGCTCTACACATTTGATCTTTTAGGCCAAAATATTTTAGCTGCTCAAATGTTTTATATATTTTTATACTCAGGCGAAAACTGCGCTGCCAAACCTCTAAATTTTCGTATCTCATAAGCATCCTTATTTATAACTTTTGGCTGCTTACTTTGCGATAATAATTGCATATCTAAGCTCGCAGCAAATAGCTAGAGGCCCGAAGCGCTGTGCGCTTTAGAAGTACCCTTCCATTTTCTTTTTTTCCATTGAGCCTGATGAGTCGTGGTCGATTACACGCCCTTGGCGTTCTGACGTTTTAGTTAGTAACATTTCTTGAATTATTTCGGGTAATGTTGTGGCGTGTGACTCAACAGCACCTGTTAGTGGGTAGCAGCCTAGTGTTCTAAAACGTACCATTTTTTGCATGGGTACTTCGCCATCGTTAAGTGGCATACGTTCGTCATCAACCATAATTAATGTACCGTCACGCTCTACTACCGGGCGCTCTGCAGCTAGGTAAAGTGGTACAATGTCGATGTTTTCTAAGTAAATGTATTGCCAAATATCAAGCTCGGTCCAGTTACTCAGTGGGAATACACGAATACTTTCGCCTTTGTTTACCTTGCCATTAAAAGTATTCCATAACTCTGGGCGTTGGTTTTTAGGGTCCCAACGGTGGTTTTTATCGCGGAATGAATAAACACGCTCTTTAGCGCGTGATTTTTCTTCGTCGCGGCGTGCACCACCAAAGGCTGCGTCAAATTTGTATTTGTTAAGCGCTTGCTTTAGGCCTTGGGTTTTCATTACGTCGGTATGCTTTGCACTACCGTGAGTAAATGGCCCAATACCGGCATCAATACCTTCTTGGTTTTTATGTATAATTAAATCAAAGCCCAGCTTTTTAGCCATCTGGTCTCTAAATTCAATCATTTCTTTAAATTTCCATGTGGTATCTACATGCATTAGCGGAAATGGTGGTTTTGCCGGAAAAAAAGCTTTCATAGTTAGGTGCAGCATTACTGCTGAGTCTTTACCTACTGAATAAAGCATTACCGGGTTGTCGAACTCAGCCGCTACTTCACGAATTATGTGAATAGACTCCGCCTCTAACTGCTTAAGATGGGTCATCCTAGCTTGTGAGATTTCCATTTTTTTCTCCAGGGTATTAAGTTTTAAGCTGTAAGCTACGGGATACGAGCATCGAGATATAGGCCTCGGGCTGCGAGCCTCGTGGCCCGTAGCCTGTAACCCGCAGCCTGCAGCCCGCAGCCCGCAGCCAATAATTATCTATTTATCTGATTTATATTCGTAGTTGTAATAACCATAATAGCCGTATGCATTACTGGCTTTTTTAACTATGCCATTGAATACAACGCCTTTAACATCTGTTCCATTTTGCTCAAAGCGGTTACGGGTTAGCTCTATTTCACGCACATGGTTTTGGCCAAAACGTGCTACTAATAATGTTGTTCCACAATGCGCACTTACTATAGCTGGGTCGGTTACAGCTAGTATGGGTGGTGTATCTATAATAACTAAGTCGTAAGCTGAACTTACTTCTTCAACTAGCTTGCTAAAGTTTTCGTGCATTAGCAGCTCGGATGGGTTTGGCGGAATTTGACCTCGTGTTATAACACTTAAGCCTTCAACCTTGGTTGGTTTAGTCACTTGTTCTAGGTTTAATCGGCCTGATAGGTAATCACTTAAGCCGTCATCCCACTTTAAACCAAACTGTGTTTGTAAGTAGCCTTTGCGCATATCGGCGTCAATAATAAGTACTTTTTTACCACTTTGGGCGAGCACACTTGCTAAGTTAACCGATATAAACGATTTACCTACATTTGGGCTTGGGCCCGATATAGCAATAATGTTGTTTTTTGATTCTATCATCGCAAAATGTAAGCTTGTGCGTAAGCTTCGCAATGCTTCTATTGCTAGGTCGGCTGGGTTGTCTAACGCGAGTATAGACTTAGGTTTATTTATTTTATTTTTACGAGCTCGCTCAGCAAAGCCGCTTAGTTTATCTTGAAAATCAGAATGCGGTACACTTGCATATACAGCTAAACCTAAGGCTTCTATTTCACTTGGATCTTCTACCCCGCGGTGCATCGCTTTTTGTATTAGCACAATTGCTACGGCTAACATACCGCCAAGTAATGTGGCCACTACCGCTATTAGTGCTTTTTTGGGTTTTACTGGCTCTGTTGTGTCTACTGCAGCGGCATCCACCACACGTACATTACCCACTGTGCCCGCTCGTACTATATCAAGCTCTTGGGTTTTGCTTAGTAGCAGCATGTAAATTTCGTTACCAACTTCTACGTCGCGAGTTAAGCGTAATAGCTCTTGCTGGGTTTCAGGCAAGTTACTAACTTTAGAAGTTAGCTGTGCTTTTTCTGCCTCTATTGATTCTATTTGCTTTATTACGCCTTGGTATGCAGGGTGTTCGCGCTTAAATTTACGACTCAATTCTAAGCGTTTTAAATCAAGTTCTTGTAGTGTTGTGTCTAGTTCGACAATTTGCTCAAGTATAGCTTGTGTTTCAAGCGTTATATTTACCGACTTACGCTGTTTTTGATAATCGTTAAAGCGCTGCTCTGAGGCTTCTAATTGTTTTTTAACTTCAGGTAGTTGTACTTCTAAAAAGTCGAGCGACTTTTTAGCCTCTGCGCTGTTGCGCTCTACGTTACGGCGTACGTAAATATCAGCCACTTTATCTAGCACTTTTTCAACGTGCGCAGCATTTTTATGCTCGTAAGCAAGGGTTATAATCCCTGAATCTTTGCCTTTTTCGCTAGCTGAAATTTCTTGCTGTAATTCAACCACCGTACGGTAACGATTATTTTTAACTAATGTAAATATAGTACCTGGTCTAGCATTTAAATTTCGTACTGTTAACTGGTAAAACCCATTTACTTCATCTTTACCTACGGTACCATTAAATACAACGTCGCCATCGGGGTTTATTAACTCATATTGCTTACTTTGTTTTACAACTAATTCAAACTCTTTGCCCTCGAATGCGGCTGGTACTACAAACCTAAATACGTTTATAGATTCACCGCCCCACGCATAACTATTTGCGCCAAACATTGGCTCAGCAATATCGTTTGGCTTTTGAGCTGCAAAACCTCTGTAAAATTTACCGCCTATAATGGGGAATAATTTAGGCTCAGCTATTATATCAAGTTTAAGTGAATCAACCGCTTCACCAATTACGCTACGCGATTTTAAAAGTTCTATTTCGGTTACCGCTTCACTTGAGCTTTCAAACATTCCTGCCATGTCGTCAAGGCCTGGTACCGATGGGCTACTTTCTTCAACTTGTATTAATGCTGTTGCCTTATAAATAGGCGTGCTTAATATGGCCACGGCTACACCTATAATTGCAAATATACCAGTAAATAAAATAATAAAGTATTTACGGTCAAGTAGCGTGCCAAATAAGGCTAAAAGATCTATTTCTTGTTCTGTTGATTTATTTTGGTTACTAGTTGGGGCTATCGGCTTAGAATTCATTTACTTTGCCATTCCTTATAAATACTTTTGCCAAGCGCTGCAAGCGCTATCGATTAATGCATAAACGTGTTCAAAAGCCTCTTGGCTTTGGCGGTAAGGGTCTGGTATTTCGGCGTTATTAATCCATTTACCTAATAAAAATGTTTTACCTCGCGCTTGAGGGTAGCGGGAATGTAAATCATTTAAGTGCCGCTCTTCCATGACTAAAATCACACTATTTTGCGCAACCAGTGCCGACGTTAGCTGACGACCTTGATGAGCATCCATATTTATATCGTATGCTTGTGCAATTTGTTTTGCGGTTGCGTCAGCGGCTTTACCTTCAAGAGCAGTTAACCCAGCAGACGACACTTTTATATTTTTACCCTCTAGCTTTTTCTTTAAAACATACTCTGCGGTTGGGCTTCGGCATATATTACCAGCACAAACAACTAATACAGAATCAAACATTTAAATTAATCCTCGTTTATTAGTTAGTGCCAATGTCGTCTAAGTTGTCAACTGTTGCTACTGAAGGTAACAATAGGCTTATTACACGGTTCCAACGAGCAAGCGGTGCTGATGTTACGTATACTATGTCGTGTGGTTGTAATTCAAATTGCTCTGCTAATACAAGGGCTGCAATATTTTTAGCGTGTAACTGATAAACATTAGCTAAAATACCTGTTTGCTCAAGGTTACTTTTGCGTAATACAAATACACCGTTTGCATCGGCTGTGTTTTCGTTTAAGCCTCCAGTATCACTTAAGGCTTGTGCTAAGTTTAACCCGTAGCGGTTAAGCGTAACCGATCCTGCGCGTTTTACATCACCTAGTACAAATACTTTTTGTGCATCGTTGCGGTTTACATGCACTATGTCGCCATTTTGTAATAAACGATTTTGTGAAATGTCACCATGGGCATAAAAGTCATCAAGCTCTATTACTTCTGTTTTATCGCCTCTAGTAAATGTTACTGTGCGCCAATCGGCGGCGTCTGTTAAACCACCCGCTTGGTTTAATGCGTCAATTAATGTAAGCGGGACTTCGGTAACTGGGTATACACCTGGCTTATTTACTTCACCGGTCACGTACGCTTTTTGGCTTCTAAAACCAACAATTTTTATATCTACTTGAGGGTCTTCTATTACTCTGCTTAAACGGCTTACTAACTCATTGCGTACTTGGCTAACAGTGCGCCCTGCTGCAGGTATATTAGGTGCGTATGCGTAGGTAATAGTGCCATCTTCTTGCACCCTAAAACCGTCAAACTCAGCTGTACGCTGCACGGCAGCTGGTATTGTGAGCTCTGGGTGGTCCCATACGCCAATAGTTAGTACATCACCCACACCTAGTTTGTATTGATAATTTTTGGTATCTATTCCAGCCAAACTAGATATAGGCCTTGCAGCCTTACGTGCTTTTTTTTGTTCATTTATTAATGATGAGTCAATAATTTGAATGTTTACTTTTTCTAGATCTTGCTCAAGGTTTTGAGTTTGCTCACCTGGAGAAACACCTTCAAAATGGCTACCCGGAATTATTGTACAACCTGTAAGTGATAATAATGCGAGTGAGGTAACGAGTGATTTACAGCTTAACGCCATTGTAGAATCCCAAAATTATTTTAAAATTGTTCTTACTCACCAACCTTGGTGAGTACTTATTTTTTTTAGCACTGTAATTAAAGCATGAGGGCTAACTACGCGCAAGCGCGAATCATTTTATACGTATTGGTTAAAAGCCATGAGCTAGCAAAAATAAAATATACCCTAACCTACTAGTAATGAGTTTACCCCGCGCTTTGTTTTATTGTTTACTTTTACGCGGCATATAGCCGCTGCTACAACTATTATGGGCTACGCCCATTGCCTGCAAGCTGCGCGTCTACGAGCTTGTTTAGCCCTTCGGGCACGCCCCACGTTCCAGTTCGTCGCAGAGCTCCTCTCGCTCTAGCTTGAAAGCAAAACTTTTTGCTTGTCTAGCCCTTCGGGCACACCCCACGTTCCAGTTCGTCGCAGAGCTCCTCTCGCTCCAGCTTGAAAGCAAAACTTTTTGCTTGTCTAGCCCTTCGGGCACGCCCCACGTTCCAGTTCGTCGCAGAGCTCCTCTCGCTCCAGCTTGAAAGCAAAACTTTTTGCTTGTCTAGCCCTTCGGGCACACCCCACGTTCCAGTTCGTCGCAGAGCTCCTCTCGCTCCAGCTTGAAAGCAAAACTTTTTGCTTGTCTAGCCCTTCGGGCACGCCCCACGTTCCAGTTCGTCGCAGAGCTCCTCTCGCTCCAGCTTGAAAGCAAAACTTTTTGCTTGTCTAGCCCTTCGGGCACGCTTCCGCCCCTAGGTTGCAGTTCCTACGCACTGATACTTACTTAATTTTATATGGCATAAAGCCTAAGTTGCGCTTTATAACTAGTATTGGTTTATGTCTTTGTTATCTACACTCATTTCTACTTGTTTATTAAGTAGATTAATTAGCAAAATACTGCGCATATCGCCGTCAGGCTCTTTGTAAATAGCTTTAATATTATTAAATGAATAGTTATTTACGCTAACTACATCACCCGTTTTAGGTATTGTAGAACTGGTAGTTTGTAAACGCTCACTTTTAAGCTGTTCGATTAATTCTGTAGGTACAATTTGATAATTTGGCCCATAAGATACAAAGCCACTAATCCCGCGCGTATTTTTTACCGCAGAAAAGTTACCGTTTTGTGACTCAAGACAAACAAATAGGTAGTTAGGGAACAGAGCTGACTGTTTAATGGTACGTCGACCTTTAACCAGTTTCTCGATGGTTAACTTGGGGTAGAATACTTCAATCCCTTGGTTTAATAAGTTGGTGGCTGCTCGCTCTTCTTGGCGAGACTTACACGTAACTAAATACCAACTTTCCATAGCAATCCTTACTACAATATAATTGCAAAAAATACAACATTAAATTTAATAACGCGTAATTATAAACAATTTAAGCCTGTTAAGTAAATAGGCGTTTATCGTAAATGTTTACTAACTTTGTTAACAGCGGAAAGTGGGCTTGGTTTAGATTCCTATGCAGTCTAAACCAAGCTTAACTAAATGCATTTAGGTGGCAACGATTTAGCCTAAGCGCCAGCAAGCAAGGCGCCTACATTGTCACATACACCAAGGATGAAAATTCACGTAGGCGTGAAGCTTGCTCACGCGAAAGATTAAATGTAAAAACTGCGCTTTATTGCGCCAGCAAGCAAGGCGCCTACAACACCACATAGACCCAAAGTAAAATCCACGTAGGCGTGAAGCTTGCTCACGCGCAAGATTAAATATAAAAGCTGTGCTTTTAATGCGCCAGCAAGCAAGGCGCCTACAACACCAGATATACCCATGAGTAAAAATTCACGTAGGCGTGAAGCTTGCTCACGAGAAAGACTAAATGTAAAAGCTGCGCTTTATTGCGCCAGCAAGCAGGCGCCTACAACACCACATAGACCCAAAGTAAAATCCACGTAGGCGTGAAGCTTGCTCACGCGAAAGATTAAATGCAAAAGCTGCGCTTTATTGCGCCAGCAAGCAAGGCGCCTACAACACCACATAGACCCAAAGTAAAATCCACGTAGGCGTGAAGCTTGCTCACGCGCAAGATTAAATATAAAAGCTGTGCTTTTAATGCGCCAGCAAGCAAGGCGCCTACAACACCAGATATACCCATGAGTAAAAATTCACGTAGGCGTGAAGCTTGCTCACGAGAAAGACTAAATGTAAAAGCTGCGCTTTATTGCGCCAGCAAGCAGGCGCCTACAACACCACATAGACCCAAAGTAAAATCCACGTAGGCGTGAAGCTTGCTCACGCGAAAGATTAAATGCAAAAGCTGCGCTTTATTGCGCCAGCAAGCAAGGCGCCTACAACACCACATAGACCCAAAGTAAAATCCACGTAGGCGTGAAGCTTGCTCACGCGAAAGACTAAATGTAAAAGCTGCGCTTTATTGCGCCAGCAAGCAGGCGCCTACGACGTGACACACCATGAGTAAAAATTCACGTAGGCGTGAAGCTTGCTCACGCGAAAGATTAAATGTAAAAACTGCGCTTTAATGCGCCAGCAAGCAAGGCGCCTACAACACCAGATAAACCCATGAGTAAAAATCCACGTATGCGTGAAGCTTGCTCACGCGCAAGATTAAATGTAAAAGCTGCGCTTTATTGCGCCAGCAAGCAGGCGCCTACAATAACAACGTAGTCAAACTTTGCTAAAATCACTGTTTAGCTCTAGTTTTAACTTTACTTTAAAAAATAAATTTAGATATCCTATGCAAATACTTCATCACGGAGCGGTTAATGGAGTTACCGGTTCGTGCCACGAACTGGTAATTAACGAGCAAACAAGTGTGCTTGTTGATTGCGGGTTATTTCAGGGTGAGGATTCTAAAGCAGATCTTTCAATTGAATTTGATATTACCCATATTACTGCGCTTATTGTTACCCATTGCCATATTGACCATGTTGGTCGAATTCCTTACTTGTTAGCAGCCGGTTTTAAAGGCCCTATTTTTACAAGTATTGCATCGGCCAGTTTATTACCTTTGGTAATTGAAGATGCTTTAAAAGTAGGTGTAACCCGCGACCCTAAAATTAGAGCTGCCTGCTTAAGCTTATTAAATAAACGCATAGTTGCTGTTGATTATAAAACGTGGTTTGAACCACCTTGCAAAGGGCTCAATAAAGCTAAGGCGAGATTTCAGCGTGCTGGGCATATATTAGGTTCTGCCTACGTTGAAATTGACGTTACAAATAATGATAACAACAAACATCGCGTTGTGTTTTCAGGAGATTTAGGCGCGCCCTATACCCCGCTACTCCCTTCGCCTAAAGCGCCTTATAAAGCCGACACTCTAGTTATTGAATCAACCTACGGTGATAAAAATCATCAAGGCCGTAAAGAGCGTACAAAAACGCTAAAAAACATTATTGAACGCGCCGTAGCCGACAACGGCGTTGTTTTAGTTCCTGCTTTTAGCATTGGCCGCACACAAGAGCTGCTATACGAGCTTGAGCAACTCATACATAGCTCATCTAAAAAGTCTAAGTGGCGAGACATTCACGTAATACTCGACTCCCCCATGGCAGCCAATTTCACTAAGCAATACAAAAACTTTAAACACTTGTGGGATAGCGAAGCTAAAAGTAAGGTCGCAAACGGTAGGCACCCGCTCGATTTTAAAAACCTAACTACGGTTGATACACACAAGGAGCACTTGGCTGTTATTAACTATTTAAGTACGCGGCAAACGCCAGCCATAATATTAGCGGCAAGCGGTATGTGTACTGGTGGGCGAATAGTTAATTATCTTGAGCGATTTTTAAATGACAAAACCACTGATGTATTGTTTGTAGGTTACCAAGGGCGCGGTACTCTAGGGCGCGATATACAAAAATATGGCCCTCGTAATGGCTATGTTTTTATAAACGATGCTCGCATTACTATAAACGCCAAAGTTCATACAATTAGTGGCTATAGCGCCCATGCCGATCAAAATGGGTTAATTAAGTTTGTAACAGGTATGCATAAAAAGCCAAGCCATATAAAAATTGTGCATGGCGATGATGATGCAAAAAACGCTTTGGCAGCAAAGTACAAAGAGATATTAAGTAGTGAAGTTAAAATAGAGATTGGTAAATTGTAGGCGTGGAGCTTACTCACGCAATTTAGTAAATACGTAAAAGCCGCGCTTTTAATGCGCCAGCAAGCAGGCGCCACATCGTCACATACACTGAGGATGAAAAACCCACGTAGGCGTGAAGCTTGCTCACGCATGAGGGCTCAAAAAGGAATAAAAATATATGGCTAACACACATAAACGTTTAAAAGGCAGATGCCCTACCATTAATGCTTTTTACTCCATAACTTTATGTTGCTATTGTCGTAAGCCGTTATTAGCTAATTACTTAAATGCACGATTGATATCAAAAGAACTTGCCCTGTTTTCTAAAAATAATTCACTTAGTACTATTTGCTACGTAATTATGCCTGATCATATACATTGGCTTTTACAGTTAAATAGTAATCCTGACCTATCAAACCTAATTAGGAAGTTTAAAAATATTACAACTTATAGGCTTAATAAACAAAACGGTACAGAGGGAAAGGTATGGCAATCTAATTACTATGACCACAAAGTAAGAGATGGTGAAGATATAATAAATCAAGCTAGATATATAGTTGCAAACCCTTTACGCGCAGGGTTAGTAGACAACATACGCAAATACCCATACTGGGATTGCGTTTACTTGTAAAAGCTGCGCTTTTAATGCGCCAGCAAGCAAGGCGCTTACATTGTCACATACACCGAGGATGAAAAACCCACGTAGGCGTGAAGCTTGCTCACGCAATTTAGTAAATACGTAAAAGCCGCGCTTTTAATGCGCCAGCAAGCAAGGCGCCTACAACGTGACGCACCAAAAATATAAAAACCTGCGTAGGCGTGAAGCTTGCTCACGCAATTTAATAAATACGTAAAAGCTGCGCTTTTAATGCGCCAGCAAGCAAGGCGCCTACAACGTGACGCACCAAAAATATAAAAACCTGCGTAGGCGTGAAGCTTGCTCACGCAATTTAATAAGTACGTAAAAGCTGCGTTTTTAATGCCCCAGCAAGCAAGGCGCCTACATAGTCACTACACCGAGGATGAAAAACTCACGTAGGCGTGAAGCTTGCTCACGCAATTTAATAAATACGTAAAAGCCGCGCTTTTAATGCGCCAGCAAGCAAGGCGCCACATGCTCACATACACCGAGGATGAAAAACCCACGTAGGCGTGAAGCTTGCTCACGCAACCTATTCTAAGAGCCGCTTGCGTTGGGTAAAGCAGTTACATTAGTTTGGCTACTTTGTTTTTCTTGCCAGTTAAGGTCGCATATGCCATCTGTTGGGGCAAATGCAGTAGGCGCTTGCAGAAGCAGCTTACGTATTAGAATATGATCTGAGTCATCACATGCTGCTTTGAGTTTACCTAAAAATGGCTCTAGCTCATGCCATGGCATTTTTATTTCTTGCGCACTTAAAATTCTTGGATGATCGGTACCAATAACATTGTCGCCAATAAGTAGCTCTTCAAAAAGCTTTTCGCCAGGGCGCAAACCTGTACATTTTATTTCTATATCACCATTTGGCCGTTTTTCGTGCTTAACTTCAAGCCCCGATAAGTGGACCATTTTAGTTGCTAAATCTTTGATTTTTACTGGTTCACCCATATCAAGTACAAACACATCGCTGCCGACTCCCATAGCACCAGCTTGAATAACCAATTGAGCAGCTTCTGGGATCGTCATAAAGTAGCGTGTGATATCTTGATGGGTTAATGTTATTGGACCACCGGCTTTTATTTGCTTTCTAAATAATGGTACAACAGAACCAGAAGAACCCAGTACGTTACCAAAACGTACCATTGTGAAACGTGTCGAACTTTGAATATCAGACAACCCTTGCAATACAAGCTCTGCCATGCGTTTTGTAGTTCCCATAATATTTGTTGGGCGCACCGCTTTGTCTGTTGAAATGAGAACAAAAGTATCGACTTTTGCATTTATAGCTGCCGTAGCAACGTTGTAAGTCCCATAGATATTATTTCGTACACCTTCAACTACGTTATGCTCTACTAATGGGACATGCTTATACGCCGCTGCATGGTAAACGGTTTTGACTTTAAAAGTAGAAAACGTAGATTCAACTAATTTTTTATTTTGTATTGAACCCAAAATAGGTATTACTTCTATATTTAAACCGTTTGTAGTGCGGTATTCCGATAACTCTTTTTCTATTGCGTATAGAGCAAACTCAGACAACTCAAAAAGCACTATTTTAGTTGGGTTGTTTTTAATTATTTGCCTACAAAGCTCAGAGCCGATTGAACCGCCCGCACCTGTTACCATTACTATTTTATTTTCTATATTTGCTGACATTAAATCTTGACGTGGCTGAACCGAATCTCTGCCTAATAAGTCATCTATTTCTACATTTTTCACTTCATTAAGGTTGGTTGTACCCGAAACGATGTCAGCCATACCTGGAATGGTCATTACTTGTAATTTAAATTTCTCTATTGCATTAAGCACTTCTTTTCGACGACTTCTTGAAACGCTAGGTAGTGCAAGTAGAATTTTATTAACGCATTTTTGCTTTGCGATTTCAGAAATTTGAGAAGGCGGATGAACGCAAACCCCCTGAATTAACGATAAATGCTTTTTAGGATCGTCATCAATAAAGGCAACAGGTGAGTATTCTGGCCCATTAGCTAGCGCAGTAGCAAGTTGCCGGCCAGCAGAACCCGCACCGTATATAATAACTCCTTCTTTACGACGCATTGTTATTTGCCCTACAACAGCCCTGACAGCCAGTCGAGCTCCTCCTACAAATAGAATACAAAAACTAGCGTATATAAATGGCACTGTTCGTGGGACTGGTGCACTCAAAAAGAAAGATAGAACAGTTAAGTAAACGGTGGAAAGCATAACACCTGCGATAATAGCCCACATAGCCTGCATGTTCATATAGCGAAGTACAGCTCTGTACAGCCCTAGTTTCACAAAGCTTAATAAACTTAGGGGGAGGACTGCTGCGAGTAGTATCCATGTGTGGTTATTTTTTAAAACAGCCGTGCTGTCGAGCCTTAATAAAAAGGCAAGCCAAAAGGCAACAATAATAAAAATGCTATCTACAAAAAGCGATACGACTCTTTTCTGAGGGCGAGGCAAGTTAACTAAAAATTTTAAAAACACAATATATTTCCCTGAAGCGAGCAGCAATACTGCCATTCTATTAGTTGCAATTTTACTACACAATGAACGACTGTTGCACTTTATAATTAAAGACTATATGCAAAATATTAAATAGTCTTTATGTATTTAGTTACTTTGTGTAATTTTCAGAATGCTACTTAACTCTATCACCACTGCCACTTCCAGTAACCGTTTGTAATATATAAGTAAAGTAGAGCTTGAGATTCAATGTGGCGATCATTTTGGCATCTGTTTCTGCTAGCAGCTCAGGAGTAGACATGTCAATTTCGTTAACTTGCGCTAATCCCGTTATGCCTGGTCGAACTGCAAATACATTCTTAACATCTCGAGCCTGGGTTAGCTCTTCTTGATTGAACAGCCCTGGACGAGGGCCAACTAAGCTCATTTCACCTTTTAGTACATTCCAAAGCTGCGGTAGTTCGTCTAATTTAGTTTTACGTAAAAAGCCCCCAAATGGCGTGATCGATGCCGTACTTGCCAAATGGCTAGCAACCGACGCAGTGTCAACACTCATTGTTCTAAATTTAACTAAAGTAAACGGTTTTTTATTACGACCAACGCGCTCTTGCATAAAAAGTGGTGAGCCTGTATCAAACAAGCCAATAATATATAACATCAGTAAAAAAGGGGCTGTAAATAGCAAGCCAAACAGTGCAAGTAAAAAATCAAGAAAACGTAACATTTAGTAAATCCAATAAATTATTTAAAGCAACGGCTTAGGCCGTCTTTTAAAGCTACAGGGGGCGTCCAATTAAGCGTTTTTTTAGTGAATTCAATATCAACAGTTAATGAATTAGCCAACTTATCAATATGATCTTTTTTCCCAGCGCAGCCTGCTATAAACCTCAAAAAAGCGACTGGCACAGGTAATAGCAACGGCTTTTTACCTGCTGCTAACGTAAGTTGTTTTAAAAGGTCAGAGGTAGAAATATTCTCATCATCACTCACTAAAAAGGTTTTATTGGCCGCATTTGGGTGCTCTATGCAGGTAATGATCAAATCAATCAAATTATCGACTGCCACAAAGCTGCGCTGATTATTAATAGCGCCTAAAGGCAAGGGTAAGTTTTTTTCTGCAAGCTTTACTAACTTACCAAAATTACCCGGTGCGCCTTTACCATAAACCAGTGGGGGTCTAATAATTACCACTTCTAAACCGGTTTCTTTGGCAAGTTGTTGTAACTTTATTTCAGCGTGGTGTTTCGAAACCGCGTACGCTTCTGTCGGATTTGACGCATCATCGCAGGTAAAAGGCTGCGTGTTATCACTTCCGTTTACCCCTATTGAGCTAATAAAAATAAACCGCTTAGCGCCACTACTTATTGCTTGTTTTGCAAGCGTAATCGTTGCATCGGTATTACATTTAGCAAACTCTGCCGCCGAGTTAGCTAACTGGTCTTCTTTAATATGCGCCTTAGCCGCAAGGTGTATCACGGTATGCACCCCAGACAACACAGCTAAAAAATTAGTGTTGCCATGCAGCTCACCCACAGCAACGTGCGATTCATTCATTTGCTGTGTTTTTTTACGAACAGCAGATACAACATCGTAGCCTCTGTTGTTTAGCTCACAACTTAACTTAGAGCCAATAAAACCAGTGCTGCCTGTTAATAAAATTTTTATCACAAAACTACCTACCGAATAAAAAGTTTATGATAAATATTTATATGTTTTTTCTTTAGAAAAACAATAACTAAATAGCATAATAAATTAAAAGTTGCCGACAAAATGTTTAGCTTTCCGACCTTGCGCAACACCAGCCAATAATACTTAAACGCATCCAATTTACTTCTAGAAAGCGAACCTTCGCGGATCCTATAAAAGCCTAAACTTTCTTGGTAGCCTTTTGCATATTCAAACTTTTTAAGCAACTCTAGCCATAATGCAAAATCTTGTCTTTTTTTAACCAAAGGCATATATACTTTACCAAATGGCTTAGTGTCATAAATGGCGGTTAAACAGCCAATATAGTTATGCTTCAACAACTGTTTAAATGTTACTTTGTCGGGCACTAGCAAGGTTTCTACTAACTCACCTTGCTCGCTAATGATTGAATAACCCGAAAATGCAAACCCAACATTATGCATTTGCATATAACTAAGCTGCTTCTCTAATTTACCGGCTGTCCATAAATCGTCAGAGTCTAAAAACGCAATATACCTGCCTTGTGCGGCTTTTATTGCTTCATTTCGAGAGCCTGCACCACCTAAGTTATGCTCATTTTGCAGTAACTTTACCCGCTTATCTTGCAAAAACGGTTTAATTACATCAACTGTATTATCTGTTGAACAATCATCAACTATTATCAGTTCCCAACTTTCAAACGTTTGTTTTATAACGCTGGTTATTGACTCCGCAATAAAGCCAGCAACATTATGCGCTGGCATAATAATACTTACTTCTGCAATATAACTACTCACTCACACTCCGCTTAATTTGAATAATCATCTGTCGTTACTTACCTTATAATGCTGCAGGCTCTTACCAGCTACTTAAACGTGCTCAAAAAGGCAATCGTATTTTCAAGTAAAGCGGCAACCTCATCGGCTGAACCAGCCTCGGTGTAGCAACGTAGCTCTGGCGCATTCCCCGACGGGCGTATGTGCACTATGTCGTTATTATCAAGTGTGACCCTTAAGCCATCTGTTGTGTCTACAATTTGATATGCAGGCAAATTAAGTGCGTGTGTTAGCAACTCTATATTTTGCGTAAATTTACTTAGCAGCTCTTTACTTTTAGCGGTTGGAAATTCTTTTAGTCGATCGCTCGCCATAAAACGCTGTGGTAAGGCACTCACTAATTCAGCAATGCTGGTTACGTGTGCTAATACTAATAGCGCAGGTAGTAATGCATCACGAGTTGGCAGTGCCGATAACACCTTGCCATTTACATCAATATCAGCCCCTAGTAAGTACCCGCCATTCGCTTCAAAACCGGCCACACGGGTAAACTGTTCCTTTAAGGCTGAAAATTCAGCAATGACATACGGTGAGCCTATTTTTGTACGCACCACTAGCTTAAAGCTGTGCGATTTTTCTATGGCAGTATTACAGCTAACTGGCACTGCTAGTGCGTCTATATCCAAAATTTGGCTGGTTAATAAACCTAGCGTATCGCCATTGAGCCAGTTACCATTTTCATCTGCAATGAGAGGTCTGTCACCATCGCCATCTGTTGAAAAAATAGCATCAAAGCCATGCTGTTTTGACCATGCTAACGCTTTTTGTTGATCTTCAACCGAAACAGCTTCGGTATCTATAGGTACAAATGTGTCGCTGCGCTCTAAGCTGGTTACTTCAGCCCCTAGCTGCTCAAATAGTTTTTTGTAAATATCGCGACCCGCACTTGAATGCTCGTATATACCTACTTTTTTGCCTGCGAGTGCATCTTGACTAAATAAGTTGGCATAGCGGCTTATATACGCGGCTTCAGCCTCTTTATTTACTGTTAATTCAGCAAAGTCCCAATTGCTAGAGAGTTCACTGATGCTAGGTAGTACCGCGCCATTCGCTAAAATGGCCTGCTCATCGGCTTTTGTAATTTCGCCATCGGGACGATAAAACTTTAGGCCATTTCTATCAAAGGGAATATGGCTGCCTGTGATCATAATGCTGGGTACATTATCTTGCATCGCTTTATAAGCCAGTGCTGGGGTAGGAATTACCCCATAATAGACCACATTTAAATCAAGTAACTTTAAACCTGCAGCACACGCCTGAGCCATTGCATAACTGCTTGGGCGGTTATCAATTGCCAGTGCAACCGTGTTAAAACTAAACTCTGTATCAATTGATTTTATAAATGCTACGGCAAAAGCGGCACATACGTCAGAGGTAAACTCACTGACCAACCCACGTGCACCACTGGTACCAAACGCAATGCCACTGTTGGCAATAACGTCAGAGCAAACTAACTGGCTATTCATAAAAAACCTATTTAACTTGTTACGTTATAAGTTTGCAGTTAGTCTCATTTTATAAACACAAATAATACTAACTGCATGACTACTCACATCTAACTTCTAATATTGACTATCTGGTTAGTTAGCTTATTTCACTCGACCATAGCGGTCTTCAAAGCGCACTATGTCGTCTTCACCTAAATAAGATCCTGACTGCACTTCTATCAGCTCTAAATCAACTTTACCTGGGTTTTCCAATGCATGAACGGCAGTAATTGGAATGTAAACCGACTCATTTTCAGTCACAAATTGCTCTGTGTCGTCTATTTGCACTTTGGCTGTACCTGATACCACAATCCAGTGCTCTGCACGGTGGTGATGCATTTGCACCGAAAGCTTAGCGCCTGGTTTTACGGTAATACGCTTCACTTGAAAGCGCTCACCACTGTCTACTGAGTCGTATTTACCCCATGGGCGGTAAACTTCTCTGTGTAACGTTGCCTCTGTGCGCTGCTCATCTTTTAACTGCTGTACAATGGCTTTTACTTTTTGCGATTCATTTTTATGTGCAACCAGTACGGCGTCTTTTGTGTTAACAATAACAAGGTCTTCAACGCCGACCGTCGCCACTAGTTTATCTTCGCCAAACACTAACGTATTTTTGGTATTAACGGATTTTACATCGCCTGTAAATGCGTTACCGTTTTCGTCTTGCTTAGACACTTCCCAAAGGGCTGCAAATCCCCCTACATCACTCCAGCCAGCATCCATTGGTACCACAACCGCATCTTTGGTTTGCTCCATCACGGCGTAATCAACTGACTCATCGGGACACGCTTCAAAAGCGGCCGTATCTACGCGCACAAAATCCATGTCATCATTTTGTACTTGCATTGCTTTTTCACATGCCGCATAAATATCGGGACGAAATGCTTTTAGCTCATCTAAATAGCGACTCGCTTTAAATAAAAACATGCCGCTATTCCAATAATATTCACCACTGGCAATGTATTTTTCTGCGGTGTCTGCATCTGGCTTTTCTACAAAGCTGTCGACTACGTAGCCCGTTTGATATTGCTCGCCACGCTTTATATAGCCATAGCCAGTTTCTGGTTTATTGCCCACAATACCAAAAGTAACGAGTTTATCTTGCTTAGCCAGCTCGGCCGCTTGGTTCACGCAGTGCTGAAATGCAGCCGTGTCATTTATTATATGATCAGCAGCCAGTACCAGTAGTAAAGGGTCGTCGCCGTGCTCAATAGCTTTAAAGGCAGCCAGTGCAATAGCCGGAGCCGTGTTACGCCCTACTGGCTCTAAAAAAATACCACTGTGCTCAACACCCAGTTGACGTACTTGCTCTGCAGCAATAAAACGGTGCTCTTCATTACAAATAAGCATTGCAGGGCTATGCGCTAGACCATTTAAACGGTGTAACGTGCTTTGTAGCATGGTGTGCTCACCGGCTAGTGTTAAAAACTGCTTTGGATAGTTGCCACGTGAAAGGGGCCACAAGCGTGTGCCAGAGCCACCTGCCATTATTACTGGTAAGATCATATTTATTCCATATAAATTATTTATTTTTGATAGCTCTTATATTTCATTGAAAATACATACAAAACAATTGGAAATAGAACAGCTAATTCTGGTCTGAAAAACACATTAAGGTATGCGTAACTAATTATAATTAAGGTAATATTTGAGTTTTCATATTTATAAAACTGATAAAAAATATAGTTATAAAGAAAAAACCCCAAAGCTCCAAAATAAAAAATAATATTATTAAGGAAAAAGTGGAGCTTATAATACTGGTTGCTTTTTATTTCTTGTACAGAAAAAGCACCTTCGCTTAATACTGACGAGGTATAAAACTCATCAAAATTTATATAACCTAAAAAACCATACCCAGTAATGTTATTAAATATATTACTGGTCTCTCCTGCCAGCAGGTTAAAAAACGTATACAACCTAACTAGAGCTGAGTTACCTAGGTCAACCCCATCTTCATACGAGCTAAAAAAGCTTAGCTTATGCATGAAATAATTAGCAATGTTCCCCGGGATAAAATCAGCAATAAGTACCAAGCTAACGGGCACCAAAATAAGTAACAATAAATATTGTAAAATATAATTTTTGCCTTGCCCTTTTAGGTTTATTAGCAATAAAACAAAGGCGAAAGCAAAAAGAATAATCTCGGTTCTCGATACGCTTAAATGCAGTATTAAAATACAAAACCAAAAAATCTTACTTTTCGGAAAGCTGTTATCTAACTTGCTTGCGTTTAAAAACATAAAAACAGAGATGAACACACCCGTAAACGTATATATTCCAGGATCTTTTACGTCACTGCCGATAATTATAATTAATCTGAGTAGCGCTCCTAAAATAACAGCAATCAACAAGCCATCAATAATACAGCTAGCGTTTTTGTTTTTAACTTCAGAAAAAACAATTCCGCCGATCAGTATAAACAACGTAAACTTAATCGGAGCTTTATTAAAAGTATGAAGTTGTTGATTAAAGTCAACAAAGCAGAGTGTGCCTATTACTAGCGATAAACACATGTAACAGACTAATAAAACGGTTTTTTTACTAATTTTAGGGAGTTCAGTAGAGCTCATCGAAAATATATACGCCGCCGAGCGCACGGTAAATACGACTAACCATAAGTCAGGGATCAACGAAATATCAAATAAGCTATAAAAGCTTAAATCGCGATCATAATATACCGTTTTTTCAAAACCGGACTGAATAATTAAAGTTGGCGCAACAACTAACCAAAAATACTTATAGTTAATTGATACCAATATTAATACTAGTAGTGTTGGAATATAAAGGGCGCTAAAACCAAACAAAGTTATAAGCGAAAAAACCAATACACTACTAATACAGAAAAATAGTTTCATGATGAAGTGGCTATTACTTACTAAACTTTGTTAAAAAATCAGGATATTTTTTTTGCCACTCGCTCATGCCAGCGATTAATGTATTATCACCAATACTTTTCTCTAGCAGGCCTGTAATATCATCTTTTTCGTTATAGAGCTTATTATCTGCACCAATACTGTTTAAAAACTCTTGCTGTTTTTTCTCATAGCTAATCATAAAGAATGGTACGCCATAACTAGCAGCCACCACCGATGGGTGTAATCGCGTAGAAATAACTAAATTAGAAGTACCGATGATTTGGTTAGATAAACCAATATCTTTCCAACCTGCCACTACTTTGCAATTAGCTGTTTGGCTTAACTTGTTACACAAGGGAAGATCTTCAAAACTAGCAGCAAATAATATAACGCTGCTGTTGCTAATTTTTTGAATAGACTGAATTAAGTTTTGGTAGTACTGAAAAGAGGAATGCTTACCATGCGGACACACAGTAACAGTTACTTGGTCTTGTGCTTTTTGGTTTTTTACCGGGTACAACAGCGAGGTAAAGGCACCTGGATCGACTAGTGCCTGAGCGTCAACACCTGATTTAATGCACTTCTTTGCGCTTTCTTCAGAGCGTGTGTATACGTTTGTATTTTCTAGTGTTTTAACCCACTCAGTAGAGAGTTTGTCGCCGATCACTCCTGAACAAAATGTATAACTTGGGCTTTTTCCAAATTTCTTCAGCGCATTTAAATAAATTTCACCATTAATAATAGTGCCGCCGCCTAAAACTAAGTTGTTAAGTGGGCTCGACTGTTGAAATTTAAAGGTGTCTAAACACGCTAGGTAACGGTCTGCATTGATTTTTTCATGAATATCAAATAATAAATCGTCACCATAGTTATTACGACCTAAATAACCGACATAAACATTGTTATTTTTAGCTTTTTGAAAACTTGAAAAAAAGTTTACTTTGTTTTTTAGTGATTTAACATACAACATTTATATTTCTCGTCTATATAGGTTTTCATTTTTACTTACTGTTAATGGTTCATGTTGGCTGTAGTTAGGCCTAACCATTGAGAAATCTGGAATGACCCCAGAAACAATCGAGCCTGCACCAATCACACACCCTTTACCAATAACGGTTCCAGGTAATATCGTGGCACCTAGTCCTATCCAACTACCCTTACCGACCACCACTTTTTTAAAAATATCTTTCTTCCCATAAGGAACCATTTCATCTTTAAAATCATGGTTATAGCTCCATATTTTGACGTGAGGAGCAATAATGCAAAAATCTTGCAGTTCAATTTCACCCTTAGCGTCGAAATGACAATAAGGGCCTATATAAACGCGTTTACCAAAAGTAAGCCCTTTGTGGTTGTCACATACAAATGAGTAGTGAAACTCCTGATTTTTAAACCTGTTCTGATATTTTAGGTTAAATATGAATACCTTGATCATCCCAAGCATTTTTCTCACAAACTTCATACACGACTTCCGTTGATTAGAAATTGCTGGAGTTCTACTTTTGACAGTTCATTCCACTCTTCGAGCCATTTACTAACTACATTAAAGTTAGGGAACTCAAATTTATCTAAACTTTCATTAAAGTCAGCTACGTTATGATAAACACACGCTAACGGGTACGATTCGTAATCTTGTATCGCTTCGTGTTTTTCCCATATTAACGGCTTCGAAAACAGCACTGAATCTGAAACTGTGCCTAAAGCTGTAAATCTATATGCGTTTTTAGCTGGGCTTAATAATAAAAAATCAACGTCTTTTATACAGTTCCGAAGCCATTCATCTGAATAGTGCTCGTTAAGAACTTGACAGCTCTCAGTTAACTTAATATGGCTAGAATCGGGGCCTAATCGGCCAAAAAAGTTAACATTTACATTAGTTAATTGTCGTAGAGCAGCAGCTTGATCTAAGTTTTTGGTATCCCCTCTTAGCAGCCCGATAACGGCCAGCTGTAGATTGGCTTTATCCATTACATTTGAGCTCAGCTTTTTAAAAAGCGCCTCTGTAAATTGCGGCATAGGGTGTCTAACTAAATGAACAGACTCGTAGTCATTCGATTCAGCAACCATATTCTTTTTTATATGTGAGCTAAGAACCGCAGTATTAATCATATTACAAAGCTTCATACTTTTAACGGCGAGCTTTGCAAAGTACTTATTGATCCCTTTTTTAGAATCAAAAAACTCTAATTCACTATGAAAAAACAATCTAATTGCTTGCCTTTTACTTGGAAACAAGCACAAAAAGAACGCAAGTATGAACAACTGAGTGCCTGTTGCCCCTAAAATAACCAACTGGGGCTCTTTGCTTTTAATGGTGCCTTTAACTTTAAACAACTCACATAAGAAGTAAAAATCTCGAAGCAGCTTCCATGCACGCCCTTTTACAAAGGAAGTTGATTTAATTTGCTTATTGAGTTTATCTTTAACATATTCTATATGTTTTGACTCTGCACTTAAGTGAATATCATCAATTTTGCAATTATTTAAAATACAAGAGTTAAAGTTTACATGTGAAGCATTGTAAGATAGAAAATCAATAAATCTTATCACTTACTTTCCTTTTATTTTCTGTGTGTAAAAAAAAACCATAGCCAAACATTAAAACCCTAGGCATCAAGTATGCTGTAAATAGGAAGGCAACCATTCCTATTTGAACGTCAAAAAAGTACATTATTGCTAAACCAACAAATGGTATAAATCCTAAAATAGATAACCATAATAGTGGCGTGAAGTTACCCGCGTTAGCAAACGAACTTATTTTTTCACGAAACGGTATATTAAACAAAGCAAGTGCAACACTGGCTAAAATGATTAAAAATGAAGTGACATCGTTTAAAACTTTCACATCAAATAACGACAAAACCGTAGTGATTGCTGCCGTGTATAACACACCGATAAAACTACAAACAAAGATATATTTGGGCCCAATTACAAAGTGCTCTTTACCGGTAATTAATGCCGTATTCGAAAATATCCTCACTAATATAGCTAAAGGCATAAATAGTGCGTTTAGCTTAAATATTTCATCGGAAATCAAACTACCAAATAAAAGCACCGCTAATTGCATATCAATCTTTTGAGTTATTAAGCTCAACATGGAAGATGCTCCACAAGAAAAGCGGCTTTTTATGACGGTGTCGAATCTAGGTAGTAGCAGTTCCGAAAATATATATACAGCAAAAAAAATGATTGCTACTAGTTCGTTTGCATAAATACTTAGTGATGCAATGACATAACTACTGAAAATAGTTATGAACAAAAAAGCATATTTTCGATGTCTTAAACAGTAAGAAGAAAATATATTCAGTGCCCATAACCCCACTGTGGTTACCACTATAGAAGGGATGAGCAAAAGCTGATCTGCTGTAGACAATACGAAAAATAAAATGACTACACTGAACAAAATTAGCAAAACATCTAGGTAGCGACTTAAGTAGTCATGGTTATAACCTGACGCTATTAAAGTATTTCTTCCCATTACAGCAATTGCTGATAACATTTCTGAAAAAATAAATACATTTAATACCTGAGTCCCTTCAGGATGAATGGGTATTAAAATAAAGGCAAAGAACACCCTAAAAAACGGTGTGACTATTTGTGCTAATTTTAATTTTGCCGAATCATTTAGCATCATGCTTACGTTGCTAAGTTCGAGTTTCATTGTATTTTAATCCAAGTATTCTTATACATAGTGCATATCAACACTTGTTCTTTTTATTGGTAAACTCTTTTATAAGCAAACATAAGACACTTAGGATACCGCCTAGTAAAGTTCCCAGAATAACAATCAGTGCTCTGCTCGGTTTAAATTTTTCTTCTGGTACTAATGCCGGATCAATCGTTTTAAATACGTATTCATCACGTACATTCGCAAACATAATTGTTTTAGCTTGCTCTTCTACTAGTTTGTAAAGAACACTGCGAATATCAGCAACCTTTGTTTGCTGAATTTGTTTGGTTAAGAAGTCGGTGCTTTTTTTGGCTTCGATTACGTCTCGTGACTTCATTGTTTTATTAATATCAGCCACTAACCATTCGACCCATTGCTGAGCGACATAAGGTGAGACATGCTCTGCTGAGATTTCCACCATGCCTGTTTCTTTATCTGTATTGGTACTTATAACCTCAATAAACTCTTTATAAGCTTCTTGCATTGATGGCTTAGGTTTATAAGGAGCTTGTACTTCTCGCAACCATTTATTATTTTCAGCATCGTATAGCTCATTATCATAGATTACTTTGTTCTCTTGCATATCCCATGACTTAGCTGCCATTAAGTCTGGTAGTATTTCGTGTTTTTCAACAAAACCACTAATAAACTTTCGTGACTTCAATACCTCAATAGCTAGTTGAGCTTTATTACTTGAACCACTGCCTAAATTAACCCCTGCTAAGCTTGCTAAGCCACCGAATTGACCCGCTAACCCAGCTAATCCACTTGAACCTTCTTGTTCAGCCGGTGCCAGCAATATTTCTGATTTGTAAATATTAGGTTGATTAATGGCATAAAAAACAGATGCAATTGCAAACAAAATAGTTACTGCGGCTATTATCCACTTACCTTGCCAAATAACTGCAAAGAGTTCGCGTATATCAACTTCGTCGTCGGCGATGTGATGGTTATATGTGTTGCTTGGTATTGTACTTTGTTGTGTGCTTGGGTTGTTCATATTTTTCTCAATGGAGTTTGGGTTCTAGGTAATAGATCCTAGGTATTCGTTTAGCGTTTTCTGGTGCCTATGTATTCCTAATCACTTTAACGCGACATAAAGTCGTTGCTACCTTTGCGTGGCATAAAGCCCGGCCTACTAAATTATTTTGAGCCACAGAGTGTACCGAGGTGTTGCGCACTACACCAATAAAAAGATTGCTGAAAACTGACAGCTAATAACTGCTCTTTTTTATGTTCACTTTACCTCTGTGGTAAATAAAAGTACTAACAAACGCTTCGAGCTCTTAAGTTTTAGGTTCCAGGTCTTCCTCGTACCTCGGAACTAGAGCCTCTGCCTTCATGTTTTCCTAGCACCTCGCACCTAAAACCAAGTACCTATTCATTCCTCGTGCCTATCTATTAAAACTACAGACTGCCTATAGCAGCAACTGCCACACCAAGTTGATAAAGGATCTGCGTAGCTGTACTCCAAAGCGTTAGCTTATCCATATGGCTTGCATCCATCGGTATTACTATTGTATCACCAGGTTCTAACTGCTCTGAGTTATTAACCGCAAACCAACCGCCTTTATTTGGAATTTTAACCGAGCCATTTGCTTTAATAATATAAATGCTATCTTCATTGGCACGTTCTTTAAGACCACCACTTAGGGCAATATAATCGTCAACACTTACGCCTGCTTTATATAAATGAGAGCTAGAGTAATTAACTTCTCCTATTACGCTGACTGAATCACGCTTGCTTGGTACATAAAGTGTATCGCCATCTTGCAGCACTAAATTTTGCCTGTTTTCGACAATTAACGGTAAATCGATAACTAAACGCCCCACTGCTTCAACGCTTGCTAAATCGTTTAATAGTTTGTTCATTTCATCGTATGAAAGTGAATTACTGCTTACAGAGTTCTGAAAGCTTTTTGATGCAATATCACGGCGTAATTCTGTAGATAAACGAGCAAGCTGCTTTTGTTCTTGTTCTTTTATGGAAGCACGGGTAAAAATAGCAGCCTTCTGCTCTGCAAATTCAGAGAACCCTCCAGCACGTTCGAGTAACTCCGTAAGCGTTTCGCCGCGGCGTATTGTGTATGTGCCCGGAAACCTTAGTTCGCCTTTAAGTTCCACTTTTACATTTTCTTGCCAATTTGGAATGGCGAATACGTTAATACTGTCTTTGCTTTGTAAAGTAATATTGTTTTTTGAATCACCTATCATTGCGCTTTCGAGGTCTAAGCGTAAATGCTCAATCTTAGAGGCGTCACTTGAAACGATGCGAGTGATTTCGGCTTGTTTTAGATAGGCTGACTCTAACAGCCCACCTGCAGCAGTCACTAAATCACGTACATCTCCACCAACCATCAACGGATAAACCCCAGGGGACGTAACGTTGCCGCCAATTTCAACAAGTTGTACAGCATGATCAACTGATGCTTGTTGTTTAAGCTTAGCTAAAATGGGTGCTAAAAGATTATGCCGACTAAATAAAGCATAACCATCAAATTTAGTTTCAAGTTCAGCATTCTTTTGTTTTAAATCAATGTATTTTTCAAACTCTTTTTGCTGATATTTATGCCATTGCTCAGCCTTAAGCTGTTGCTCTTGCTGCTCTTGGCTTAAGGCCATATTAGTAAGTGCTGAATTTTCAGCCTCTTTTTCTTCGAAACGGCTAAATACTACGATTTTATCATTAGCTTTTAATTCTAGGTTGTTTTCAGAGTTTTTAATAATGGCTTGTGCTACATCAAATTGGTGCGCTTCTATGTCACCATTTATATTAATTTCGCGAATAACTAGGCCGTAGCTTAGATCTGCTTGTGGAAGCAAGTCGCCACGTACTGATTTTAAAACATCAGAAATACGCTTACCTTGATACCATTGATAATTACCCGGACGTGCTACTGCACCAATTAAGCTAATTGAATTTTGATATTGCGAGCTAACTGAATTAAAGCGAATACGGTCGCCATCTTGTGGGATATAGTCAATTTGTGGTTTTGAAAAATCGACTGAGAGTACTTCTTTACGATCGAAGTTAAAGCGCTCTACAATAGCGCTTTTGGCGTATGCATTGGGTTTGAGGCCTCCGGCCATTGCTAATAACTGCTTAGCAGATTCACCTTTTTTAAGTTCAAAAATAGCGGGACGTTTAACTGCACCTTCAACTGTTACTTGAGCGCCAACTGATGGTATAAATACAACATCACCCGGTTTTAATACGATATCGTTGCTGCTATCGCCTTTAATAAGTAAGTCGTAAAGGTCAAAATTAGCCACCGTTTTACCCGAGCGCTTCACTTTTATATTACGCAGTGAAGCAATTTCAGACACGCCACCGCTTACAAATAAAGCGTGCGAAACAGTTGTTAATGATGAAACACTGTAGCTACCTGGCTTGTATGCCTCACCTAACACTAAAATACGCATGCTACGAAGCTGATCAAGCGATACAAACGCTTTTACACCTATAATCTCTTGCTCTACTTTTACTTTTACTAGCTCTTTAATTTCAGAAAAGGTTAAACCGGCCACTTCTACAGGGCTTAAATCTGGAATACTAATACGTCCTTCACGGTCAACTATAACTTCAAAACTGTCACTTTCTTTACCATAAAAGTTTATTTTTAATTGATCGCCAGGGCCCACAATATATGTATCTGGTACTGCGGCATTTTCGCTTGGCATAAACGTAGTAGGTTCACCTGCAAACAACTCATAGCCATATGGCTTAAGTTCGTCTATTTTTGGTTTAAAGCGCTCTTCATCTGTAAGCTCTTCTTTTTCAGGCTCGGTACGCTCACCAATACTACTTTGCTGCTGTGTATTATTTTGATTATTAGATTGGTTTGTACCAGTGATCGTTGATATATCAACACCATACTGTTTTGCGAGAGCTTCTTGCTGAGCTTTCGGTAACTTTTTAAATTGCTCAATTTGAGACGCTGTTGGCGTAAAAGCCAAAGCACTAAAACTACAAAGTAGAATAAAAGCACTAATTAATTGTGTAAAAACTTTCACGAGTAGGTATATCCCTAGGTCTACAACCAAAATTGGCCGCTATAATACCTTAATTTTAAGCAAATAAAAAAGGGACTTTCGTCCCTTTTATCAATTTAGTGTCATTAACTTAACTACATTGGTTAAAAACTGTAAACCAACGTAAATGACGTTTCTGTGTCAGTGCTTTCTTTGTCATCAGCAACATCTGAGTTGTTAGTGACATTAAAAGCGACTTTCATTTGTAACGAGCCGTTTATTTTTGCAAGTAATGCAGTTTCAGAACGGGTTTTAGTGTTTGTATCACCGTACTCAACAGCAACTAATTGAGTAAAACGTGCATTCTCAGAAATTTGCCAGTTGTAATCTAGCTTACCTAAGGCAATTACTTCGCCTTCAAATTCACCAGCAAGAGAGTTACCGTTGTCATCAACTTCAGTGCTGTCATCTGGGTATTCAAAGTATTTATAACCAGGACCAATTTCAGCACTTAGCCACATAGTTTTTTCGTTTAATAAACGTAAACCGTAACCTGCAGAAATTACTGACTCACTTCTATACGCTCCAAAATAATCTGAAACGTGTGAACCATAAATGAATAAATGAGAATGATCTTCATTTAATTTGTAATTACCTTGTGCAGAAATTGAATACTTCTCGTTAGTGCGCTGCTTGTTTTTGTCACCATTAGCATCTTCAACTTCATCTTCTTTGTAGATGCCGTCTAGCTTGTATTCGTTGTTCCAGTGTTCAAGGTTGTGCTGAACTTTAATGCCACCTTTAAGTGTGGTCGTTTCTGTATTACCACTTGTGACAATAGCACCTAATTCACTGGTAACTTCCCATGTTCTTTGTTCTGCGTCTGCAGCAAATGCGTTTGTTGCAGCAGAAGCCGCAACTAAAACTGATAAAAGCTTTAATTTCATTAAAAAATAACCTTTGTATAAATGTACATCTATTTTATTAAAGCATTACTTGTTAGAGCAAGCTAAACAGCTAAGTAATAATGTAAAAAATTTTCATGCAGCAAATACCGCATGAAAATTTTATGTTTAATAGCTCTTTAGCACTATAACAATTAAAGATAACTTTAATTAAATAACTATTTAAAATTAGTCTTGCTTGTGAAAGTGAACATCCATTTGTGGAAATGGGATAGTAATATCTGCATCATCTAATGCGATTTTAATATTTTCCATTAATGACCAGTAAGTAGGCCAATAATCAGCAGCGTTAACCCAAGGACGAACAATAAAGTTAACACTTGAATCGCCTAACTCATTTACAGATACATTGTAAGCTGGATCTTTAAGTATGCGTGTTTCTGCATCTAATACAGATTTTAATACTTCTTTTGCGTGACGTAAATCAGCATCGTAGCCAACACCAATAACTAAATCGATACGACGAGTAGACTCTCGTGAGAAGTTAGTAATAGCACCAGACATTATTTGAGAGTTTGGCACGATAATTACTTTATTATCTGGAGTACGTAGTTCAGTTGAGAATATTTCGATTTTTTTAACCGTACCCATTTTATTACCTGCTTCAACAAAGTCACCAGACTTAAATGGACGAAGTAAAATAATTAGTACGCCTGATGCGAAGTTAGATAATGAACCTTGCAATGCTAAACCAACAGCTAAACCGGCAGCACCTAAAATAGCAATGAACGAAGTTGTTTCAATGCCAATTTGCGAAAGTGCCATTAAAATAGTTACAGCAAATACAAGTGTGTACACAATACTTGAAACAAATGAACCGACAGCTTTATCTACTTTCTTTTTAGCAAAACCTTTTTCAGTTAAGTTAGAACAAAACTTAGCAACACGACTACCAAGTAAAAAGATAACAAGCGCAACAACTGCTTGTATACCGTAGTGTAAAATTAGGCCTGAGTTATCGTTAAGCCAATTAAGTACTGAATCCATATTTACTCCAAATGTTTTTTATTAAGCGTTTTCGGGCATTATTATACATTAATTTACAATTTATTCTCATGAAATAATGAATTAATACTATTAAATGCAAGTATATTCGATTTTTTAGAGGTATTTATGCGATAAAACATAGCCTACCTTGAAAAAATATTAACGACTAAATACTAATTATATTTGCCTGATTTAAATTATTTTAATTTATTTCACTTTTGGGCTTCACAACAATTATTATTTTATGTATTATGCGCGCCACACCAAACAAGGTGTGTGTAGTGGCGGTTGTAGCTCAGTTGGTAGAGCCCCGGATTGTGATTCCGGTTGTCGCGGGTTCAAGCCCCGTCAATCGCCCCACTTTTTTCCTAGAAAGCCTCATATTTATACCTTATTAATTATCCTATTATATAAATTCTAAAACCTCTTACTATATTAACCTTGCAACACAATTATTAATACTCTAGTTAAACCCACTAATTTACAAATCTCACGCAGCGATTAAATCATCCCTAGATAAAAAATTTCAATCCACAAAGATCAACACGCCCTAATTAGTAATAATATTTAATAAACAAGTATTTATATCAATTCGCTTAATTAAGTGATCTATTTTGAGGATAGAAAAACATGTTGATAGCTTGGCAAAAAATTTGCTATTTAGTTGTTCTCGGCAATTGCTCCTGCATTGCTCTACCTTCTGCATTCATGCAGTCGTAAATGAGAATTTTTTAACACAGGTAGCGACACGTTTAGCCTCGCAAAATGATTAAGTATTATCGCGGATTGGTATAACTCGTTACTTATCTACAATTAATTAACCAATGTGACTGTATTAACTATACTTAGCTACAAAAAGTGGTAGGTTTCTAATGTCGGCATCACTTTTTACAAAACATCAAACTTCTACTGGGATATAAAATTAAGCATGATTAAACAGGTTTTAGGAAATTTACTGTGTAGTTGTTTAGCTGTAATGAGCTTTAACTCATTGGCTCAAAGCAATGATGAATTCAATAAGCTATTGATTGAGCTTCAAAAATTAGTTTCTGAAAAAAAATACACTCAGGCTTATCAAAAAAGTAATAGCGAATATCAGTACCTAGGCGAACCCGTATACGACTTTTTATTAGGGGTCAGTGCACTTAAAACAGGGCATGCGGCGCCAGCTGTATTTGCCTTTGAACGCGTGGTTGAAAATAATCCTAGATGGTATGAAGCTCGCTTATACTTAGTTCGCGCTTATTTAACAGTTAATAATTTACCTGCTGCCGATACTCAAGCTTTAATACTAATTAACTCACCTGACACACCTAATAATATAAAGTCTTCAGCACAGTCATTGCTAGAAACTGCTGCACTTAAGCAACAAGAGGCTGGACGCTCTTATAAACAAAATATTGAGCTTGCCCTTGGCGTAGATGGCAACGTAAACGCAGGGACTGCAGAAAATACGATTATAATTCCTAATATTGGTGAGTTTTTGTTATCGCCAGAAAGTAAAAGTACGCAGGACAACTATGCACGACTTAATTACAGAGGAAAGTACTCTCACCCTATTGATCAAAAAAGCTTAATCACTTTAAGTATTGATACTGGGTGGTACAAGTTTGAAGAACTCAGTCAATACGATCGTATAAATGCGCATATTAATGCCGCCTATCAATATAAACAAAATGACATAAGTTGGTTTGCACGAGTTGCTACCACTCCGCTGATGCTTGACGGTGAACTTTATCGTACTGAATCAGCTTTAACGGTCGGAGCTAATTTTACGCTAAATATGCAAGTTAATTTATTTAGCTCTTTGACTGCGGGTGTTTTAAACAATAGATTTGATGAAAAGCTCGATAACTCATTTTATGCGATGAATGCAGGTGCTAGCTATGCAGCTAAAAATTGGTTTCAAAGCTTAAGCATTAACGCTAAAAGCGAGGAAGCGGACATTACTGAAGGTGAATTTAATAGCCGTAATATTACGAGCTTGTACTACCAAGTGAATACTCAGTTGGCTCAACATTGGCAGTTGTTATCTCTTGCTGGATACCAATGGATTAATTATAAAGATGATCACCCTTTATTTTTACAAGAACGTGCCGATAACCTCTTTATGTTCTCAACTTCTGTTCGCTACTTAGTTAATCGCGATTTAGCCATACAGTTGGCTGCCAACTATCAAGATAAATCCAGTAATATTTCTTTATTCGAATATGACCGTTTAGATATCAATTTAAGCGCTTCTTACTCATTTTAATTTAAGGTATTTATGAAACATTTACTCCCTGTAATTACCACTTTACTTTGTGTAAGTTTTTATACACAAGCAAACGACCCTGCAGGTAAAACTATTTTAGCACGAGGCTCTGTACTCGCGCTTGATGGAAGCAATGAACAACAACGACAATTGCAGCGCAGAGATACTGTTTTTGGCGTAGATCGCATTACGACTGGAGAGAAAAGCAAAGCGCAATTTTCGATGTTGGATGGTGGTTTAATTGCCTTAAAAGAAAACTCAGAATTAAATATTGCTAACTACGAATTTAATGACAATACCCAACAAGGCTCTGCTTCTATTGAGTTACTTAAAGGCGGTTTGCGATCTATTTCCGGCGTAATTAAAAAAAATGGCGGCTCTTATAGTGTAAAAACTCCCGTAGGCTCTATTGGTATACGCGGAACGCATTTTGAAGTTCAGCTGGTTAAAGGCGATGTATTTTTAGCGGTATGGGATGGCGCAATAGATTTAACGTTAGAAAATAATAACGTGGTTTCTTTGGGTGATAACGAGGCATTTTCGTTTGCACAAATTACAGCCACTGGTGAAGTATTTAAAACGACACGTGCGGCACGTGTATTTGATCAAAATATAGTAGCAATTGATCCTAAAGACGACAACGAAGAAGAAACTGAGCAAGCATCGGTAACTGAAGTTGAAGTAAATGCTTTTGAAGCAGATACAGGTGTTATGGATATATATTCTGAACAACAATTTCAAACTGTTAGCAGCGCATCTTTAGTCGATCAAATAGCTCAGCGCCAAGGTGTATTTAACTATGAGGCATCAAACTTTAATGTAAATTCGAGTGTGGGTGCTGTTACTGACTTTGCTATGACTATGGCAGTTGATTTTGATAATGGCACCGTGCCTGATGGCGAAATTAGTTTTAATGACGCCGGTGGAAAATGGTATGCAGCTTACAGCGGCTTAATAAATTTAAGCGAACTTGAACTGGCCGTTACATTTGCATCCCATGGTAACAATAAAGCCGAGGGCGATGTTGATGCAATATTTTTGAATGACTTAGACAATATTACTGGCAACTTTAATCTTAACGAAATAAATAATCCTGATGTAAATGCTAGCGGCTCTTTTAAATTAGAACCATAAACACATTGGATACAAAGCTTTTATTATGGAGTATTTAAAATGACAGCAAAAAATATATTTTTGCTTGGTTCTATGGTGTTTTTGTTAAGTGCCTGTGGAGGCTCAGAAGAAAGCCCCACTCAAGAAGCAATACAATCACCTACGGCTGAAGTAATACCGCCAACGGTGACTAGCTATATAAATTTGGCTGGTGTTATAGCGAGTAATCAAACCAAGAGTACAAAAGTTTTAGGTGCTGTCACTTCAAGTAGAGGTGTTGTTGGAGCAAGTTTAGCAAATACTCGCGCTGATATTGTTTTTTCACAAACAAACGACACAGTACAAGGTAATGTTTCTTTTTTACTTGAAGCTTCGGATACTGATGGCATTGCTGAAGTTAATTTAGTACTCCCTAGCGTTAATAAAAGCATATCACTTTGTTCTTCTGATTGTGGTGTTGGCTACGAAAAGTCAATTATAGGCCTCAGCCCTGCGCTTTATGGCGTAACTCCAGGGGAAATACGCCTTGAAATATGGATAACTGACACTTTAAATAATCAAGTACTTGCTGATGCAATCACTTTTAACTGGCAACCATATCAAATTGAAGGTGTTACAGCACAACGAGACGAAGATAATATTAATCTTTCGTGGCAAGCTAACCCCGAGCTTAATCGTTACAACGTTTATATTGCAACTCAAGCTGGAGTCTCATCTACTAATATTAATGAATTAGAGAATGGGCAACAATTTTTAAGTATTCAAGATACTGCATTAAGCATTACCGAGTCACTTACAGATAAAAGTTATCAAGTACTTATTACCGGTGTTGATGGCAGTGGTGAAAGTGGTTTTGCTAATATAATAAACATAGCGCCAGTGGGTGGAGAGCTTGCATTTGCACCAGAGGCAAATGCCGATCAGTTTCAGATAAGTGAAGATCAAACTCTGCAAGGTAACGTACTAACAAATGATACGAATCAATACAGTGGCGATTTACGTGTAAATGCAGATGCATTAATTCTACCGCAGCATGGCACTCTTAATATAAATGAAAATGGGGATTTTACTTATATCCCTATTGCAAACTTTAATGGTGAAGATGCCTTTAGCTATCAAGTTGCTAACGAGCTAGGTATGACAGATACCGCAGTTGTAGAGATAACCATTTTAGCTGTTAACGACGCTCCTATTGCGCTTGATAATACTTACAGCGTTACAAACAATGGAACCTTAGTTGTCCTATCGCCAGGCTTACTTATAAACGATAGCGATATAGACTTAGATGACTTAACTGTTGATACAACGCCGGTTAGCGAACCAACAAGAGGGCAATTAACCCTTTTTGATAATGGTGGCTTTGAATACCAAGGCGAGCAAAATATGCAAGGCCAAGACAGCTTTCAGTACAGGGTTGTTGATGCACAAGGTGCTCAGGCTATTGCAAATGTAACCATTGTAAGTTCAAACACTAACATAGCCCCTGTAACAAACAATGATAGCTATAGTTTAAGCGAAGATGAAACACTTGTGGTTACAGCTGCCAATGGTGTGCTTAGTAACGATACTGACCCAAATAATGACAATTTTTCAGTTGATGAAACGTTTATGGTGGCACCCACACATGGCCAACTATTATTAGCAACTGATGGCAGCTTTAGTTATGTGCCGGATGCTAATTTTAATGGTGTTGATCAATTTCAATACCAAGCTATAGACTCATTAGGTGCAACCTCTACAGCCACAGTAACTTTAGTAATAAACAGCGAACCCGATAACCCTGTTGCACAAAATGATGCCTATCAATTTAGCAAAAATAAACTATTTGAAGTAACAGTACAAAATGGCTTGTTAATTAACGACTTTAATATTGAGGCTGGTGATTTATCGGTTAATACCACGGCAATTAATACAACTCAAAATGGCGAACTTACATTAAATGCTGATGGCTCGTTTACCTATCAGCCAGACTTAGGTTTTATTGGTGTAGATAGCTTTACTTATTCAATTTCAAATGAGCAAGGCTTAACTGCTACAGCTCAAGTAACATTAAGTGAAAGCGGCGTTAATACTTTTCCAGAAGCCAATAACGATCAATTTACGTTAGACGAAGACAGCTCTGCATCTTTATTAGACGTGCTAGTTAACGACATTGATGCAGATGGCGATACGATTAGTATTTCGAACATAGAAAATACTGCTGGTGAAGCGACTATTGTCGCCGGAAAAATACAGTTTACCCCACCAGCAAACTTTTCAGGTGAGATAGTACTAACTTACACTATTACTGATGGCTATAGTGTTGGTAATGAAGGTATAAACGATAGAACAGCAAGTGTGACTATTACCGTTACATCCGTTAATGATGACCCTACTGCAAATGCTGATTCAGCAACGATGAACGAAGATGCCCCTGCGGTATTAGTTAACGTATTAGCTAACGACTCCGATATTGATGGCGATATTCTTGAAATAACAGCTGCTACCGCAGATATTGGTTCTGCATCTGTTGTTGATAATAAAATTCAATACACTCCTGTTGCTAATACAAATGGAACAGCAATTATTAACTACACAATAAGTGATGGAAGCGGCGGTACTGCAACTACTAACTTAACAATTACTATACTACCAATAAATGATACTCCAATTGCAAACGCTGACTCAGCTACAATAGATGAAGATGCAGCGCCAATACTAATAAACGTATTGGCAAATGACTCTGACGTGGATGGTGATAGCCTCACTATCAGTACTGCCTCGGCAGATACTGGCTCTGTATCAGTGGTTGGCAATCAAATTCAATATACACCGGCAGCCGACGACAACGGCGTAGCAACAGTTACTTATACTGTAAGCGATAGCAGCGGTGGTGCCAGTACAACAACGTTAACTATCACTATTACACCTGTAAACGATGCTCCAATAGCAAATACTGACACAGCAACTATGGCTGAAGATGCAGCGCCAATACTGATAAACGTATTAGCCAATGACTCTGATGAAGATGGCGACAGCCTTGCCATAAGCACAGCATCAGCTGATATTGGCTCTGTATCAGTGGTTGGCAATCAAATTCAATATACACCGGCAGCCGACGACAACGGCTTAGCAACAGTTACTTATACTGTAAGCGATAGCAATGGCGGCGCCAGTACAGCAACGTTAACTATCACTATTACACCTGTAAACGATGAACCCATTGCAAATGCTGACACGGCAACGATGGATGAAGATGCAGCACCGCTACTCATTGATGTGCTGGTTAATGATACAGACGCGGATAGTGATAGCCTAAGCATAACAGCAGCGTCAGTCGATAGCGGTTCAGTATCCGTTGTCGATAACAAACTACAGTACACACCGGCTGCAAATACCAACGGTATTGTTGTTGTCAGTTATACTGTAAATGATGGGAATAACGCTACAGATACTGGTAGTTTATCAATTACGATTACTCCTATTAACGATGCTCCAGTTGCGTCAAACCAAGGTTTTAATATTAGCGAAAACGCAACCGATGGTGACACTATTGGGACTGTTAGTGCCTCAGACATTGAGAACCAAAATTTAAGTTACACCCTGCTCAGTGGTGCCCCCATATTCGAAATAAATAATGATTCTGGCTTATTAACTGTAAAAGGTGAAAGCCCGTTTGATTTTGAAACAACTCCTCAGTACATATTGAGCCTAGCTATTACTGACGATGGTACGCCTAACGAAACAACTACTATTGATATAATAATTGATGTCACTGATGATGCGGAGCCTCTAGTTCCTGTTGAAGATGAAACATTTGGTCGCCCTATAACAGGTGAACTTGAGCTTTCGGGTGTTTTTTCAAGTGGTGAATTTAATGACAGTATTGAGCTAAATAATAACCTTTACTTTGTAGGTTTTAGTAATAACAGCGACAAAGATATTGTTATTGCATCCTATACAACGAGTGGTGTGATAAATACAGCATTTAACAGTGATGGCGTTAAGGTATTAGATTTAGAAAATGATGAAGAAGCAACTGCTATTATCTCTGATGGTACAAGCCTCTTTGTTGCTTACACTAGTTTTGATGGCACAAATACCGAAGCATGTTTGTTGAAAATGAATACCGCTGGCGTATTAAGTAATAACTCTGGAGATAATAATTCAGGTATTCACTGTACCGCATTAGCAAGCACCCTCGTGATTAATGACCTTGAATTTAGCGACAATAAAATTCAGGCTGTTGGTAAGTCATTTAATGGTAACGACAACGATAGCTTATGGATAAAATACGACATATCTACGCTCGCTTATGAAGCCGGAAGCCCTAAAATTGTCGATGTGAGCGGCGCTAGTAGAGATGACGAAGCGTTTGCTATTAAAAACTTTAATAGCTCTGATCTTATGGTTGTTGGCAGTGTCACAAGTGCAACTGGTGATAAAGACGTACTTATTCGTTATTTAATTTCTGATGGTGAAAACAATGGAAGCTTTAATGGTAGCGCAGCATTATCGTTCGACTTGTCTGAGAATAATAAAGATGACGAATTATTTGCAATTGGCGGCGCTAAAAACACCGAATTTACAGCTTTTGCAGGTGGTTACATAACTCGTAACAGTGGTGAAAAAGAAGCCGTGGTTTTGGCTATTGATAAAACGGGTACTCTTATAACGAGTTTTGGTGATGCAGGTACTGCTATTTACGATATTGATGGTAACGGTGGTGCAGGTAATGGTGGCGCGAACGTAACAGGCGTAAAATACGAGCCAATTAAAAATGGAATTACGTTATCTGGCACTACCGGTGTTTCAGCTAACGAAAAGTTATTTTCTGCCCGTATTTTAACTTCAGACGGCTCACTTGATAGTACTTATGGTGCATCAGGTATTAATATCATTTCAGATATCAATGGAAAACAATTTGCCAAATCAGCAACTATAGATGCTAATGATACTGTATGGATATCGGGTGTTGTTGACGACTCAACCACCAAACCATTTGTTGCTGCAGTTGACGAGCAAGCCACATTATTTACCAACTTTGCAGACGTTGGTTATCTTGCTTTTGATACTATAAGCGCAGAATCTGACGATCAATCAATGCACGTTTTACAACTTAGCAATGACCCTCATGCCGGTAAGTACATTCTTGCATCAACGGCTAAATCGGACTCAATTACTAAGTTAGTATTAACACGCTTTACGAGTGCAGGTGATATCGATACTAGCTTTAGCGAAAGTGGCCATAAAGAAATTGCCATAGATTTAAGCGCATCTAATATAGCGTTGGTTGAACACAATAGCGGAAGCTTATTTATTGTGGGATCTAAAAGCAAAACTGACGGTGAAGAGGGCTTTATAGCTAAAGTTGAACAGTCTGGTAATTTAGACACTTCATTTGCAACAGACGGTGTATACACAACCTCTGTCAGTGGCGCAGAATTGGTAAACCTGACAGATATTGCACTTGATAACAGCGGTAACATTATTACTGTCGGGTCAATAGTAACAAGTGGTACTCCTAGCCCAATCGTTATAATGTTGACTCCAGAAGGCACCCTTGAGCCTAACTTTGGCACTGGCGGAAGTATCATAGGCTCAGCTTTTGAGTACTATAACCGCGTACATACCGACAATGCAGATATTTTCATTGGTGGTAAGTCTGTATTAAGTGGCACTTCAAAGCTAATCGCATTGAAGTTGAGCTCAAACGGTACTGAAATCTTTAAATATGTAGGTCAAGAAACTACAGATACCGACAATAAAATAGTGCAGATTTTAACTGACACAACGGGTAAGTTATATTTAATAGCAAACCTTATTGATTCGCCAAATAAAGCCAATGTTATTAGGTTGCTTGTTACGGGTACGCTTGATACTAGCTTTGCCGCAAATGGTGTCGGTGAATATACTTTGGCCTCAACCGGTAACACTGAGCTAAGTGGTGCAGCGCTAGATAGCAGCAATCAACTTATTTTAGCAGGCAAGGCTAACAATAAAGGCATGTTAGCGCGCATTTTAACTGACGGTACTTTGGATAATACGTTTGGAGCCAGTGGTGCCGGCTTTTATGAAGCAAGCCAATGTGTCAGTACACATGTGTTTACTTCAATCATCCTGCAAAATGATACCCAAGTTGTTGTAAGTAGCACCTGTAATGACACTAACTCTAACAATGTTAGTATTTCTAAATTCAATTTTGAAGCAGATGGAGCTTAGCCTTAAATTATGAAAGTTGAATTTTTTGGTGTTAGAGGCTCGATGCCTTCAGCTGGAAGTAATACACACATTTTTGGGGGAAATACCTCATGTGTGTACATTGAACAAAACAACGGTAAAGATCTTATTTTAGACTCTGGTACCGGTATTGTAGAACTCGGTACACGTTTACTAGAAACACAAAGTCCTATCAATATTTTGCTAACGCACAATCATTGGGATCATATTCAAGGGTTTCCTTTTTTTAAACCTATCTACCAGCCCAACCGCAATATAACCATTGTAGCTGGCAACGTTGATGAAAAAAAAAGCCAAGATGCCATATTAAAGCAAATGAGTGGTTCGTACTTTCCTGTGTGTTATCAGGATTTACCTGCCAATATTACGCTTAATACTGATTTATCGTCTCAAAAGCAATTTACACTTAACGGTTTTTTGGTTTCTACTGCTCCACTGAATCACCCTGGTGGCGGTACTGCTTATTGCATTAAAGCAGATGAAAAAAAGATAGCTTACGTTACCGACAATGAGCTAAACCCACCAGATAAGCTAAACACAAGTATTTGCGAATGGAGTAATTTTATTGAAGGCGCTGATTTACTAATTCACGATGCTCAATTTATAGATGCAGACTTGCCTCTTAAGCATGGTTGGGGTCATAGCACCATAGATCAGGTTGCTGAGCTTGCTATAAAAGCGAGTATTAAAAATGTGATTATTATTAGCCACGATCCATCAAGAACCGATGAACAGTTAGTCGCTATAGAAAAGTATTTACACACGCAGTACGCTCAACAGGTAAAAATAGAATGCGGCCGAGAAGGACGAGTTTTTGATTTTTAGTCTATCAAGGAGCGTTACTCATTAGCTTCTTAAAACCCATTACCTCAAAGCACTTTTTTATTGGCGCTGTTATTACATTATTAATTGCATCAATAGAGTTATTTTCAACTGGGTCGCTTGCAAAGTTAGTTAACCGTGTAGAAGGCATAATATACGACTCTCGGTTATTACTGACGCTTTCAGAGACGCCTAGGCGCATCGATGAAACCGTTGTAATAATTGATATCGATGAAAAGAGCATGCAAGAACAAGGACGCTTTCCTTGGAGTCGCTCAAAATTAGCCGACCTTGTTACAAAGCTTAGCGATGCAGGTGTTATTGTTATTGCATTCGATATATTTTTTTCTGAACAGGAAGAAAACCCTGTTACAAAAATTATGTCTGAGATTCCTGATTTATCAAAAAAGTACACCATCCCCTTTGCTGAAATTACTAAACAAGTCGATGCAGACTCAAAGCTAGCAAGCGCATTATCTAAAAATGATACTGTTCTTGGTTTTTTATTAATTGATGAACAACTCACAAATCAAAACTTGCCAGCTAAAAGCAGTGTTGTATGGGCAAATGCAGATCATACTAATTCACAAATAAACCAGTTTCCTGGTGCTATTGTAAATATTCCTCAGTTACAAAATGCGACAACGGGTACCGGTTTTATCAATGCACATAGCGATGAAGATGGTTTTATACGTAAAGCAGCTCTTGTAAATCGAGTTGGCGATACACTCTACCCTTCTTTAGCACTTGAAGTTGCTCGGCTGTATACCCTTGCTGAAAACATAGAAACCCGTTCCAATATGTTAGATGGTATAACCTTATTCGAAGGTATAAAGTTTCAAGATAAGTGGATTCAAACTGATGAGTATGGGCAAGTATTAATTCCTTACAAAGGCCGTGCGCATAGCTTTCCTTATTATTCGGCTACCGATATTTTGACTCAGCGAATTGGCTCAGAGGAATTAGAAGGCACTGTAGCGTTTATTGGCACATCGGCAATTGGGCTCGCTGATTTAAGATCAACACCGGTTGGTTTGCAGTACCCTGGTGTTGAGGTACATGCCAACATATTTGAAGGATTAATGCACCCAGAACTACTTCCATCTAAACCTAATTGGTCACTGGGGGCAAGCTTACTCATCATTGCATTAACTGGTGGCGTATTATCGTTTTTTAGCCACGGTAAGAGCGCACGTTTTATTATTATTTTGTCTCTTATAGTCACAAGTGTCGTTATATTTTCAAACGTTTATTTATGGTCAGTACAAAAAATTAGTTTACCTTTATTAATGCCTCTTTTACTCATCATTATATTAGCCGGTTATTACATCATTGTAGGCTCTATCGCTGAAATGAAACACAGCCGAAAAATAAAATCTATGTTTGACCAATATGTTCCTCCTGAGCGTATAAACCAAATGATACTGCAAGGTAAAAGTTTATCTCAAAAAAGTGAGCGAAAAAATATGACTGTGTTGTTTGCCGACATTCGTAGTTTCACTTCACTATCAGAAAGTATGACCCCTCATCAGTTAAGTGAATATTTAAACGAATATCTTACGGCTATTACCAAAATCATATTTGATCATCACGGAACTATTGATAAGTACGTAGGCGATATGGTGATGGCATTTTGGAATGCCCCACTAAAAGATGAAAATCACGCTCGCCATGGTGTTGAAGCCGCAATGTCTATGATCCACGGGTTAACGAAAATAAATCAGTTATTTGCAGAAAACAACCAGCCTGCAATAAAAATAGGTATCGGTTTAAGTACTGGCGACATGAATGTAGGTGATATGGGTTCGGTTTACCGTAAAGCCTATACAGTTCTTGGTGATACTGTTAATTTAGGTGCTAGAGTAGAAAGCTTGACCAAATTTTATGGCGTAGCTATTCTTGTTACAGAAGAAACGATGAAGGAATGCCCTCATATTTCATTTCGTCTAATAGATAAAGTGCAAGTTGTTGGTAAAACAGCTGCTGTACAGTTGTTTGAACCTATAAACTTTACAGATAAGCTCGATGAAGAGCAGTTAAATGAAGTTAAAAAGTCGCAGCAGGCCATAACGCTTTTTTATAATAAAAACTGGCCACAAGCACTTAGCTTATTTAAAGAACTACACAGTACAACCGTATTTAGCCCCAACATTTATGCCATTTTTATTGAACGTATTAAGGGCACTGATTTGCAAACACTAGCTAAGGATTGGAATGGTGCCTTTAAACATACTCAAAAGTAGTAAACATATGCGACAGCACATTAAAGACAAAACAAATCTTCAACACTTTATCGATATTAGCATTAGACTAACAACCGAAAAAAACTCGTCTAAGTTACTTGATGAAATACTGCAAGTTGTAATGTCGATAGCAAATTCTGATGCTGGCAGCATTTACTCTATTACCTCAAACAAACAACTAAAGTTTGAAACAGTAATAAACAAATCATTGAATCTTTATTTAGGCGGCACATTAGGTGGTCCTGTTGATTTTCCTAATATAGATCTTTTTATTGATGGCAAACCAAATGACACCGCTATTGTTGCGCATTCTGTTAATACAGGGGAAGTAATAAATATTCCTGACGTGTATGATGCCTTGCCTTTTGATATGAGCGCTGCACGCAAAATGGATGCTCGCACGGGTTATCGTTCTGAGTCCATGCTAACAATTCCTTTAAAAGATCATGAAGATGACATTATTGGTGTAATCCAGCTTATAAATGTAAAAGATGCGCAAAATAAAAACATTCCTTTTAGTGAAGAGCTCGTCACTCTGATTCGATCTTTTGCCTCTTTAGGCGCTATTTCACTAACTAACTCTACTTTAGTTAAAGATATGGAAGTGCTTTTTTCAACGTTTGCCGAAGCTATCGCAATGGCAATAGATGAAAAGTCTCCTCACACGGGCGGCCACTGTAAGCGGGTACCAGCACTGACGTTAATGCTTGCTGATGCAGTGCATAAAATAGATAAAGGTCCACTAGCAGATTTTATAATGAGCCCAGAGGATCGCCATGAACTAAGTCTTGCGGGATGGCTACATGACTGTGGGAAAATTGCTACTCCTGATCATATTATGGAAAAGTCGACCAAGTTAGAGACTATTTTCGATCGCATAGAGTTTATTGATGCTAAGTTTGAAATAATTAGTCGAGATTTAGAACTCTCTTATCAGCAGCAAATTATTTCAGCAATAAAACAGAACAAGTCGGTTGAGGTTTTACAATTTGAACGATTGCTTGAAACTGAGCTTAAACAACTAGCCCTCGACCGTGCATTATTACAGCGGGTGAATATTGGCGGTGAGTTTTTGGGCGAAGAAGAACAAGCCCATATACTGAGAATATCAAAACAGTATTCGCTTAAAATAAACGGCGAAGAAACACCTCTACTGACTGATGATGAAGTAGAAAACCTCATGATACGACGCGGCACACTTACCCAAGGTGAGCGCGAAATCATGAAACGCCATATGGATATAACTAAAAATATATTAGATATTTTGCCGTTCCCTAAACATCTTAGTAATGTAGCTGAATATGCATTAGGTCATCATGAAAAACTTGACGGTACTGGTTACCCAAGAGGTTTAACCAAAGAACAAATGTCGGTGCCTGCAAGGTTAATGGCTATTACGGATATTTTTGAAGCACTCTCTGCCGTAGACAGGCCCTATAAAAAAGCAAAACCGGTAAGTGAATGTTTGAATATTCTAGGGAACATGGTTAGTAATAATCACCTTGATCCTGATATTTTTGCTATTTTTATTGAGTCAGAAGTCTATAAAAATTATATCAACGAATATGCTAACCCAGAGCAGCTAGATGAGGTAGATTTTGATAACTTACCTGGTTACACACCTATAAGTTAGCACCTATAAAGTAATATCTTTATTCAAAATGTGCTTATTACAGTCTATGACTATTCAAACAAAAAAATGCCACCATACGGTGGCATTTACACACGGGGTTATTTCTACTTATAGAAATACTTTTACTTTTTATTTGTTTTTTTATGTTGTTTTATTAACAAAAAATATGGCTCCAAAGGTAGCATTTAGTGCTCTGTGTAGCAACAGTAAAAGATAAAGTTCATATATCTGCCATATTAACGTCATAAAAAAGCGCGAAGTAAATTCGCGCTCATAAACTTAACGGGCGTTATATTTTAATACATACGTACTTTTCTTCTAAGTACTCATCAAGCCCTTGATGACCGCCTTCTCGGCCTAAACCAGATTGCTTAACACCACCAAATGGCGCTACTGGGTTTGATATAACACCTTCATTTACGCCGACCATACCAAATTCAAGCCCTTCACTAACTCGGTAAATTTGCTTAATATTTTGGCTGTAAAAATAGGCTGCTAGGCCAAATGGTACATCGTTAGCAAGTGCAAGCACTTCACTTTCTTCATCAAAAGGAATAACCGTCAATACTGGACCAAATACCTCTTCGTGGTAAATATCCATTTCTGTGGTGACATTGTTTACTATTAATGGATTTTGAAAGCTGCCACCTAAGTCACTATTATCGCCAATCAACGTCGCGCCTTTATCGAGTGCGTCTTGTACTAACTTCTGTACTTTCTCTTTGGCTTTAGGGTAAATGAGTGGACCAATATCAACATCGTCTTCAAAACCATTTGCCACTTTTAACGCTACAACCTTAGGCGTGATTTTTGACAGTACTTTGTCGAGAATATTACGCTGTATAAAAATACGGTTTGCAGCAACACATGCCTGCCCACTGTTTCTAAATTTAGCCGCCATTAGCCCTTCAACAGCTTCATCTAAGTCAGCATTATCAAAAATAATAAAAGGTGCATTACCGCCAAGCTCCATCGAGGTGCGTTTAATTGTGTCTGCACATTGCGATAGCAACTGCTTACCTACACCGGTAGAACCGGTAAATGTAAACTTACGCACAACTTCTGAATCAGTCAGCATTTTGCCTACTGTTTTGGCATCTTGAGAAACCAGTACATTAAATGCACCTTTAACAAAACCAGCTTGATCAGCTAAGTAAGCAAGTGCGATAGCACAAAGTGGTGTGTGCTCAGAAGGTTTTAATATAAAGCTACAGCCCGCAGCGTAAGCTGGCGCTACTTTACGAGTAACCATAGCAATAGGGAAGTTCCACGGCGTTATACCAGCTACAACACCTACAGGCTGCTTAAAGCTAGTTAAACGATGCGAGTCATCTGTTGGCGGAATTACATCTCCGTAACTACGTTTGGCTTCTTCTGCAAACCATTTGACAAAACCTGCACCGTAATCAATCTCACCAAGGGATTCTTTGAGTGGTTTGCCTTGCTCTTTAGTCATCAGCTCTGCAAGTGTTTGCTTGTGCTTTATTACTAGCTCATACCAGCGCATCAAGGTTTCGCTTCGCTCAGTGGCATTTGTCGTTTTTAACTTAACAAAAGCCCCTTGAGCTGCGGTTACTGCGCTATTTACACCCTGCTCGTCAATATCACTTACTTCAACAATACTTTTTTCGGTAGCGGGATCGTTAACGCTAAAGCGCGTATCAGTTTTATAAAATTCGCCGTTAATAAATGAGTCTGAGAAAATAAGATTACTCAAAATAAACCTCCGAAATAGATTTTAGGGATTGGGTTGAACTCGTAGCAGCGGGTTTAACCCGCGTTTATATAATCTAAAAAATACGTGATCATTTTGATGTTCAAGTTTGAGATTAGAAAAATTTAACTTAAAACGTTTGATATTTAAAAACGCGACATAAAGTCGCTGCTACGTATTTATAAATGCTTTCTTGAAACAAAAAAGCCGCTGTATCAAACAGCGGCTTTTAATATATACATCGTTAAAAACTAGTGCTCTTCATTAACGATATTGAGATTGTACTTAGGTATTTCAACCACTAGGTCTTCATCTCTTATAATTGCTTGGCAACCAAGGCGTGATTCAGGCTCTAAGCCCCATGCTTTATCTAGCATGTCGTCTTCTAGCTCATCACTTTCTTCAAGTGAATCAAATCCTTCACGAATCACTAAGTGACACGTAGTACATGCACACGATTTTTCACAAGCATGCGCAATGCTAATACCATTTTTAAGCGCAGCGTCGAGTACCGTTTGACCTGTAGGAGCTTCAATTGCAGCGCCGTCAGGACATAATTCAGGATGTGGAAGAAAAACAATTTGTGGCATTCTAATCTCTCTTAAATGTTGTCTACTGACTGCCCTGTAAGGGCCTTTTTAATTGATGCATCCATTCTACGCGATGCAAAGTCGCTACTCGCATTATCGACTTTTTCGATAGCTGCTTTAATTTCGCCAGGCTCTTGTGCATTTTCGCGCACTTTTACCAGTTCTGCAATTTCAGCGCGTAAGTTAGCTAGTTGCATATCGTCAAGTAATGCACCATCGGCTTCAAGTGATGCGTTAAGCGCTTCTATTACGCGCAACGCTTCTACTTGTTGCTCTTTAAGCATACGCGCTTGCATGTCGCCTTTAGCGTTGCTCATTGATTCTTTTAGCATGTTAGCTACTTGGTCATCAGATAAACCAAACGAAGGCTTAACTTGAATCTCAGCTTGTACACCTGTTGATTTTTCCATAGCCGAAACACTTAATAGGCCATCAGCATCAACTTTAAAGGTTACACGAATATGCGCAGCGCCTGCCGCCATTGGTGGAATACCTTTTAAGCTAAACTTAGCAAGCGATCGACAATCATCAACAAGCTCACGCTCACCTTGCAGCACATGTAATGACATGGCTGTTTGACCGTCTTTAAACGTTGTAAATTCTTGTGCGCGTGCTACCGGAATCGTTGTATTACGCGGAATGATTTTTTCAACCAAACCACCCATAGTTTCAAGGCCTAGCGATAACGGTAATACATCAAGCAATAACATGTCAGAATCGGGCTTATTGCCAATTAACACGTCGGCTTGAAGCGCCGCACCTAAGGCTACAACACGATCAGGATCGATTGAAGTTAGCGGCTCTTTATCAAAAAAGCTTTGTACTTGGCTACGTACCAATGGCATACGGGTTGAACCGCCTACCATAATAACTTGCAGCACTTCTTCATTTTCAATGCCAGCATCTTTTACAGCACGACGACACGAGCGCAGCGTTTTTTTAATTAGTGGCATAGCCATTTCATCAAACGTTTCGCGCGTTACTTCAACGGTGTATTTTTGATCGTAAAACTCAAGGCCCACGTTTACTTTAGCGTATTGGCTTAATGCTTCTTTACACGCTTTTGCTTTATTGATGAATAAACGTAAAACTGAAGGTGATAATGCTGACACACCTGTTTGCTGCTTAAAGTAATCAACAAGGAGCGAATCAAAGTCATCGCCGCCGAGGCTAGAGTCGCCACCGGTTGCCATTACTTCAAACACACCTTGGTGTAATCTAAGTACTGATATATCAAACGTACCACCACCTAAATCGTAAACAGCAATAATACCTTCTTGACCTGAATCTAAACCATAAGCAACCGCTGCTGCTGTTGGCTCATTTAATAAACGTAGTACGTTAATACCAGCAAGCTCTGCGGCATCCTTAGTACTTTGGCGCTGTGCGTCATCAAAGTACGCTGGTACTGTGATTACAGCCCCTAAAATTTCTTGGTTGCCAAAACTTTGCTCAGCTCGTGCTTTTAATGCAGCTAAAATATGGCTTGATGCTTTAATTGGACTAATTTTACCTGCCGCAGTTTCTATTGCTAGCGCACCATTGTGCTCACAAAATTCATACGGTAGTTGCCCATAACTTTGCTCTATTTCAGCCTGAGTTTTACCTAAAAAACGCTTAACCGAAATAAGTGTGTTAGCAGGGTCTTGCGTTGCGGCTTGTGCAGCTTCTGCGCCAACAGTAATACCGCCTGCTTGATAACGAACAACCGACGGTAACATAGCCGCGCCAAGATCATCAGTTAACGTGCGGGCTTCGCCACTTTGTACTGTTGCAACTAATGAATTGGTTGTACCAAGGTCAATACCAATAGCTAGTTTATGTTCGTGTGGTGCCGCGCTCTGCCCCGGCTCAGCAATTTGCAATAATGCCATAATGCTCTTTAAACTCGTGTTGCTCGCTTTGCAGCAAGTAATTAATCGTCAAATAAACTGTCTTCAATGCGCTCTAGTTCGTCACGCAACTTATAAACAAACTTCAGTTTACGAATATTATCTGCGGCAAGTTGATATTGCTGCTCATCGTTACTCGCTAATTGCTCAGCAAGTTGTGCACTGTATTGCGCGTTTAATTGCTTAATTTGTTTTTCAAAATTTGCAATGGCGGTATCAGGATCGCTAGCTGATGTTAGCTCTTCAAGTTCTTCGCGAAGTTCCATTTGCTGCATTAAAAACATTGGATCTTGCAAGGTTTGCTGCTCTGCACGAATATCAACGCCTAGCTCGCTCAACATATATTCGGCACGTTTTACTGGGTGCTTTAACGTTTGTAGCGCATCGTTAATTTCGGCAGTGCTTTGCACAGCCATTAACTTATCGCGGCTGCTCGCATTCGCGTGGCGATCGGGATGTACAGTACGCTGTAATTCCAAGTAGTGCTTGTTAACCGTTGCTAAATCAATATTGTAATCAACGGGGACTGCAAATAATTCAAAGTAACGCATAACTTCAACCAATAATATTCAGAAATAACAAAGCCCTACATTACCTGGCAGGGCTTATTTATACTACAAAGATATTTAAAGCTTAAACGGTAAAGCTTTCGCCACAACCACACTCATCTGCTTGATTCGGGTTATTAAATTTAAACCCTTCATTTAAGCCTTCTTTAGTGTAGTCGAGCTCTGTGCCATCGATGTAAACTAAGCTTTTAGCGTCAACAATTAATGTGACACCTTTAGCCGCAAAAGTTTCATCGTCTTCGTTTAAATCGTCAACAAACTCAAGTACATAAGCAAGACCTGAACAGCCCGTCGTTTTAATGCCAACGCGCAGGCCTAAACCTTTACCGCGGTTTGCTAAAAATGATTGTACGCGGTTTGCTGCCGCATCTGTCAATGTCACTGCCATGAGTTTCTCTTCTTACTTCGCTTGTTTGCTTTTGTAGTCTGCAATTGCTGCTTGAATTGCGTCTTCGGCTAAAATTGAACAGTGAATTTTCACTGGTGGCAACTCAAGCTCTGCACTGATATCAGTGTTTTTAATTGTCGCTGCTTCGTCTAGCGTTTTGCCTTTAACCCACTCTGTTACAAGTGAAGATGAAGCAATTGCGCTACCACAACCGTAGGTTTTGAATTTTGCATCTTCAATAACGCCAGTGGCAGATACTTTAATTTGCAGTTTCATTACGTCACCACATGCTGGTGCGCCTACCATACCCGTTGCCACTGACGGATCGTTCTTATCTAGAGTACCTACGTTACGTGGGTTTTCTACGTGGTCGATTACTTTATCACTATAAGCCATTATTCTATCCTCATTACCTGCTAGGGTATGTGCTCACACTATTAGTGGTGAGCCCATTCAACTGAATCTAAATCAATACCTTCTTGATGCATCTCCCAAAGTGGAGACATCTCACGTAGGCGACCGATAGAGTTTTTCATTAATTCGACGGTGTAATCAATCTCTTCTTCGGTAGTAAAGCGACCAATACTAAAACGAATTGAGCTATGTGCTAATTCGTCGTTACGGCCAAGTGCACGTAATACATAAGAAGGCTCTAAGCTTGCAGATGTACAGGCTGAACCTGACGATACTGCAATGTCTTTTACTGCCATAAGTAACGACTCACCTTCAACAAAGTTAAAGCTGATGTTTACAATACCCGGTACTGATTGGTCTTGTGTGCCGTTAAAGTATACTTCGTCCATATCAGCCATAATGCCGTCGATTAAACGATTACGTAAGGCGCTGATGTGTGCGTGATCTTTTTCGAAATCTTGCTTAGCAATTTTAAACGCAGTACCCATACCCACTAATTGGTGAGTTGCTAGTGTACCAGAGCGCATACCGCGTTCATGTCCGCCACCGTGCATTTGCGCTTCAAGGCGAGCACGTGGTTTACGACGAACGTAAAGTGCACCAACACCTTTAGGGCCATACACTTTATGTGCAGAGAACGACATAAAATCAACTTTAAGCTGTTGCACGTCGATTAATACTTTGCCCGCGCTTTGCGCTGCATCTACGTGGAACATAATTTTACGTTCGCGACACATTTCGCCAATAGTCGCGATATCTTGAATCACACCTAGCTCGTTATTAACGTGCATGATGCTTACAAGTACTGTGTCGTCACGCATTGTGTCGGCAAGTTTTTGTAAATCAAGTAGGCCGTTTTCTTCAACGTCCATGTAAGTTACTTCAAAACCTTGGCGCTCAAGCTCACGACATGTGTCGATTACAGCTTTATGCTCAGTTTTAGCGGTAATAACGTGCTTACCTTTTTTCTTGTAAAACTGTGCTGCACCTTTAATAGCAAGGTTATTTGATTCTGTTGCACCCGATGTGAAAACAATTTCACGTGGGTCTGCATTAATTAAATCAGCAATATCTGTACGCGCTTGGTCAACAGCTTCCTCTGCTTGCCAACCAAAACGATGTGAGCGTGACGCAGGATTACCAAACTTACCGTCCATTGTCAGGCACTGCATCATTTCTTTAGCAACACGTTCATCAACAGGCGTGGTCGCTGCGTAATCTAAATAAATCGGTAACTTCATTTCTCTCTCCGCTGCAGGTCAACCTTAAAGTTGACAGCTTACTTGAATGTTTTCCAACTGCTTAATTGCATTATTGATACTGTTATCTTGGCGCGATGCTATTTCTTTCACATCTGATTTTTCCACCAATTCAGCAAGGGTAATATTATTCAAAAATTCTTCTATGCGTGCGCTTAAGTCTGACCACAAATTATGTGTTAAACAGCGCATACCACTCTGACAGCCGGTATCGGCACCTTGGCAACGTGTTGCATCGACCGATTCGTCTACGGCGCTAATAATATCGCCAACAGAGATAACGCTCGCTTCACGTCCTAGTAAATAACCACCACCAGGTCCACGAACAGAACTTACTAGGCCATTTTTACGTAAACGAGCAAATAATTGTTCAAGGTAAGACAAAGAAATTTCTTGTCTTTGTGAAATATCAGCAAGGGCTACAGGACCTACACCTGTGTGTAGTGCAACATCCAGCATAGCTGTAACGGCATATCTGCCTTTTGATGTTAACTTCATAACGCCCCCTGCACAAAAGAGTGCAAATTTTAATTACCAGAGTAAATTAGTCAAGTATTATCACTTGATAAAAATTTGATTTAGAAACTCATACTTTTAAATTGTAGAGTAAACAAATTTTCAATACTTGACCTCTTTGGTCAAGTATTACAGCTATTGTAATTACCTGAGTATTTTAGTCAAGTATTAGCTAGTTATTTACCTATTGGTTTTTATAACTAATAGCTATACCTAAGTTACTTAGGGATAGCCTTATTAATTGAGGTGAGAATACCGCGTAAAATATTCATTTCGGCATCTTCAGGGTGAGCTCGGTTAAACAAACGGCGTAATTTAGTCATAACTAAACCAGGGTGTTGTTTGATGATAAAACCTGTTTTGAAAAGTGTATCTTCAAGGTGATCATAAAACAGCTCTGTTTGCTTTGAGCTTGGGTAAACAGCATCGTCTTCTTCAACCTTTTTAGGTTGTTGATTTAAAAATGCCATACGCGTTTCGTAGCTAAGTGTTTGTACGGCCATTGCTAAATTAAGCGAGCTGTATTCTGGATTAGCAGGAATACATACATGGTAATTACAAAGCTGTAATTCTTCGTTAGTTAAGCCGCTGTTTTCACGACCAAATACTAGCGCTACAGGGCCATTTACCGCTTCAGCAACGAGTTTTTCACCACATTCACGTGGTTCAACCATTGGCCACGAAAGCGTACGAGAACGCGCACTTGTGCCAATCGTTAATGTGCAGTCAGCGATAGCTTCTTCAACGGTACCTACAATAACTGCATTGCCTAAAACATCAGTTGCGCCTGCAGCTAATGCACTTGCCTGGCTGTCTATTTCGCAAGCAGGATCAACTAAATAAAGTTTTGATAAACCCATGGTTTTCATGGCGCGAGCCGCCGAACCAATATTGCCCGAATGTGACGTGTTAACTAAAACAATGCGAATATCATCTAAGATCATTACTGTGCTACTTTGCTATGCCAAAAAATTGCGCAAATTCTAACATGAAAGTGCAATAAGATCCTAGATTCAAAAGGCTAGATCCTAAGATCTAGCCCAATATAACAATTCTTTCATCGATAAGTGTCGCTGCAAGCAAAGTATGGTTTCAGCGACATAAGATCTAGGGGTATAACACCAATTTTTTTTGATGTTTAAACCATTGCCGCCTTTACATAGACATCAAAACGGTTCTTTTTGGTTTTGATCTGCATACTTGGGGTTTTGTCATTTAAAAATGGGGCGTAATCGGGGCGCTTTACTACTACACGCTTACTGGCGAGTGGGTAGGCAAAATCAAGTAGGTCGTCAGCGTCGTTGTCTGCACCAACTAGCTCTTGAAATACGCGCATTTCTTTTTTAACTAATGCTGATTTTTCGCGATGCGGGAACATAGGATCTAAATAAACCACATCGGGCATGCTTTCACACTGCGATAGTAGAGTATGGCTTGAGCCAAATATGAGGCTCATGTTTTCTTGCATCCACAAACCAATTTCAATATCGCTATAGGCTCGCTTTAACCCATCGTACAAAAGTGCAGCTACAACCGGGTGACGTTCATGTAATATAACTTTGCATCCAAGAGATGCAAGTACAAAGCCGTCTCGCCCTAAACCTGCGGTAGCATCAAGTACAACAGGCGTTGCACCTTTATTTAAGCCCACTGCTTTGGCAATGGCTTGGCCTTTACCACCGCCAAACTTGCGTCTATGGGCTGCAGCACCGGTTACAAAATCAACGTTAATTGCACCCAATTTGGGCTCGTCGGTTTTAAATAGGCTTAACCCTTTATCATCGTAATGCAAACTAAAACCACTACAATTTTGCGCCCATTGGACTAAACCAAAGCGTGTTTCTAATTCATTTAAATAAGGGCGACACTCTTTAAAAGCACACTGAATAACCACAATAAACTCCGACGATAAAATACGCCTGCAGTATATCAACCGCTTTACTTTAAAGCACTAAAATAGCTCTATATCACTATGGTGATTCGTATTAACCTTTGCTGCTTGCGCTTTACTACGTAAATTAGATATAAGCTCATTGCGGCTTTCGGCAACTTGTTTAAGCTGATATTTAATAAAGGCTAAATCGCTATTAGCCGAGACAAATAACTGCATTGTTTGATCCAATTGAGATATATATAAAGTGAGATCTGCAGGGTTAGCCTGTGCTTGTTGTAGCTTAATAGCGCAGTCAAGTTCATGTAGCTGCTCTATAAATACTTTAGTACTTTTGTTTTGCTCTACATTTTGACTATTTAACTGCTTAACAATATCTTGAAGGGCTGTACTTATTTGAGCTGCTTGTTCATAACTGCTTTCGCTTCTTTCCATGTTAACAACCTTCTCGTTGGTCACTTCTAATATATGCGGGAACAGATCTTTGTAGCGCCCGTACAAGGCATAGTTATCAACAGGCATATTTTTTATCAAAAGGGATACTTTGGGATAATTAATAATAGTACTGCTACCAATATCAACAAATCGTTTGGCATTTCGATGCTGCTCTAGCAGCTCTTGCTCTAACGGGCAAACACCACTTTGCTGGCTGTAAAATATACCTTTGCTTTGATACCAAAACACAACCACGACATCTAAATTTAAAGGAGCAAAAAATGCTAAAAAATACTCACTCAACGATTGAAAATTATTAACGTGATAACTTTGCCCAACGTAGCGCATTATACGCCCCATATCGCCGGACTCTGTCATTGCTATTTCAGCTGTTTTATTCGCTTTTGCTATATCCAATTTAAGTTTTGCGCATTTTTGCCTATATTCGTAAAGTACCTTTATTCGCGCTATTAACTCTTCTGCGTTAAAAGGTTTTGTAATGTAATCGGATGCGCCGACGCTGTAACCTTTTACCCGATCGCTCAGCTCTATTTTAGATGAGAGAAACATAACGGGAATATCTTGAGTATTTTGACTTTGCTTTATTGTTTTACATACGTCATAACCTGACATACCTGGCATTTCAATATCGAGTAAAATAATATCTGGGTTGTATTTATTGGTTAGCCTTAATCCTTCATCGCCATCTTTTGCATGAATTATTTTACAAAACCCTGCTAAAGACTCTTCAATTATATGATGAACATACTTGTCGTCATCAATTGCCAATACCAACTTTGCCATGCCTTAGTCCATTTTATTAGGTGTGCTAAAAGCATAGTACGACAGGATGAAATTACTAAAAATTATTGGATAATAATTTTAAAATAATAAAAAAGCGCCATTAAGGCGCTTTAATTTGGTTTGTGCTGAACATTCAATTTTTAAACAGCAATACCGCTATGACGTAGTAACGCGTCGACATTTGGCTCACGACCACGGAACTTTTTAAATAATTCCATAGGCTCTTCACTGCCGCCTTTTTCTAAAATGTTTTTTAAGAATGCTTGGCCTGTTGCGGCGTTAAAAATACCTTCTTCTTCAAATTTAGAATAAGCATCGGCAGAGAGTACTTCAGCCCATTTATATGAGTAATAACCTGCACTATAACCGCCGGCAAAAATATGACTAAAACCATTTTGAAAACGGTTAAACTCAGGCGGTTTAACGATTGATGTGCGGCTACGTACATCGTTTAGTACTGCTTGAATTTGGCATTGCTCACCCACTTTGTAATCGTTATGGATTTTAAAGTCGAATAACGAAAACTCAATTTGACGTAGCATTTGTACGCCTGAGTTATAGTTTTTAGCAGCAAGTAACTTATCAAGTAACTCTTTAGGTAACGGCTCACCCGTTTCATAATGACCTGAAATAAAGCTCAGGGCTTCTTCGTCATAACACCAATTTTCTAAAAACTGACTAGGAAGCTCTACCGCATCCCATGCAACACCATTAATACCCGCAACAGGAGCAGCATCAACTTGTGTCAGCATGTGGTGAATACCATGACCAAACTCATGAAATAAAGTAGTTACTTCGTCATGAGTAAACAGCGCCGGTTTATCGCCAACCGCCTTATTAAAGTTACACACTAAATAAGCCACTGGAGTTTGTAGTTCGCCGTTAGCACGTACTTTACGACCCATACAGTCATCCATCCACGCACCACCACGTTTGTGGTCGCGTGCATATAAATCTAGATAAAAGCGTCCACGAAGCGTATTGCTACTATCTACAATTTCAAAAAAGCGTACATCTTTATGATAAGTATCAAAATCAGTAACTTCTTTTACGCTAATACCAAATAAGCGATTAACGGTTTCGAATAATCCACTTAATACTTTATTTGCAGGGAAGTAAGGACGTAGTACTTCGTCTGAAATTGCATACTTTTCTTGCTTAAGCTTTTCGCTGTAGTAACCAAAATCCCATGCTTCTAATTCAGAAATACCGTGTTTTTGCTCAGCATACGCCTTTAGCTCGGCCACTTCTTGCTCTGCTTGTGGTTTTGATTTAGCTGCTAGGTCTTCTAAAAATGAGAATACTTGTTCTGGTGACTCTGCCATTTTAGTCGCGAGTGACTTTTCAGCGTAGCTGTTGAATCCTAGTAACTGTGCAAGTTCATGACGAAGCGCAAGCTCCTCTCTCATAATATCTGAGTTATCAAACTCACCGGCGTTAGGGCCTTGATCTGATGCGCGCGTAGAAAACGCAGTGTAGGTTTCCCTGCGTAGTTCGCGGTTATCTGCATAAGCCATTATTGGTAAATATGATGGAAAATCGAGTGTAAATAACCAGCCATCTAATTCTTTACTTTTTGCGGTATCGGCTGCAAGTGCAAGAGCTGATTCTGGCAAGCCAGCTAAGTCGCTCTCATCAGTAATATGCTTGTGCCACGCTAAAGTCGCATCCATTACATTGTTGCCAAATTTTGAGGCAAGCTCAGATAAACGTGCGCTTATTTCACCATAGCGTTTTTGTTGTTCTGGCGCTAAAGCAATACCCGATAATTTAAAATCACGCAGCGCATTAGTAATTGTTTTTTGCTGTGCTGTAGTCAGCGTTTTAAATTCGTCGCTGTTATAAAGCGTATTATACGCGTTGTATAAACCTTGATGCTGACCTACAAATGTTGAATATTCAGATATTAACGGTAAGCACTGCTCGTAAGCTTCGCGTAATTCGTCGTTATTCATTACTGAATTTAAATGCGATACAGGGGAAAACATGCGCGATAATTTATCGTCAGCTTCTTCAAGGGGTAATACTAAGTCATCCCACGTGTACGAACCTTTAGCTAACACGTCATCAATGGCTTTACGACAAAGCTCAATACCGTCTTTTAGTGCGGGTACTACATACTCAGGCTTTATTTTTGAAAATGGTGGTAAGCCTTCAAGGCCAATTAGTGGGTTGCTCATAAATACTCTCTTTGCGTTAATGCATTAGGTTTTAAATTGGGTCTAAAAGTAAAAAAACAACTCAACTGCTTTTAAGTTGTGTAATTTTAATAGGGTTGCTCCAGAGCAAAACACAAATAACCCATTAATGAGTCAGCCACTTTATAATGCTCTAGTACCGTATCAACTAAATTATTGCTACATACTTGCTTTTGAGTCAGCGGGCTAATGGCTATAAAGTCTTTTCGCTTGAGCTCATTTATTAATGGGTGCTCTTTTTCAAAACCTCTTGGTGGGCGTTTTAGCGACTCTCCTGACATTTCAAAAATAGATTTAAATTGCTCATTATAAATTGCTTTTTTATAGCTATTTGGGTTTTCATCTATGCAGGTTCTAATTGCGTTAAGCGCCTTTGATTCTGGTCGCCAAATACCAGCACCTATAAAACATTCGTCATTTGCTAAGTGAAAATAAAAACCCGGGGCGTGTACGTTTTTTCCCATAAAATGGCGAAATTGAATCCCTACATTAATTTTATATGGGGTTTTATCTTTACTAAAACGCGCATCCTTATGGATTCTCATTAAACTACCGCCCACTTTTTTATCTGATGCGACAAAATGGCTAGAAACCTCAGCAAGTGGTGCTTGCATTTGCCTAATGAAATCTAAAGCGGGCTCTCTTACGTATTCCTCATACTGTGATTTATGGTCGTTAAACCAGTCTCTATTATTGTTTTGATCAAGCTGAGCAAGAAATTCGAATGTTTTTTTACTAAACATAGGTCACCTAAACACTCTTTATTTTTAAAACTTAATGTTATGCTAATGCGCATAAAACTCAACGCCTAAGGACATAAAATGACACAACACTTTGATTATATTGCAATCGGTGGTGGCAGTGGTGGTATTGCCTCTGCAAATAGAGCGGCAATGCGTGGCGCTAAAGTAGCACTTATAGAAGCAAAACACATGGGCGGCACGTGTGTAAACGTAGGCTGCGTACCTAAAAAAGTAATGTGGCACGGTGCTCAGGTTGCCGAAGCTATTAATTTATACGCCCCAGATTACGGCTTTAATGTTGAAGTTAAAGGCTTTGATTGGAGCAAGTTAGTAGAAAGCCGCGAAGCCTACATAGGCCGAATTCATAAAGGTTATGACAGTGGCCTTGCTAGCAATGGCGTTACTGTAATTAAAGGCTTTGCTAAATTTGTAGATAATAAAACAGTTGAAGTAAACGGCGAGCATTACACAGCCGATCACATATTAATTGCAGTAGGTGGGCGCCCAAGCATTCCGCATATTGAAGGTGCTGAGCACGGTATCGATTCTAATGGCTTTTTTGAATTAAAAGAGCAACCTAAACGCGTTGCAGTAATAGGCGCAGGTTATATAGCTGTAGAACTTGCTGGTGTATTACATGGTTTAGGTACTGAGACGCATTTATTTGTTCGTAAGCATTCTCCGCTTCGTAACTTTGACCCGTACATTGTAGATACGCTTGTTGATGTTATGGCTGCTGAAGGCCCTACTCTTCATACAGAGTCTGTACCCCATAAATTAGTTAAAGAAGACGATGGCTCAGTAACGCTTCATTTAGATAACGGCAAAACTCACAACGTTGATCAAGTTATTTGGGCTATTGGCCGCGAGCCAACAACCAATGCTATTAACGTTGCTGCAGCTGGCGTAGAAGTAAACAGCAGTGGTTTTGTAAAAGTTGATGAGTATCAAAATACCACAGCTAAAAATGTATACGCGGTAGGCGATATAATCGAAAACGGTATTGAACTTACACCGGTAGCAGTTAAAGCAGGGCGTACTTTATCTGAGCGTTTATTTAATAAAGAACTCCCAGATGATTTAAAAATGGATTACAGCTTAGTTCCTACGGTTGTATTTAGTCATCCACCGATTGGTACTATTGGTTTAACTGAGCAAGAAGCTATTTCTCAGTATGGCGAAGAAAACGTTAAAATTTATCAATCTGGTTTTACGGCTATGTACACAGCGGTAACTAAACATCGCCAGCCTTGCAAGATGAAACTTGTATGTGCCGGCCCAGACGAAAAAGTAGTTGGTCTACATGGGATTGGTTTTGCGGTTGATGAAATGATTCAAGGTTTTGCAGTTGCCATGAAAATGGGCGCAACTAAAGCTGATTTTGATGCAGTTGTTGCAATTCACCCGACTGGCTCGGAAGAATTTGTAACGATGAGGGGCTAGTGTAGAGTTTTCACCTATACACTTTTCTTATTCTGGAAATGTACATAGGTCAGGTTAACATCTGGCCTTTTTAAATTCATATCTATTAAAAAATTTCAAGCGCCTAGATGCTTATTTCATCAAATGCTCTTATTGAGATAAAAATATTGATTTGCTCAATATATGGTAGCTTTAAATTACTACTATAGAGAGATATATTCACTACAGAATAAAATTAAATAAAATAAAAGTATTGATAAAAAAACGACTGTTGGTGAACTGGCCTCTCTCATGTTCAATTGCTCAGTTTGAACGCAGACTTATTTCGGAACAAACTAAAGCTGGATTAGATGCTAATCGAGATAAAAAAGCAATGTTAAATGATCCTCAAATAACAAAAGCTGAAGTTGCTGAACATTTCGGTATAAGTAGGACAACATTAAATGAATGGCTAAATAAACAATAATAATCATGTTGCTTTGACTTACATATAGCTTGGAAATATAAAAATGGAAGATAAATTAGTTAAACTTAATGAGTTGAAATCTCAACTGACAGCTCATTTAGCAAATGATGGGCTGGATCACGGTTTAGTTTTAAAGCTTAGTCATGAAATTGCTGCATTAGAAGAAGGTAAAGTAAGATTTTCTATAGATGCAGGTGTAATTGATAGATTAGGGCAAGAACTTGTTGCGAGGCAGGAAACAGCAGTATCTGAGCTAGTTAAAAATTCTTTTGATGCTGATGCAGAATTAGTGACGTTGACTTTTAAAGATTCTGATTCAATAGGCGGTACTCTTATTATTGATGATGATGGCGATGGTATGACTCGTGACGAATTAGTTGACGGGTTTATGAGAATATCTTCTACATCAAAAATTCATAACCCTTTATCGAGAAAATTCAAAAGGCAACGAGCTGGTCAAAAAGGTATTGGCCGTTTTTCAGTTCAAAGACTTGGCTTAAATTTAACAATTATTACACAGGTCGCTGATTCCGATTTTGCCTTGGAACTTAAGATAAATTGGGATGATTATAAAAAAGATTCAAACCTTTTAACTATTTCAAATGAACTTGAAATAACAGAAAAGGTTAAAGAAAGCGGTACAAGATTAATTATCAGTGGCTTACGAGATAAATGGAGTCAGGCTTCTATTCAAAGAGTGTATCGCTATGTAGCTAACATCATGCAACCTTTTTCTCTAGCTGATGTTGTGACAATAGAAGAAAATAGTAATGAAAACATTGATCCTGGTTTCAGGGCTGTATTTTATAAGAAGGAAGGGAAAGAAAAACCTAAAATTGTAGCTGATCAAGCAGTAATGATTTATGACCATGCTGTTGCAGAAATTCATGGACAGATTGATAGTAGTGGAATTGGTATTTATACGGTGGATAGTAAAAAGTTGAATATTAATGAAATAGGTGAGATAGGAAATGATCCTGATGACTCCACTATTCCATTCAGTGAGCTGAGAAATGTAAGATTTAAAGCATTTTATTACATCTATGATTCAGACTTAATTTCTAAAATTCATGCTTCAAGTATACGAAAGCTTGCTGGGCGGGAGGGAGGAATAAAGTTATACAGAAATGGATTTAGAGTGCTTCCATACGCGGAACCCGGAAATGATTGGTTAGATCTAGACAGATCAGTCAGAAGAAGAACTATACTGCCTCAACATTCAAATATAAATTTCTTTGGTTTCGTAGAAGTTAAAGACCCTGATAACTTTTTTAATGAGACATCAAGTCGAGAAGGAATAATTGAAAATGAAGCATTTATTCAATTAAGAAACTTTGTTCATAGAACTATACTTGCTGGTGTGCTGAAAGTAGCAGCTATTAGGAACATAAAGCAAACACCTTCTCAACTTAAAGATGAAAAAGGAAATTATGAAGAAATAAGTGTCCGAATTAAGAATATAGCAAAGACAATCGAAGAATTAGAAAGTGAATTTGAAGACGAAAATGGTGGAAATAAGAAAAGACGAAAACGTAAAACTCAATCAATTAAAGAGGCCGTGGAAGAATTGGATGCTTTACATAAGTCAGAGTTAAAAAAGACTATTAAAGAACGTTCAATGTTGCGGGTTTTAAGTAGTGTTGGTCTAACCGTTTCACAGTTTATCCATGAAATTAAACACCATATGGATCATATTAAAAGTGACATTTCTTTCCTTATAAGTGAATTAGAAGGAAATAAAGTAGCACTAGGACGACTCACAATACTAGACTCTAACTTCGAATCATTTACTAATTATACCTCTTATTTTAATGACGTTGTCTCACAAAATATTATCCGAGACATTCGCCCTCAAAATATGTTGAAAATATTAAAAAGTTTTGTTGACTCAATGGGACCTGATGCCTTGAAATCTGGAATTGAGTTATTACCTCCTAAGTTTAGTAAAGATTGGCTATATACAAAATCAATGCATCCTTCTGAATGGTCTTCTGTATTATTTAATTTTTATACAAACTCTAAAAAAGCAATTCAAAGAGCAAAATCAAATGGGAAGATATTCATTGAGTGCGGTGAAGAAGAGGATTTAATTTTTATAGAGTTTTCAGATAATGGCGATGGAATAGAGATTGGTGCTGAAGAAAAAATATTTGATGAATTTTACACAACTACAAGCGTAAGTTCATTGGCAGAGTTAGACCAAAATACAGAAATTTTAGGGACTGGATTAGGATTAAAAATTACCAAGGACATTATTAAAGGATATCGTGGGAATATACGTGTTGTTTCACCGAAAAATGAATTTTCAACCTGTATACGAATCGAAATTGGTAAAGCAACAGATAAGGAGTTAGATGAGCATGGCATATAAAATTGTTTACATAGAAGATCAAGATGCGAAATCAGTTATCCATGATTTATCACAGTGTGATTTAGAAGCAGTTCACTGCCATCCAGAATCATTTAAAGACACTATTACGGAAGTAAACAATACTGAGCCTGATTTAATATTAATGGACTTTAGGCTTATGCAAGGAGGTGGTGAAGTTAATGCACCTGCAATTGCTCAATATTATAGAAGTTTGTCTATTGATGATCCTACTTTATGTTTGCCTATAGTTTTATTGTCAAATGATACTAAGATCCATGGATTTTATGATGACTTTACTAGTCATGATCTCTTTGATTTTTTTATAATTAAAGAGAATTTATCGGAAAATAAAGAAAAGTATTCACTTCTAATGAAGGAACATATTGAGTCTTATAAATTAATTTCAACGTTGCAGGCTAAAGATAATGATTTAGCCGAATTATTGAGTGTCCCAGAGAAGCTAGAGCTAGACATAGATCCTCGTATCAAAGAAACTTTAAGAAGCAAGAAGTATCAATCTAACGTTTATATGGCTTCAACATTTATTTTTAATAATGTTGTTAAGTCTATAGGTGTCTTAATCGGGGAAGACGTTCTTTCTGCACGGCTTGGGATTAGTAAGGCCTCAGAAAGCTGGTATGAACTGTGCGCTCTACTTAAAGAGTGTAAATATAAAGGTATTTATTCAGGTTCATATCAAAGGTGGTGGGCTGATGGAGTTGAAGTCTGGTGGAATGAAACTATTGGAGAGTCAAATCACCTTAGGAGATTTAACTCTGAAGAAAAATTAAAAATTATTTGTGATAAATTCCCTGATCTTAAACTTCAAAAAGTAGAAGGTGATCCAACAACTAAAACAGATAACTTTTGGACTATCTGTCAATGCAGCTTCCTACCTGTAGATCCTAGCGAAGCTTTTGAAATTAAAGCAGACTTAACATTAATGCCCTGGCTAGATACACAATATTATTCTTATGAAAGAGTTAGAGATTATGACTTAAATGATGAATTAACAGATATTGAAAAATCTCGTTATAAAGAAATCGCTAGAGGGAGTTAGTCAAATGGAATGGAATAGAATTCGATATGGAAATGATCTCGCACAATTTGCAAAATTGGTTAAGAAACATGATCCAGATAAAATTTTTAAAAACTTGGATAGTATCTTAAGTGTTGCTCAAGGAAAATTAAATGGCGCTAAAGGAAATATTTTATCAATTGAAGCAAATGGAATAGAACTTATTCTAAAGAAAAGGATAGCAGGAACAATTCCATGCGATCTTCAATCAATTACAATTCTTTTTGAATCTAAAAGTGAGTTTGATTTATCTATAGATGTAGAAGTGAAAGATAGGATTCTTGATACATATAACTTTCAAATAGGAGTTAAAGGTATTAATGGTAAAGGAGAACATCATAACGCTTGGCATCTTGATAGAGACATACGTAAGCCTAATTCAGGATATCCAAGATACGATCATCCTCTATATCATTTTCAACCGGGGGGAAATAATTTAGAGGGAAAAGATATAATAGGGGCTGTATTCATTGGTGCACCTAGATTACCGCACCCTCCAATGGACGTTATTTTAGGTATACATTTTATTTTAAGGAATTTCTGTAGTACTAGAGATTATCCATTTTTTGATAAGCTATTTGCTAAGCCTGATTATCAAGATATTGTTAAAAGAGCAAAAGAGCGAATGTTTATTCCTTATTTTAAGGCTTTCAGTGAAGGCTGTACTAATGAAGATTATACGATGAAAAATGTATTTCCAATGGCTGTTTAAATGAAGAAAGATATATTTAATTTTTTAAAGTCGTACTCCTGCGGCACCCTAGAAACCAATAGACTAATTGTTTCGTCATTCTTGATGGCTAATAACGTTGAGGTTACGCGAAACAAATTAATTAGTTCTTTGTGTATTAATACAAATGATTCTGACTTTCAACAACTTATAGAATTTAATCATAAACATCAAATATTAACAATAGAAGATTTAATTACAGCATTTGAATTTGTCATTTCTCCTGAAGAAAAAGTCGTTACGGGCGCGATATACACACCTATAAAAATTAGAGAGTTTATAGTTACCAGTGTGCTATCTCAAACGTTAGATGATAAACCAAGTGTATGTGATATAGCTTGCGGTTGTGGCGGATTCTTATACACATCAGCAAAAACTCTTAAAGAAAACTTAAACATTTCATATAAAGAAATTTTTGAAACGCTTATCTTTGGGATTGACTTGATGGACTATTCTATTTTACGCTCTCAAATATTATTATCCTTACAAGCCATTATTGGAGGAGAAGATGAAGAGGAGTTTAATTTTAATTTATATGTAGGAAACTCATTAAATTTTGATTTTAATTCTGTAGTAAATAACTTTAGCGGTTTTTCAGCAATAGTTGGTAATCCACCTTACGTTTGTTCAAGAAACTTAGATGTAGTATCCAAGACCCTGTTAAATAAATGGGAAGTATCTTCAACGGGACACCCTGACTTATATATTCCGTTTTTTGAAATAGGTCTAAGCCTTTTAAAGGAATGTGGGTACCTAGGTTATATAACTATGAACTCTTTCTTTAAAAGTTTAAACGGAAGAGCATTGAGAGCTTATTTCAGCCGCAATAAATTTCATATGAATATTCTAGATTTTGGAGGCCTTCAAGTTTTTGATTCTCGCTCCACTTACACTTGTATATGTTTAATTCAAAATAACCCAACAGATAATATCTCTTATAAAAAAGTGACCTCCATAGATAAACTTAGTCTGAAAAGTCTGAAAAATATGACGTATCAGAAGCTAAATGATCATAACGGATGGTATTTTCAGTCATATAAAATTATCAATAAAATTGAATCGATAGGAACTCCCTTCTATAAAGTTTTCAATTCAAGCTGCGGCATAGCAACATTAAAAAATAATGTATTTATAATTGATTATATCGATGAAGATGAGGAATATTACTATTTATCTGATGGTGAGAGGGTAGAGAAATCAGTATGTGTTGATATTATAAACCCAAATAAATTTATAAGATCAAACAATATAGATAGGATAAAAAATAAAATTATTTTTCCATATGTTTATACTGAAAAAGGTATTTCTATAATTCCTGAAATTGAATTCAAAAAACAATATAGTGCTGCATACACATACCTTAAACGTCATAAAAAGGATTTATTGTCAAGAGATAAAGGAAAAGGAAATTACCCTGAATGGTACGCCTACGGTAGAACTCAAGGTTTAGAAAAAAGAAAATATAAATTATTTTTCCCACATATAACACCGATAATACCAAATTTTGTTTTAACAAATGAAGAATTACTTTTATTCCATAATGGCATGTCATTGATAAGTGAAGATAGAAATTCTATGTTATTGGCTCAAAAAATAATGCAATCAAATCTATTTTGGTTTTATATTATAAATACAAGTAAACCATACGGTTCAAATTATTTTTCGTTAAGCCGTAATTATATAAAATCTTTTGGTATCTATGATTTTAACGAAGAGCAAAAAGAGTATATCGTTAATGAGAATGATCAAAAGAAAGTAAACGAGTTTTTAGAAGAATTATATGGTATCTCTATCCCAGTATAAAAGCCCTTTCTGTCAAACTAGTTGTCGCGCTTGATATTTGACCATTAAATAGAGGCCGTGGAGTAACAATAAAACATTATTCAGCGCAAAGCAGAGAGTCATCGACTTTTCAGAAGATGATGCCACCAAATAAAATAGCAATAGCCAAACTATCTATCGATATGGGTATTGCTGAATCAATCTTGTATAACTGGCGAAAGTAAGAAATTGATAAGGGATATTAGGTGTCAGGTAATGAAAAGAATGCTGAGCAGTAGGCATCAGTAAATAAACTTTCAGTCGTGTTGGAAACGGCCTCTTTAAACCAAGCTGAGTTATCGCAATATTGCCGAAGCAAAGGTCTTTATGTAGAATAAGTATCGGTCTGGTTAAATTATTAAATAGCATAACATTTCTTTATTAATCGGTACCAAAAACCACTGTACCACTACAACTGAATCAACTCGTATCGAACTGGAAATCATGCTAACAGATATATTATCCCACCCATTTCTTATTTCATTAGTGATGATCACAATTGCATTTGTACTAAAAGTACTTGTTGATAAGCTCGCTAAAAATCGCTCAGAAAAAAAAGAAAAAGATATTCGCTACATCGCACACAATATTAAGCACTTTATTAATTTTGTAATGATGATATCGCTGCTATTTGTGTGGTCTACTGAAATTCAAAACTTTGCACTTTCTATTGCTGCTTTTGCTGTGGCGATTGTGCTTGCAACGCGTGAGTTTATTCAGTGTGTGATAGGCTTTTTTTACCTCGTAACAACTCGCCCGTTTAGAGTGGGTGATTGGATACAAGTAGGTGATTACTTTGGTGAAGTAGCTGAAACGGATTGGATAAAAACAACCATGCATGAAATTGATATACATACTTATCAATTTTCTAGAAAAACCATATACATACCTAATAATAAGCTGATTACCAGCTCTATTAAAAACTTAAACTTTGTAAAACGCTTTGTTACACATCATTTTATTATTGTTCGTCGAGAGAGCTTTAACCCGTATCCTATTCACGACACACTCACTGAACAAGCTAAACTCTACTGCGAAGAGTTTCAAGAAGTAGCAAGTCGTTATAATTCAATGATTGAGCGTAAACTCGATGCAAAAATATCTGGTCCAGAGCCGGTAATTCACTTTGGTACAACCGATTTAGGTGAATTTAAAGCAAGCTTCACCTTGTTTTGTCCGACAGAAAAAGCGCTTGAGATAGAGCATAAATTAACAGAGTGCTTTTTTGCGTTATGGTATAAAGAAGCTGAAAAAAATAAAGAGGATGAAGGAGAAGTATAAACCCCGCCTTCATTAAAACAAAAAGCGCGAATTTACTTCGCGCTTGAGTAATATTTAAGCTGTACCACCGACCGTTAACTGATCAATTTTAAGGCTTGGTTGGCCTACGCCTACCGGTACGCTTTGACCATCTTTACCACAAACACCAACACCTTTATCAAGTGCTAAGTCGTTACCAACCATAGATATTTGCTGCATTACTTCTGGGCCATTACCAATAAGCGTTGCGCCTTTAATTGGTTGGGTAATTTTACCATTTTCGATTAAATACGCTTCTGATGCGCTAAATACGAACTTACCTGACGTGATATCAACTTGTCCGCCGCCAAAATTAGGCGCAAATACCCCTTTTTTAACTGAGCTTATAATATCGGCTTGGCTGTGCTCACCACCTAACATGTAAGTATTAGTCATGCGAGGCATTGGTAAATGTGCATACGACTCACGTCGTGCGTTACCGGTAGGATTTACACCCATTAAACGCGCGTTTAGCTTATCTTGCATATAGCCTTTTAAAATACCGTTTTCGATGAGTACGTTGTAAGCGGCTGGTGTGCCTTCATCATCTACATTGAGTGATCCACGGCGATCGGCCATGGTGCCATCATCAACCACAGTACACAGCTCAGATGCTACTTTTTGGCCCACTTTACCACTAAACGCAGACGCGCCTTTACGATTAAAGTCGCCTTCAAGGCCATGCCCTACCGCTTCGTGTAAAAGCACGCCAGGCCAACCATTACCAAGTACAACTTCCATCGTGCCTGCAGGTGCATCAATAGCCTCAAGATTTACTTTAGCTTGGCGTACCGCTTCTTCTGCAAATTCCATCCAACGCGGTTTACCATCAACAAGCTCTTTAAAGTAACCATAATCTAAACGTGCACCACCGCCTGCGCCACCGCGTTCACGGCGACCATTTTTTTCAAGCAGTACTGAGCAGTTTAAACGAATAAGCGGGCGAATATCGGTGGCAAACGTACCATCACTTGCTGCGATTAATACTTCTTCGTATACCGCTGACATTGAACTAATTACTTGCTCTGCATCTGGTGCTAGTTCACGAATATAGTTTTCAAGTTCGCGTAATAAACTCACCTTGTCGGTATCGCTCATACTCGAGATTGGCTGATGCGCTGCAAACTGCTCTTTAGCTTTAACATCACTAAATACTTTAATCGCTCTATCTTCACCAGCATCTGCAATGCTACGAGCCGCTGTAGCCGCTTTATTAAGCGCTTCAAGATTTATTGCATCAGAGTAAGAAAAACCTGTTTTTTCGCCGCTTACAGCACGTACACCAACGCCGCGCTCGACGTTATAAGAGCCTTCTTTAACTAAGCCGTCTTCAAGCACCCATGATTCGTGGTGGCTAGATTGAAAATATAAATCGGCGTAATCCACTTTATGCTGATGTATATAAGCGAGCGTTTTTTCGAGCTCTTCTCTATTTAGCTGGCTGTCGTGTAGTAAATGCTGTTCAACCGAATTCATAATAAATGCTCTCTAAATCGTTGATGAGACTGCACGGGCATATCTCGTCTAATTTTTTGTAACTGGTCTAAGTCTGCGCTGCAGCTTATAAAACCGGTGCCTGTTGGCAGTTCACTCAGGATATTTCCCCAAGGTGAAATAATAATACTGTGGCCATATGTTTGTCGGCCATTTTCATGTGTACCGTGTTGAGCCGCTGCAACCACATAACATTGTGTTTCTATTGCGCGCGCTGTTAATAACGGCTGCCAGTGTGCTTGCCCTGTAGGGACTGTAAATGCACTGGGTACTAAAATAATATCGGCGCCTTGGCGTACTAGTTCGTTAAATAAGCCACTAAAGCGCAGATCATAACATACTGTTAAGCCTATTTTACCAAAGGGAGAATCAACAACAACCACATCGCTACCTGCTTGGGTAAAATCTGACTCTCGATAGCTACCTGTTTGATCATCCACGTTTGCATCAAATAAATGTATTTTGTTATACGTTGCAACCAGCTCGCCCTAATTATTATATAAGTGCGATGCTGCATAATATTTATGTTCGTTAAATGGCTCAGGCATTGTTCCTGCATTTAACCAAATATTATGGTGTTGGCACAATTCACTAAGTTGTAGTTTGTATCGCTCAACTTGCTTAGCAACACGTAACGTATCGTTACCACTTTTACTAAACACTAAAAAAGCCTCAGGCAAACAAACAAGTAATGGCCTTGTTGTTGGGAGGGTTTTAAGTACGCGCTTTAAGCTTGCTAAGTTGTCATCAGGGCTTAGCCCTGAACACATTTGTAGGGCAACTATTGTGGGTGTGCTTATGTTTGCTGTTTTGTTCATTGCATTACTGTTACTTGAGCATCTTTAAGTTTTAAATCGACTGATGCTTGTGGCTGATTTTGCGCAGCTTGCGGTAGTGTAACTTCACGACTTTTTCTGTCGAGTTCTTGAACTATAGGATCGTTCATTTTACCCGTTACTTTAAAATTTATCTCTGAGATAACGCGTGCAGAGTGAATAACTTTATCAATTGCTAAGGCAGCAAGCCCTGTTACTGGATTTACCATCCATGCAACTATAACCGGAATGCTCGAGGTTACTTGTGGCGCTACAGCAAGGTCATAGTCTATATCTAGCGTATTTAAATTTGCGTAGCCTTTAATAGTTAAATCGGCGGGCACACCGTCCATTTTGGTATCTTTAGTGTAAGCGATACCTTCTTCTAGCTGCATAGAGCCTTGCATGCTGTTATAAAAAAAGCCCTTTGAAAAGACATCTCTAAAATCAAGTTTTAGCTTACGTACTAATGAATCAAGACTCAGTAACGAAAATACGCGTGCACCACCATCGCTTATTTCAGTTAAATGACCTTCGCCTAAATCCCAAATAACCTCACCACTTAACGTTTTCACATCAAAATCATAAGGAGCAGCTTGCCAAGTAAGATCATAATTTAAATCGGCTTTTGAGTCCTTAATTGCAGAGGTAATATCAAACTCACCAAACAATGCGCCTATGTCATCACTTTTAAGCTCGCCACTTAGCGTTGTTAAGCCATTTTGCCACTGCCCTTTAGTGCGTAGCACATGATCGCCTTTATCGACCACAAGCTCTGATATTGATAAGCGCTCGCCATCACCCAATAATGACGCACTCACTTTATCAAGTTGGTAGCGGTCAATTTTGCAGTCACTGCATTCAAACTCAATGGCAGGTATTTTAGTAAGCCAGCTCAAGTCTTCCTCGGGAAGTACATCTGTTATTTCAAGTGCTTGCTCATTGTCCGGTGCAAAATTAAGCCTTAAGTAATCAGCATTAATTCGTATGGGCTGGCTAGGCTGTGACGTAGGAATAAACACCCCAGCTCTGAGCTCTTTAGCATTTAGCTTTAGGTATAGATTATTGTTTGATGGCGCTAAACGCATTTCAAAATCATTAAATATGATGTTACTCGCATCAAGCATACCTATATTTGCGACCACCTCATTAAGCGGTGGCATAATACCTTTTGATTCTTTACCTGGGTTTGCTTTACCCACTTTAATTATTTGATCAATCAGATCAAACCAAGGCACTAATTCACTCTTTTCAAGATTTATATTTACGCTTAAATCTTTTTGGTTTAATCCTAAATCTTGTTTTCCGAGCACAAAATGGACATTGCTAAACTGTGATTTGCCATTTTCTAAAATAGCATTAAAGTAAAACTGTTGATTAGCGTTTGCTGTAATGAGATTAGAAATGTCATCACCTTGTACAACTGCATCAAGCGCCCACACTTGTTCGCTATTTTTACTATAAGGTGCGGGTAAGTTGCTCGTTAAGCCAAGTAGTTCTGAGTTTACCTGTGCACGGTAATTAAAGCCTTGCTCGGTAAAATTAAGTACTAAGCCAATATCAACATCACTTTGCCCGCTTAAATAATTTTTTAATATACCTTGTCCACTATCTATTAGTGTATCGGCGTCAATTTTGGCGTTTATATCTATATTTGCTTGGTAATTTTTTGCATCACTTTTACTGCTGTAATTAATAGTTAGCGGCATACCCAGCCACTGCGCAGTCGCATTTTCAAGTGTGATATTGTCGTTTTTAAAATTAAGCTCGCCAGTTAAGTTTTTAAGCTCAATTCCTGGCGTTGCTATAAATACTGGCAAGTCATTTAAATTAACCTTGCCGCTAACACTGGCTCCGCCTTTAAATTTTGAGCCTACTAAAAGCTCAATACTGGCATCGGCTTCCCCTTTGCCCTGCACAACTTTAAAAATTTCAGCGAGAGGTTTGGCAATAGGTGTCGCTGCGAAAAAGTCATGTAACTTTTTCATTTGTGCTTTTTTATCAATTTGCACAATAAGTTCATCTGCATTCATTAAATCTGCAATGCTTACCTGTACACTATTACCAATATCTAAATTAACCAACTTACCTTGCTGGCTATATATATCCATACGCTCATTAGCAAAATGTAGCTGTACATTGGCATTAGTGACCAAAGGCCAATCAGGATCAAACTCATAGGTTGCGTTGTCTATTTGCGCTAATACATTAAACTGACCGCTGCCATCGGTGAATGGAAAACCAGATAAAGGTCCTGCAAATAAGACTTGTGCTTTAGACACTTCTCCGCCTTTAATTGCGCCATTTAAATAGCTAACGAGCTCAGGGCTCATAGCTTTTAATGGGAAGTAATGACCTGCAATTTTGGCATCTGGGGCGAACGCTTCAGCGTAAAGATCTAATCGAGGATCATCTGTTAGACTAATTTGTAATTCTGCAGCAAGAGTAACTTCATTATTATCAAACCATATATTGTCACTACTTATATGCCAGCCATCATCTCGCTTAGCTAAATCTAGCTCTACATTTAGCTGATTATAATTTATGTCGTTACTAAAGCTTTCGCCTGTGATCAATGTACCATTTTCACCAAATAAATTTATTCGACCACTACTTTGATTAAGTAAACCACTTACTCTAAGTTCTTGTGCTGCAGGTACAGACCTTAATTCTTGCCAACCAATATTGTCAGCCTCAAACCATAATTGCCATTGCTGTGCATTAGAAAAATTTAAATAAGCTTGATCTATTTGCCCACTAGGTTGGCGCTCTAAAAATGGTTCAAGTGCATTAAAATTACTTAGCCCTGCTAGGTTACTCAGTAATTCAAAATCAACTTGATGGAGCCACACTTTATTTTGCGACCCTAGTTGAGCTTCAAACTCTAAACTTGGCCATGCTTTATCGTTACTATTAAATGTTAAACCGGTGCTTTTTAAGTGCCAGCTATTTTGTTCTGGATATAGATGGAATCCACCTTCACTCAAACTAACTTGGTGGCTTTGCTCTTCTCGATGCCAGCGTACAAAGCTTGGTAACCACTGCATTTTCACATCGCTTACAAAACCTTTATCTAGTTTTAGCCATGCTTGTAAATTAATATCGCTATGTAGTTGTTGTTTTTGCGTATTTATATATTGCGCTAACCAGTTAGATACATCGACCTTATTAGCCTGCACATAGATGTCGCCCGCAACCTGCTCTAGAGTATCTCCGGTAAGTGCTATGCGCGCGTCAAAGTCTCCGACCGAAATACCCGGCAGTGCTAAGCTTCCACTACCAAGATGCTGCTCATCTTCATTTTGCCAAACAATGTTTTGAAGAAGTAATTTACGTTCTTTACCGTCTTCTAAAATAAAGTTAATACTGGAATTTTCTATTGCAAAATGACCCGTTTTACCCAAAAACAGTTCTTCAATTAGCTCTTTTTGCTCAAAAGAAACTTCGTCGTTATCACCGGTTTTAAATAAGTTGGTGATATTTACACTGGTATGAAAACCATTAATAACAAAATAATTAGATCTAAGTTGCAGTGCTTTTAAGCTTTCCCATAGGTTTAGCTCTAAGCTGGTTTTAGCAATGGTGAGTGATATTGGCGCGGTTTCGTTATCTTTAAACGATAAATTTTCTAGCACTAATGCAGGACCACTGCCCTGCCAACTAGCTGATATTTCGCCAATAGATAAGCTTATTTCAAACTTTTCGTGTAAATAGCTTTCTATGTCACCTTTGTACTCGTTTGCATACGGGAGGGTATATTTTAAAATTGAAACAATAACGGCCAGTAATACCAAAATTATGGCGCAGGTCTGCCATAACTTTCTAAAACAAAAAAAACAGACCGCTTTTGCTTTCATTACATCATTACCACATCAAACTGTTCTTGGCTGTATAAGCTCTCGGTTTGAATATTGACTTGCTTACCAATAAATAGTTCAAGCTCAGCAAGGTTATGATACTCATCGTTTAGTAGGGCCTCACTTACAGCCGGCGCTGCATACACCATAAACTTGTCTGCTGCGTATGCTCGGTTAACACGCACTATTTCACGTAGTATTTCGTAGCAAACCGTTTCAACTGTTTTTTGTGAACCACGACCGGAGCATGCAGGGCATACATCACATAAAATATGCTCTAAGCTTTCGCGTGTACGTTTACGCGTCATTTCAACAAGGCCAAGCGCTGAAAGCCCATTAATATTCGTTTTAGTGCGATCTTTTGCAAGGGCTGCTTCAAGTGAATGAAGCACCCGTCGCTTATGATCTTCACTTACCATATCGATAAAGTCGATAATGATAATACCGCCTAAGTTACGCAGCCTGAGCTGGCGGGCAATTGCAGAGGTTGCTTCTACGTTGGTATTAAAAATGGTTTCTTCTAAATTACGATGCCCTACAAATGCGCCAGTATTAACATCAACAGTCGTCATTGCTTCTGTTTGGTCAATAATTATATAACCACCCGATTTTAGCGTAACTTTACGGTGTAGTGCTTTTTGAATTTCGTTTTCAACGTCAAACAAGTCAAATATAGGCCGCTCGCCTGGGTAGTATTCAAGCACTTGAGAAAGCTGTGGAACAAACTCTTCAGTAAATAACTTTAGCTCTTCATGAGTAAGTTTAGAGTCAACGCGAATGCGCTCCATATCTTCGCCTACGTAGTCACGTAGGGTTCTAAAGGCAAGCGTTAAGTCTTCATGTAGAATACTGGCTTTACTGGTTTTTTTGCGACGAGCTGTAATTTTTTCCCATAGTTTTCTTAAAAAACCGGCATCGTGTCGTAATTCTGCTTCGCTAGCGCCTTCGGCTGCTGTGCGAACAATAAAACTGCCATTTTCATCGCCATATTCTGCGACTATTTTTTTAAGGCGCGAGCGCTCTTCTTCAGTTTCAATACGCTGACTAACCCCTACGTGGGTCGCATCTGGCATAAACACTAAATAACGAGAAGGAATAGTAATATCAGTGGTAAGTCTTGCGCCTTTAGTGCCTAGCGGATCTTTTACCACTTGCACCATAATGTACTGGCCTTGACGAACTAACTCTCTAATATCTTGTACTTTTTTTATTGGTACGTCGTCTACGCCTTCAACAATAGAGGCACTATTTACAATATCGGATGCATGCAAAAATGCAGCTTTTTCAAGGCCGATATCAACAAAAGCAGCCTGCATACCCGGAAGTACACGGCTTATTTTTCCTAAGTAAATATTGCCTACAATACCTAGATTACCGATTCGCTCTAGCTGTATTTCTTGCAGTACACCGTTTTCTATTAGGGCAACACGGCTTTCGCTCGGTGTGACATTGATCAGTAATTCTGTACTCATGTTACCTTCTTAAGAATGTTTTTAATAATTGTTCGGTTTCATATAAAGGTAAGCCTACAACAGAAAAATAGCTACCCGCAATGTGAGTTACAAAGCGGCCGCCTAAACCTTGGATACCGTAGCCACCGGCTTTATCTTGTGGCTCACCTGACTCCCAATAAGCATTAATTTCTTCATCTGTTAAGGTTTTAAAAGTAACATCTGTGCTTACAACACAGCTAAGCACATCATTTTGCGTCGCAAATGCAACTGCGGTAAGAACTTGATGCGTGTTACCTGACAGGCGTTTTAATGTGTTTGTAAAATCGTTTTTATCACGAGGTTTACCCAGTGATTCGTTGTCGATAACAACCACGGTATCACTACCAAGCACAGGACGATCAGTATATCCAAGCTCAACACCGCTTTGTGCTTTTAAGCGCGCTAAACGCTCAACAAGAGCTCTAGGTTGCTCGTTTGGAAGTGGGCTTTCATCTGCATCAACACTAAACTGTGTAAATTCGACACCTAATTGGCTTAATAACTCTTTACGGCGGGGAGAGGCTGATGCCAAATATATTGAGGTAGTCATTACCTGATCCTAAAATGTCTGCGATATTTACGAAGCAGTAAAAAAACCCAAAACCAGCTAACCATTCCGGTTGCTACTGGCCATAAATACTGTGGATTAAAGTAAACATCTAACAAAAAATGATTTAGCCAAAATTGCATTAAATGGTACAGCGTTAAAAATAAACCAACTAATAAGCTTTGTTGCCAAAGCGAAAAGTTACGAATTTTTTGAAAGTTACTTGCGGTTATAAATATACATACTGAGAATGTAAGCGAGTTCACACCTAGTGGTGAGCCAGATGCTAAATCTATTAATAAACCAACAACCCATGCAGTACCAATATTTAAACGATGCGGTACTGCCAATGACCAATACATAAGTACAAGTAAAACCCAATCAGGCCTAAATGGTTCAAATGAAAATGGCAGTGGCATTAGTGCCATTATTAACGCAAAAAAGATGCTTAGCGCAATTAACAATGAATAACGGTTAATCATCGCTGATTTGCTCCTGTTGATTACGCCATAAAATAACCAGCAAACGAATGCGATCTAACTGTGCAATAGGTTCTGCAAAAACTTGTGCAAATGGGCGGCCTTCATCACGATTTATTTCAGTTACTACTGCCACAGGGTATCCTTCAGGAAATGTGCCACCTAAACCTGATGTAACAAGTACATCGCCAATTCGCACATCTAAACTGTGTGGAACGTGCGAGAGCTTAACGACGTTAATTTTACCTATGCCTTCAACAACCGTTCGTACATCGTTACGAAGTATACGCACAGGTGTAGCATGTGTGGTGTCGGTCATTAGTAGCACGCGTGAAGTTGTTGAACCAACCTTTGTGAGCTGCCCTACTACACCCATTTCATCAATTACAGCTTGGCCTTCACTAAGCCCGTCAGTAGTACCACGGTTAATAACAACCTGATGACTATACGGGTTTGAATGTACAGAAAGTACTTGAGCAATAATTTTACGATTTGATTGCTTCGCAGATGAGCCCAATAAGGCGCGCAGTTTTTGATTTTCTCTGGCTAGAAATTGATACTGCTGAAGTTGCTCGCTTTGTAGCATTTGCTTTTTTTTCAGCGCTTCGTTTTCAGTAAGAAGCTGATCCCGCGTATGCAGGCTTTTAGCACTTAAGCTAAATAATTCGTAGGGTAAATTAGCAACATAGATTAGTGGGCTAACTAGAGTATTAAGGCTGGTACGAACAACGGTACCACCTTGCGTATATCTGTCTCCAACTATGAGTACGATACTCAAAAGCACTGCGACAAAAAGTCGCAGTTGCAAAGAGACTGTGCGTCCAAACATTAATTTCATTAGTCGTAACTAAAAACGTCACCACCATGAACATCGATCATTTCTAATGCTTTACCACCACCACGCGCAACACACGTAAGTGGATCATCAGCGACAACAACCGGAATACCCGTTTCTTCCATTAATAAACGGTCTAAATCTTTTAACAATGCACCACCGCCAGTAAGTACCATGCCGTGCGCAGAGATATCTGATGCCAGCTCAGGTGGTGATTGCTCAAGTGCAACCATTACTGCACTCACAATACCCATTAACGGCTCTTGTAGAGCTTCTAGGATTTCGTGTGAGTTAAGCGTGAATGAACGCGGAACACCTTCGGCAAGGTTACGACCGCGCACTTCAATTTCGATTGGCTCATCAGTTTTGAACGCAGAGCCAATTTGATGCTTAATATTTTCAGCTGTCGCTTCACCAATTAAGCTACCAAAGTTACGACGTACATAATTAATAATAGCTTCGTCAAACTTATCGCCACCAATACGAACAGATGATGAGTAAACAACACCGTTAAGTGAAATAATAGCCACTTCAGTTGTACCACCACCAATATCAACAACCATAGAACCTGTTGCTTCTGATACTGGTAAACCTGCGCCAATAGCTGCTGCCATTGGTTCTTCGATTAAGTAAACTTCACGAGCACCAGCACCCATTGCAGATTCACGTATTGCACGTTTTTCTACTTGAGTAGCACCACACGGCACACAAATTAGTACACGCGGACTTGGGCGCATAAAGTTATTGTTATGCACTTGCTTAATGAAGTGTTGTAACATTTTTTCAGTTACATAAAAATCAGCAATTACACCGTCTTTCATTGGACGGATTGCTTTAATATTTCCCGGTGTACGACCTAGCATTTGTTTTGCTTCTGTACCTACAGATGCAACACTTTTAGGTCCACCAGCGCGTTCTTGGCGAATAGCAACAACAGAAGGTTCGTTTAATACAATACCTTCTTCTTTTACATAAATTAGGGTATTGGCTGTACCCAAGTCGATCGATAGATCGTTAGAAAAAATACCACGGAGTTTTTTAAACATGAGGCTGGATGACCTTTGAAATACGTTCTTATATTAGCTGCCTCACTTTAACATGCTCAACTATATGAGCAATATAAAGCGCAGCGCCTTTGTGAATTTGTGAAAAAAGGAAGCAAAGCTTCCTTAATTGAGTTTATCGTTCGCGAACTAAGCGAAAACCAATGTAGTTAGATCTAAAATCAGGCGCTAAAATTAAACGCGTAGATGCACGAGCAAGGCTTGGTGCAAAATTCCACGCTCCGCCTCTTACTGCTACATCAGACTCACCTGATTCTTTATCGGTCCATTCCCATACATTGCCTACGGTATCGTATAATCCAAATGCATTTGGAGAAAAAGAACCTACTGGTGATGCACGTCTATTTGACCATTCACTACCACACCAACCACAGTTAGCTAGGTTTTTACCAATTTCGTTACCCCAAGGGTATTCTGTTTCGGTTCCTGCACGTGCTGCGTATTCCCACTCAACTTCGTTAGGTAAACGAAATTGCTGTCCTGTTTGACCCGATAACCACTCAGCGTAAGCTTTTGCATCGTTATAAGTTAAACATACAGCAGGAAAGTCACTGCCTTGCTCAAAACCAGGATTACGCCAATTTAAATTTGCTTCCCATACTGGTTCGCCATTTAAATAATACGCACACCCTTTATTTTTTTCCGCTTGAGTTTTATAACCTGTATTTGCTACAAATTTTTCGTAGGCACCTACGGTTACTTCTTTACTTTGCATAGCGAAAGAATTTGCTATTACTTTTTCAATTACTGGACGTTCATTAGCTAAACCATTGCCATTGATATCGCCCATTTTAAATTTGCCTGCAGGAATAACGACAACCGGCGTTTCAACGTTTGCATTTAATACATTAACGTTTTCACTAACCTGGCGTGTTGTTACTTCTGGTTGCTCTCGAGTATAGGTCGGTGCAGCAATCGACTTAGGCTTTTTTACCAAATTTGCATTAATTGTTTGTGCTTTATTCAAATCAACACGAACTTGATAAGGCTTATAGCCAAGTTTACGTATTTCAATGTTGTGAATACCCGGCGGTAAACGTGTGATCAAGCGTGTTGAGCCAAAGCTTACACCATCGATAAACACTTCATCGTCGTATACGTTTGATCGTAATGTCAGCTCTATTGATTGATCCTTCTTCTTATTAAGGATAGAAGGGTAATCTTTTTTCGCCGATGCAGGTTTAACTGAATAATCACGTACTGGCTGCTTTTCTAAACGAGAAACCGACACCGTGTTACTATTATCCGCGCTATTACTGAATGTTAACTGACTATCAGTAAATGTATTGTTATACGCTGGTTGATAAGCAGCAGTAAGTGGCGTGCCGTACTCAGAACAATAGCGGTTATCAATGCTTAATAAGCTACATAAACGGCTACTGTTTACTTCGCCGCGCATGGTTACGCTTAAGTTAACGTTGTAGTTACCTTGGCCGCTAAATGCACTGTTAACTACATGGCTACTTAATATTTGTACTTGAGCGCCCGCCAAATTACGTTTTGGCTCAACAATGCGCTCTTCTGTTAAGTTTGCAAATATTTGATCTACAAAGCGTTTAGTTGCTTTTTGTAGCCCCATTTGCTGACCGCGTTGCTCACACGCCGCTAGCGTTTCTGTTCGCTTACAGTTAATCGTATGGTTAACTTCAAGCGTGCCTTCACGTGTAAACTCGTTACGTAAACGCTCTACTCTGGCTGTAGTTAACTGCTCTTTTAAACTTTCTAAAGTATTTAAAAGCGTATGCTTAGCAACACGAATTTGCTCTATATCTTTACGGTGGGATGCAATTGCCGCCAACTGCATAGAAATATCATCTTTGTTTTGCTTATGATCAATCACCGCTTTTTGATAGCGTGATTGAGCCGCACTAATATTAATAGTGGGATCGTCAATTAAACGACGGTACATTTCGTTCATCGCATCGAGCGCTTGGTTTTTTTCTTTATCTAGCTCTGTAGAACGAGAACGAAGTAGCTCTAGTTGATTTTGTAACTGACTTTCTTCTTTAAGATGTTTTTCAAGTATTCTTGTCGAGTTATCGTATTCTGTCTGTTTAACACTAATCTCTGACTCAATTCCAGTTACTGTAGCTGTGTCTTGTGCAAATGCACTACTAGCTAACAAACTAGCTGAAATTAACAGAGATAAAGGAGTAATTCGCATATATTCCAGTCCCAAAAAGCGGCAATTATTTGGTCGTTATTATTTTTTATAATTAAAGCCTTATGCTATGTACTTGCAGCACAAAACACAAGCTTTGTTCAATTATTATCTTAGTTTACAACTATTCGCGTGTTTCACGCCAGTAAATAACCCGATCATTTCCTCGAAAGCGTCCAAATTGTAAAATAGTACGAGGATCAAGCTGTGTTTCATCCCCCTGCCAATCCCACTTTAACCAATCATAAGTATTATATTCTAAGGTAAATTCACCCAAACCATTTGGCTGTGCATAAATACCATTGTTTGCCGGATACACTCCCGCCTCTAACTGGCCAGATACACCCGTTCCATATTCATAGGCTAACTGCGGGCTGTTAGGTGATATTTGAGTGATTTGGGTATGATCAAATACACTACAGTTATCTTCTGCGTTATTTACAAATCCACTGCCGTTGTAATACTGAGCCTGCATAGGAATAAGTAAAGGGTCGAGATCGGAGCCTGCGTTATTACCAAGGACTAAGCGTCCAAATTTAAACTCTATTGGTAATGTATTTAGTCTTACGCTATTACAGCCACCCGAGCATGCTGCTTGTGTATTAGGTTTATCATTTGCATCAATGAGCGTTGCTCCTTCTATGTTAGAAAGCGTTGCCATTAAACTCACCATAGCAAACGGTCCATCTGCTTGCCCTACACCTAATCTTTCGAGTGTCGTGTTAAGTTGGCTCATTTGCCACTGGCCGTCGCTTATATCTCCCCAGTTATTATTTCCTAGGTTTACTAATCTGCTAGCAAAATTAGTTGCGGGTACATAGTTAGCTACTTCATTATTTTCGGCATTAATGGCTACACTGGACTTATCAAAGCCCTCTTTATAATTAGCCATTAGCTCACCATTTTGATTTAGCGCTTGTACTGTAAAGCCAAGTTCAAAAGGTTGATCAAGGTAAGTTAAATTACTGCCGTATTGCGTGCATTGTGCGGCAGCTTGAACCCCCACTACCTGAAACTGCGAAGGTGCAAAACGACCAATATTATATAATTCACCTTTTACATCTCCCTCGCCAAAGTAATCTGCATCTTGCAGACCTGCTGTTAAATCAATGATGCCAACTTGGTCGTAATTATACTGCGATATAGATTCACTCAAACTGCCTGTGTCACTAAAGGCAACAGTGCTCATCGCTTCAAGCGTACCTTGAACGCCTGGCGTAGGCGCTTTAAGTAATGCCTCTACAAGTGGTTGCTCTGTAATAAAGTGCTTGGCAATGGTGTTATTTGTTATATTGCTGTAGTTATCTGGGTAACCATCGTTGTTAGTGTCTTGCCCTGTTTGCCATTGCACCGCATTCATCTTTAAATCAAATGCTTCGCCAGTTAATCTAAATAAACTCCCATTGGCATCTGCTGCATAGCCATCACTTGCAACTTCCATCGCTAATCCAAATGGCTTTACAACATACTCATTTGAACTCCCTGTTAGATTTACTGATAAATTAGTTAGTGGGTCTAAAATTAAGTTGGTTTTTACATTTAAGCTCAACCTTCCTGCATCGGGATAATTTATAACAATCGGGGCTTTAGACTCACTATCAAAGTTAAGTATGAATGATTTAGAGGCTTGCTCTACCGCAAAGGTATTATTGTTATTACTAAGTGAAACCGTATCAGAGCAACTTGCACCCGCGCTGCATGTATACGATAAATCTAAGCTTACATCGCCACCAGCAGGAAATGCAGCTTCGCATACGCCCGTAGTGGTATTAGTTTTTACCGCTTGAATAGATAGCGCTTTTGCATTAAATCCAGTATTTGAAGGCTTTGCTGATAACTGAGTTAGAATGGTAGTATTTCCATCTGTATCATTATTAAAAATAAATCCAGCATCAGAAAACGTAACTTTACAGCCACTTAATCCAACATTATTACCTGCAATATAACAACGCAGAGGGGCAGAAGGCTCTGCAGTGTTATATCCAAATGTAACACTGCCTGTGGTGCGTTTAGCAAATTCGACAACCGCGGATCCTGTAAAATTAATATTCTCCCCCGTAACCCAACTTTGCTGACCACTATTATCTGGAGAAAGGTTTAAACTTGACGGCTCAGCAAATAATAAATCGCAGGCATCATTAGCGCAGGCTGTGAGTGTCATCTCTTTAGCTTCACACGTTAGAGCATTGTTATCGCTTATTGTTAAACGATAATGATCTAGGGTTTCTGGTGTATAAATACCACAAAAACCAGGGATACTCTCTGGTACTGGTAGAGCGTCAAACGTTGAGCTCCCTTCGGTAATAATTTGAGTAGCCGATGTAATTGACCCCTGATACGTTACATTTTGAGCGATTCTTACCTCACCAGTGGCAACAATATAGCCCGCAATATTTGCATCGGCTGCAATAGCAACCGCACCATCCACATAAATAGCCAAGTACGCGCCAGTTTCGACCACTATATTTGTTTTACCTATATTCAAAAATGAAGTTGATAGAAGTGAGGTTGTGTCTTTTAAAAAAATACGTGTAGGCGCTGTTACTCTGTACTGTGTTTCCAGCATACTTAACTGCAACTCATCGTAATAATAGTCGCCAGCTAAAGAAGTAGGTACGGGTCCTGTTGAGCTACCATCATTTGTAACCGTTGGCACCTGCGCCGCTTGATTCGGTTCTAAAGAATTATAACCACCAGCAACACACGCCTGACCATTACACAAAGGAGGGCTTGTCAGCGCTGTAGAAATTAAACTTGTGGTGGTGACAAACTGCGCATTACCATCGGTTATTTCTACTCCCTGCACTAGCTGCACTTCACCATTGTTATAAGTAGAAATAGCGCCCGGGAATAACGTATCACAATCTAAAATATCACCATTAAATACAAAGGTACTGGTCATGGCGAGTATTGATGCTTCCTCGTTTACGTGACGGCGCTCGTTATCGCCATCACGATCTTCGTCAACAACAAGCCCTAACCTGTCGGTCCTTAGGTTACAGCTGCGTAGCCACCCGCCATCATCTTCTTGGCGTGAGTTTTTACTTGCTACAACTAACGGAGCCACACTAAAATTATTAGTAAAACTAAAGTAATTACAGCCATTGCTCCAGCCGTCAATTTCAAAGCCGGTAAAAAAGGTTTCCCACGATACCTCAACGCCATTATCGTCAGAAAATGTGCGATTACTTCCAGGCTCTACGGCCATATAGGCAACAGTTTCGGTTTTTATAAGCCCAAGTGCTGTTTCAGATGCTTCTAAAGCAATATTAACGCCGCTGGCAGATAGAGAATTACTTTCTACTGCAACTGTTAAAAATGGTATTAATGCTTGCGTTGGTGGATTGCTGTCTATGCTATTGAGTGTTTGTAATGAATGGAAAAAGTTTGGCCTTTGAGTAAACGGTTCAGCAAATGTTAAAGACTTATAGCCTTTAGGTGTTAGTGGAGCAAAACCAGATTTAGAGCCATACTGTAATTCGAGTAATAAGTCTGTACTACCCACTTCCATAATTGTCCCATCAGGAAATTGATGCACACCATACTCAACAGCTAAATAGTGCGCCCCCATACTAATATGCCCGCCGTCCTCCCCAGAGGGTTCAAGCGGCAGGGCCTCAAAGCTAGTTGTGGTTATATTACGTATTCTTATTATTGCAGGGTTTCCGCCCTGGTTTGTCGAGAGCATAAAAACAGCAGGAGGCGTTATATATTGCTGTTGAAAATTAACTTTTGTCCAAACAGGCGATGTATATGTATCTTGCAGTTCTATATAACGGCCTTCGATTTTTGGAGGCACTGCATTTGCGTAATTACAAAGTAACACGCAGCTAAAAAATATAGTGACCAATACATTTTTCATCATGGTAAGGTTTTAGCCTCCACACTGAGCGTTCTTTGTGTTTGCCAATAATCTTTTCTGCAGCTACTCCCTGCAGGGCAATCAATTGCGGCGCACGTTGCACTGCTTTGTAAGTAATATATATTCACAAGCCCGTTTGTTGTACTGCTATCTGGTAGGTCTATATATTCATTGCAACTTACCACTACTTTACAATTAGCTAAATATGCAGTTTGGAAGGTTAAATCAGTAGTAACTGATGTACAGCTTTTAACTGGGCTATTTATTGGAAATAGTTGCGTTAAGCCACTTTCTAATCCACTTTGCGCCGCCATAAAAGCGCGAGCGCCGTAATACTCAATGGTATTTTGTTGAGATGCACCAGAAAGCACTTTAACTAATGCTAATCCTAGTGCTAATAAAGCAACAATAATGACTAAAGAAACTATTATTAAGTTTCCTTTTTGCTTACTGGGTAAGGCTTTTCCGTGAGGATTTTTTTTAAGGTACATTAGGAATATGTACCTCATGGTTAAAGTTCATTACTTCAGTATCGTTAAATTGCATTTGCGCATTCACATTAAGCACAGCGTTTCTTTGTAGGGAGAGCGCATCAAGAGTAAAAAATGAATCGCTCGCTAAATTGTTAGCAATATAAATACCTAATAAATCACGTTTAACACCACTGCTTATTTGTAAGCTCACGGCATCTAATTGATTAACAGTAAAACCGTAATTGGTATATCTATATAAATACTGCCCTTCAACGCAAAAACTTACAGGTTGAGAGAGTAAATAAAGGCGCTTACTTGGCGACTCTTGGGCAAACGCTTTGCTAAATTGCCACTCATCAATTGCACTAGTGGTGGAGCTATTAAATACTGATATTTTTAAACGCTTATTATTATCCTCGTCGTATATATCAGCGCTGCTTAACGGGTAAATAGTTGCCCAATCTCCAGCTTGCGGCTGCGTTAAATTATTAAGTTCAAAATCAACAGCGCTAACATTAAAAGGCGCTACAGTTGGTAAGTAATTTGTATAGTGAGTGGCCGATAAAAACGGCGTAAACTCTAAGCACTGCTGAGCACCACATGCTCCGTTAGTACTGTTATCGCAAGAAAGTCTTAATGAATTTGCTGTAGCGTGGCGTAACTCTTTACTAAATCGCGTTATTAAGAAGCGGGCTTGGGCTACAGCTTCTTGACGTTCAACCCCTTGCGAATAAATACTGACTCCAGCACCAATAAACGAAAATGCACTTACGGCTAAAATACCAATAATAACCATGACAAGTAATAGCTCTATAAGGGTAAATGCATTTTGATATTTGGCTCTTTGCATTAGTAATTCCCCTTATAGGCACTAAATCCGTAAACTTCGCCTAAGGGTGATGTTACTTCTATAGTAATACGCTTAAAGGTTGTGCCATCGTTAATGGTCAATTCGTTAAAGTCGCTATCGTACTGGACTGTAATAACTAAGTTAAAGTCACTGTATTGGCTTAACACCTCACCTAGGCTATTAGTAATAGGCTGGTTAGACAGTGCAATATAGTCATCTACATCGTTATAACTGGTTCTGGTTTCTGAGTTATCTATTCCTAAGTCAGCAGGTGCGGTACAAGCCTCAGCACCTATAGATATTTCGCCACACCGCTTAAAAGGTGCGCTTCTGTCGCTGTGTTCATCAAATGATTTACTTTGAATTTCGTTCATTAGTGATTGACCAAATTCAGAGGCTCTTAAAGCCACAATCGGCTCTGCACTTTTTTTGGCTTGTGGGGCAATTAAAGCTGTAATAATACTCAATGCAATCGCAAACATGACGATGCCAATAATAAGCTCAATTAAAGTAAAGCCTTTTACTTTAAGGGCACGCATATATTAGCCCTTCTCCACTTATACATACGCCAGCTAACCCAACATCTATTCGACACTGCGAAGTACAGGTTTGATTTGATTTGCCTAAAGCATCAAAACTAATTTGGGTAAAAATGTTCGCGTTACTATCTAAAGCACTAAATGTTATATCACTTCTTTGTGTATCTATTTGCACCACTAAATGATCGGTGTTGTTTACATCAGCGCCACCGTTACATGTATCAGTTGCGGGGGGAGCAATAAGTGTGGAGGTTATATAAAGGGTATGGCAACTTGTTGTCGCTGTATTTTGCATTGCACGTAACTGCACTGTTCTCAGTGCATTTAAAGTACGGTCTCGATATGAGTATGCATCTTCTGTTGAGCTGCCCAGAAATTTGGGAACTGCCGTTACCGACAGTATTCCCAATATCACTAGAGTAATAATTAACTCAATGAGTGTGAAGCCACGCAATCGTTGCTTACTACTGCTTTTCATTTATATAAATTAACAATCGTCCGTGAAAAGTTCAACCTTAGGTGGTGTTATTTTCACTGGTCCAGTAGATGCCGTTGCTTCAGTGTACTCAATACGACATTCATCATCTGTAGTTGGTGTCCCTGTTGCAGTGTAACTATTAGGGTAAATAGTAACTTTTGGTACACTACCAGCATTAGTCGGGCCGTTAGTACCATTAGCCGTTACTACAAGGTTAAAGTCTGCCAAATCAGCTCCAGTACCATCGAAATCCACATCCAAAAATGCTTCAAATGCAGCCTCTGTTGCAGCTGGATAGCCATACACAATAGCAACATTTCCTGTATCAACTGCAACAATTTCTGTGTCTTCCTTTTGCGTGCTAGCAATAATAGATTTGCCATTCACAATATTCATACCACTGCGAATAGAGCCCTGTAAGCCTTCAAGTGTTGAAGCATTCGCATCACCTTGCAAGTTTAAAAAGCGAGGTGCTGCGGTAACAGCTAAAATGCCTAAAATAACAATTACGATGATCAATTCAACAAGTGTAAAACCTGCTTGTTTATTTATTGGTAAACTTTTTAACGATTGCGTTTTCATAAATAAGCCTCTTTTTAATTACTTAGTTTTTAAATATTTTTACTTTGCCTGTTTTAGCAAAGTATGAAAAACCTGTTAGACCTGATATTTCCCCCGTATTGGTAGGTATACTTTTAACATCAATGGTATGAGTTAAATAGTAGACGCATTGCGAGTTTTCTGCATTGTACCTAACTAAAAAACTTACGCTTTTTATTATCGATAATTCATTACTTAACGTACTACTGGGTGCATCTTGTAAAATTATATTTAAAACTTGGCGGCATTTATTCGCATTTATAACTTCTGCACGAGTATCTTTTTTTTCTGTTTCATCGCTTGTTGGTGTACCTAACGTCCCATCAACACCAACTATTACCCCTGCATAGTTAACAAATGTTTTGTTTGACCTGCTGTTTGGCCTACCTTCTAACTCCCATTTACCTCTAACCATGCCAACAGCTGATGAAAAACTACCTGCTATAGCGTCAACGCTTGCATTATGCGCTTGATTTTTAATACCTATATATTGAGGTATAGCAAAGCTCAAAATGACTGCCAGTAAAATAACAACAATAACTAACTCAAATAATGAGAAACCTTTTGAGAAAGTTATTGTAGTGTTCACTTTAATTCCCTTTAATTGCCGACATCATGTTCCACATAGGCATAAAAATACCCAATGCTAAAATCAACACCATAATGGCAACAAACACAGTTAAAATAGGTTCTATTTTTGCGGTTAAACTTCGTAAGTCATAATCAACTTCACGCTCATAATAATCAGCAGCTTCTTGAAGTAGCTCATCAACCCGGCCCGTTTCTTCACCTACCGCTACCATCTGTAATACAAGCTGAGAAAACAGCTGAGAACTTTTTGAGGCTCTGAGTAAACTATCGCCTTTTTCTATATCTTGGCGCATAGTAATAATCGCTTTTTCCATATAGCTGTTATCTACGGCATGCGCTGTTAGTGATAAACCAGTGGTCATAGGCACACCGGAGCGCAATACCATAGCTAAACTTTGACTGTAGCGCGCAAGCAATGTCCGTTTTAAAATATCCCCAATAAATGGAATTTTTAATTTATATTGATCCCACTTAAAGCGTCCAGGCTCTGTATTTAAATAACGCCTCCAAGCAAAAACAGAACCAATCCCCATCACCAATAATAACCACCAGTAGTTAACAAAAAAGCTGCTAGTGCCAATTAATATTTGAGTCATTAATGGCAATTCAGCATCAAATTTTTCGAACATACTGGCAAAGGTAGGAATAACAAAAATATTCAAAATAATCATAGCCGCTACTAGAGCCAAAATAACAAAAGTAGGGTAGCGCATAGCTGCTTTTATACGCTTTCGGGTTTCTTGTTCTTTCTCAAAATAAATAGCGAGTTGGTAAAACGCATCTTCTAATCGTCCAGAGCCTTCACCAACCATTACCATTGATACTGTTAAACGGCTAAATACCTCGTTATGTATCGCCATTGCACTGGATAAGTCGCGGCCTTGTTCGAGCTGCTTGGTAACTTCTATTAGTACATTTTTAAATTTTTTATTTTGTGTTGTATCTGCCAACCCAACCATTGCTCGTATAATTGGTATACCTGCTTTTAATAGCGAATACATTTGCCTAGAAAACATAATCATGTCGTCTAGCGTTATTTTTTCGACAAATAAATTATCAAAAATTTTGATGTTATTTTTTGTTTCAACTAAAGAGATTGATATTGGTATAAATTGACGCTTCATTAAACTATCAGCTACACCAGCTTGGTTACTCGCTTCTAATTGGCCTTTAACCAACATACCTTTGCTGTCTTTCGCTTTGTAGCTATATAGTTGCATCAATATCCCCTACTATTTCTGGGATATATTCAGCCACTTTAAATACTTCATCTAAAGAGGTAATACCTTGCTTAGCATAGTTTAATGCCATTGTTGAGAGTGGCGAAAAATTCGCGCTATTTTTAGCGGCTTTTGCAAAACCTTGCGTGTCGTTAACTCGTAATGCATCCATCATTGCATCATCCATTTCGAGCAACTCAAAAATACCTACACGCCCTTTATAACCACTATGGTTACATGCAGTGCAACCTTGCCCTTTGGAGAATTGAGCTTCAGTAACATCTTCGCCTAAGTATTTTAGCCAGCTTATTTCTTGATGATCTGGCAAGTACGGTACTCTACAGTCATTACATACTCGCCTTACTAATCGTTGGGCAATAATAGCGCGCAGTGAACTTGCCACTAAGTAAGCCGGTGCCCCCATATCAATTAGCCGCATAGCACTAGTGATTGCATCATTAGTATGTAGCGTTGATAACACAAGATGACCTGTTAAAGCGGCTCTTAACCCAATATCTACGGTTTCTTGGTCCCGCATTTCGCCAACCATTATAATGTCAGGATCTTGCCTTAAAGCGGTCCGTAAAATACTGGCAAAGCTCAGCCCTATTTTATTATTTATTTGTACCTGGTTAATACGACCGATACGATACTCAACAGGATCCTCTACTGTAATAATTTTACTTTCTTGTTGATTCAGCTCACTTAGTGCACCGTATAGTGTGGTTGTTTTACCCGAACCTGTTGGCCCGGTAACTAAAACCATCCCATGGGGACGTTTTATAATGCTGCGCACACGTTTTAATATGTGTACAGGCATACCCGTTTCATCTAATGATAGTAATCCTGCGGATTGGTCAAGCAGGCGCATTACAACTGATTCACCATGCTGAACCGGCATGGTAGATAAACGCACATCAATACTATGGCTGCGCACTTTTATATTAAACCGGCCATCTTGAGGGAGGCGTTTTTCAGATATATCCAATCCCGACATAAGCTTTAAGCGTAGCACTAATGCCGATGCTATTTTTACTTGGTTAAGAGTGTGCTCTTGTAATATGCCGTCTACACGTTGACGAATGCGAAGCAAACCTTCATCTGGCTCAATATGAATATCGGATGCACGAACTTGCACTGCATCCTCAAATATTGATTGCAGTAACTTTACAACGGTTGCATCTGATGTCTCATCACCTAAAGAATTTAAATCAAACTCTTCTACGTCTTGATATTCTTCATGGAGTTGTGCTGCAAAGTTGGTAATTTCATCTGTACGGCGATATACGTTGTCAAACGCAGCCATAATTTGGCTTTCTTGAACAACAGCTAAATCTATTCGTTTAGGAGCAAGCATAGTCGCAAGTTGATCAAGGCTCCTTAAATCAGCAGGATCGCTCATCCCGAGCAAAACAGAGTCACCATTATCTTCAATTACTAATGCTCTGTAACGACGCGCATATACTTCAGATAAAAGCTTAGATACATCATGTGATATTTTTCGCTGTGATATATCTAAAAAAGGTACCTGTAATTGCTGCGCTAAAAAGCGTAATAGTTGTGGCTCACTAATAAACTCAAGGCTAATAAGTGTCGAACCTAATTTACGACCTGTCGCTGCTTGAACATTTAATGCTTCACTTAGTTGCGCTTCGGTGATCATGTGTTCATGAACAAGTAAATCGCCTAAGCGCATTTTTAAACTAGGTCTCATACGGCCTCCTTTAGCGCAACTAAACGCTGTAATGCATGCTGAGTCATAGCAGTATTTAATCCACCTAAATCTAGAGCTACTTTGTAAAGTTGTTTAGCATCCAGATATTCTCCCAGTGCATCTTTTGAGGTTGCAAGTGCAAGCCACCACTTGGCTTGACTAGGCTGAAGCTTTGTAAGATGTTTAAAGCTTTCAAGTGCTTTATGGTGCTTACTTGCACTTTGCGCGGCAGTCCCTTGCAGCACCCAAAAATCAAGATTCGCTTGAGGCTCAAATTCATCACTTAAAAGCAGCAATACCCCTTCATACTGTTGTTGCATAATAAGAATTTTGCTTAGCATTACACGCCATTCAAGTACGTTAGGATTTTGGCGAATACCCGCTTGCAAAACCTGCTGTGCAGAATTTATATCTTGTTGTTTAAAGTAAGTTGCAGCCAGTAAGTTTCGAGCCTCAACATGTAAAGGCGATTGCGCTAAAATCACGTTTAAATCACTTATAGCTTCGTTGTATAAGCCAAACTGTATTGCCTGCTTAGCTGCCGCTAATTGCTCAACCAATAAAGCCTGTGGCGACTTAGCTTCTGCCACGCTTTTAATCATAGTATTTTGAGGCTTAGCTTTAGTCATTAGCGTAATTTTTGGCTTACTCACAGTAACTTCGCTAGCGGCTAACTCTTTATTATTAGCTAGTGCAGAGCTTTGTTTAACCTCGGCAATTACAACCGGCTCAACTACTGGCTGAGAAACCAATAATGTAGCTTCACTCAACTTGGGTACAGCTAAATCATTCACTTTTGGCTTTATTTGCTCAATTGGCATAACTGCCTTCACAGCTTCTTGCTCAACCAAAGGTTCTGCAGGGCTTTTTTCATATTGGGAGTCAGATAAATTAGAGGTTATAACCGCAACCATTTTTTGCGGTGGTAACACAGGCTCACGTTGGGTCTCTTTTTTGTCGGCGGTAGGTAAATACAGGTATGCTAAAAAAATAACACTTAGCATAATAAGTAAAATTACGGCTTTAAATACAATGTTTCTTACATCATATATTGGCTTTACGCTAACACCTTCTTGAATACTTACTTGCTTAGCTTCACGTTGCTCAATATTTTTAAGCATATTATTTATAACGCTCATAACCACTGCCTCCATACCCATATGGCAGTAATAGCTAAAACACTAAACATTAACGCGCTGTAACTCCAATATTGGCCTGTTCGGTATTTTGCGCAGTCTTCGGTATCTTTTATGGCAAGCTGAATATGGCGATTTGTTATTGTATTTAACCCTTCACCGTAAGCTTGTAATAGTGCTTTGTGGCATAAAATATTAACTAATCTAGGAATTCCACGGCTTGCTCTGGCAATCTTAAGCCCCATACTATTATTAAATAAAGGAGGCCGATTAAACCCTGCAACTTGTAAGCGATGATTAATATAATAAACAACCTCAGCACCAGTCATCGCCCTTAATTTATACGAAAAACTGATACGTTGGCGTAACTGCCTTACTTTATTATTTGCCAGTTTTTCATCAAGTTCTGGTTGTCCAAATAACACTACTTGAATCAGCTTTTCGCTTTCTGTTTCTAAGTTTGTAAATAATCTAAGCGCTTCTAGAGTCTCCCAGCTCAAGCATTGCGCTTCATCTATCAAAAGTACTACGCGCTCATTGTCTTCTTGTAAGTCGAGTAAATGATGATTTATTAGCTGCCCTAGTGCTTGTTGATCCAATGCTTTATCTACATCCATGCCCAGCTCAACTGCAATCGCCCATCTAAGCTCTTCTGGGCTTAAATAAGAGTTAGGTAAATAAGCCACAATGTAATCTGGCTCAAGTTGGTTTAATAACTTTCTACAAAGCAACGTTTTACCAGTCCCAACTTCACCGGTAACCTTAATAAACCCCTCCCCCATTTCAATGGCTGTTGTTAGCACTTGCATCGCTTCGTGGTGCGGCTCAAGTGCACAAAAAAATTGTGTATTAGGGGTTAACGTGAAAGGCATTTCACTTAAATTAAAAAAGCTTAAATACATAGTTAGTTTTCATACCATGTTTTTAAAAGCTGACGGCTTTCACCTTGTTGTTTTTTCCAAGTGTCGGGCATAACAACGGTTGGTTTGATTAAGATAATCAGTTCTTTTTTCTCTTGGCGTTTACGAATACTTTTGAATAAATTGCCAAATAGCGGGATATCACCCAGCACCGGTGTTTTAGATTCTTCATCCTGAGTTGACGTTTGCATCAAGCCACCAATAACCACTATTTCGCCACTTTGAGCGCGAATAACGGTATCTGACTCTCGAATGTTGCTTTGCGCTAGAGGTAACTCAAAACGTTGATCGTCTAAAGTAATTACCTTTAGTTGCTCCTCTGTCTCAGTTACTGAAGGGTGAACATGCAAAATGACTGAGCCATACTTATCAATCTGCGGCGTTACATCAAGGGCAATACCAGAAAAGAACGGTGTTAAATCTATCTCAGGCGAGGTAGTTGTAGCAGTACCTGTTACCGTCGTACTTGATACGTTAGTAACAAAATATTCGTCCTGCCCTACTTTTATAACTGCTTTTTGATTGTTTGTAGCCGTAACCCGAGGGTTAGATAACATTTGCACATCGCCTTGGGTTTCTAGCAAATTAATAACCCCGTTAAAGTCACCTTTTTGAATGGTTAGCGATGACGCTCCGCCAATTGCAGCCGAAATACTATTACTAATTGTAGAACCCGCTGTTGTAGCAAACGAAATCCCACCTTCTAAACCACTGGCTATACGCTCCCAGTTAACTCCTTGTTGATACTCATCTTTTAAAGTTACTTCTATTATTTTTGCTTCTAGAATAACTTGGCGTTGCAGGTTTTCTTGGCTTTGACGTAAAAACTCTTTGAGCTGACTAATTTCACTGGGCAATGCATTTACTGTAACCAAACTAGCTTGTGGGCTTGCAACAACATAGCGCCCATCGCTTGCGCCAATTAAGGACTTAAGAGCAACTTCTAATTCTTGCCAAAAATCATTTTTATTAATTGTTTGGATACGAGAGCCATTTAAATCTAAGCTTTGGTTGTCACCACCAGAGCTACTATTTTGTTGGTTACCACTGCCTGAATTTGAACTACTCGATCCATTGCCACTTTGTGCAAACTGACTAACCCCACCAGCAACAACACTCACTGTAGATTGACCATGACGTTGCATCATCAAGTAGTTTACAGGTATCGTTTCTGTGCGCATTTTGGCTGGTAATACTTGTACAATTCGCCCTTCATTTACAATATCTAAAGGGTACATACGCTTAATAACAGCAATGACTTCGTTAAACGTAACGCTTTTTAGGTTTAAACTAATTGTGCCATTTACTTCTGGGTGTACAGCAACACTAAAAGGAGTATCGTCTGTTAAGCCTGCAAAAAAAGCGCCTATTTCAACATCATTTGCAGCAACATCAAAACGCTTGATAGATAAATCATCACTTATCGTTTGCTCATTATTTATAGATGACAATAAGCTTTGTGTAAGTTCGCTTGGCATTTGTAGAGGCGCAATGACTTTAGGCTTTGTTGGTTTTTCTGCTAACTCTTGCTCTATATGCGTTTTAATCTCTTTACCTGGTTTAAAGCTATGGCAAGCCGTTAAAAACGTAGGCAACAAAAAGAGAACAAGCCACGGGTGAGATAAGTTATTTTTTAATTTCATAGTCATATAATTCTAATTTTATTTGTTTATCATCATTTGCTAACACAACGTGTTTTGAGTTAATGCTTAGCACCCGAAAATCGTCTACAACATCACCCACTCGATAAATATGGCCAGAAATAATAGCCTTAAATGCTGTACTGTTTTTAATAATAGATTGCAATTTAAGTTCTGTACTTTGCTTAGTGGGACTATTGTTACTCACGAACATATTTGGCTGAGTCGGATCGCGAAGTTGCGCAAGCGCACTCGGCGCAATAATGTAAAGAGCCAAAGTACAAATACTATAACGCGATAAATTTTTCATTAGCGCTCACTGTAGCTATATGTAGGACGAGTTCAGCTTGAGGGTACTCTAGTACCTGATAACTAAACTCTTGTATTAATAACTTATTTTGATTGTTTTTTAATGCAGCTAAATATTTTTGTAAGTTGAAATAACTGCCTTGTAAAGTAACCACCATTTGATGCTCAAAAAATAATGTTTGAGTATCATGCTCACCGAGCTTTTCTACATCGATAGCTCGTGCTGGTTTGACATTAAAGCTACTTACTTTCACATCGCTACTATCTACGAGCAAATCTTTTAAAACGGCAGGTACATTTTTAGCAGCAACAAAGCCTTGGCTAAAACTACTAAGTTGATTATTTATTTCGGCTAATTCGTCTCTAGTTTGTGCAATTTGCCCGCGTAAAACCTTAGTGTAGTCGTAGTTTAGCGCTTGATTTAACATAGAAAGTTGCGTGTTTATCTGCTGCAACTCTTGCAGCGTTATATTGTGCTTTGAACGTATATTGGCAACTTCATCTTGCTGTGGAAAAATAACAAACCAGAGACCGAGGTAAATCACTATAAACAGACCAACAAATAAGGTGGAATACTTTTCTCGTTTTTGTAGCGATGCAAACTGCGTTTTATATTTGACCCACAATGGCGAACCTTTGCTTTTATTGCTCGGGCTAATTGCTTCTTGGCTCATGGTCTATCGCCCTCATCACTAAGGTCTGTCGCTACATTAAATTTACTCACACCGTCTTGCGTCGAAAGCTCTAAAACTGAAAACTCTTTATCAATAAAAAATGACGATTGTTTTAAATTACTAAACCAAATAGGTAAAAATTTTGACTGCGATACTTGTCCTTGAAGCGTCACACTTTTCCCTGCAAACTTAATGTGGGTCAGCCAAATGTTAGGTTCGTGATACTTTGCCAAATCTTGCATTACCTGAGCGTAATCGGTTGTAGATTGATCTGTGCTTAGCTCTAAATAGGTAAATATTTGCTGCTTATGCAAAACCTCTTGCTGAAGTGTTTTTAGCTCATTAATAAATAGTGCTTTATTTTGCTTCTCTGCTAACTGCTGTTTTACAACTTCTAACTGAGCTTTTCCTTGCTTGAGGTATTCCTTATTTTGTTCTAAATCAAGCTTATTAGAATATGTTTTATAACTATAAAAAGCCCACGTGATTGCAATGATTAATAGCGCACCTAACCACAACGTAATCATTCCCGATAAAGGGACTGGGTCTCGCCGCACTCGAAGGGTTTTATGATAAAAGTTAATCCGGGTTTTCATAGCACAGACTCAGGATCTGTTAATTGATAGGCTGCACCGAGTGCATAATAAAAATTTGGCTCTAATTGCTGCGCTAGTTCTAAGTTAGGCTCAAAATCTACAACCTTTACTTGTAAAAACTCTGCAAGGCCAGCTCTAAGAGTTAATGACGATAAATCGTCGCACTGTAACTGAATGCTGCGAATTGGTGGTTGCTTGAGCTGGCTTTCAAAAAAGTCCATCGAACGCTGAATTTCTAACCCTAACGCATCTACTAACTCTTGGTTTTGATCTTTATCAGCAATACCTAAAAAACCGTTTAATCGCCTAGCTAATACTAATTGCCCATCACGAATAATTAAGATTCGAGGCTCATGACTAGCATGCTGCACAATCAGCATGTGTGCCTCTTTATGCGTACCAAACAAGGTGACTAACACCATCTCCTCAGAGGTCATTGCACGTAAAACGGGCTTGGTCTGTCCAAAGCTGTCTATAAACGGAAGCAGCTGCAGCTTATTAGTAATAAATACATTCATTTTGCTGCTTTGCATTGTGAGTGTTATTGGGTAATCAATAAAATCAGCCACAATATTTTCAGGGGCTATATCAACTAAATCTTTTGTAGTCCAAGGGAGTGACTGAATTATTTCTTCATCGCTGAGATTTGGTTTATCCATTTGCACTATTTGATAAAAATAGTGCGGTATAACTAAATTAACGGCACAAATATCAGTAGAAACCTCATTTGTACAAGCAACAATTGCAGCGGTATAATCGGTTTGCTCAGACACATTAACACTGTGAGAACTGTGAACCATCCATTGGTCGCTTTGTTTTTTTAAACATACTGCGTTAACAGTATCTGCGTAAGTTGCAACACCAATAGCTGTATTTGGATCTAAACTACGATTTAACCACGAAAACAGCTTTTCTTTCATATAGCTACTAATGTTAATTATGTATGAAATAAGTGTCGTACATTTTAACCACTTTGCCAAATTGAAAACCAACAAAATGCATGAAACATTCAAAATAGATGAAAATAACCAAATACAACAAATAGATAGCTCGTTTCTAAAAAAGAGAAATATTTATTTAGGTATAAAACGTGATGATTTGCTTCATCCGTTAATAAGTGGCAATAAATGGCGTAAATTAAAATATAATTTAGCGTACATGCAAAAGATAAATAAGACAGAACTTCTGACTTTTGGTGGTGCATTTTCAAACCATATTCACGCCTGCGCAGCTGCGGGAAAAGAATTTAATATAAAAACTCACGCGATTATCCGCGGACCAGAACTTGATAACAACAATCCAACAATTCAGTTTGCAAAACATTGTGGTATGAACCTACATGTTGTTAATCGTATAGAATATCGAAAACGTCACGACACCGAATACCTTAATGCTCTGCAAGAGCGTTTTCCAAACGCTTATATCATCCCTGAAGGTGGTACAAATGAACATGCTTTATTAGGGTGTCAAGAGTTAGTACAAAGCTTACCCGAACATAGCTACTTAGTTTGTCCTACAGGTAGTGGTGGCACGCTTGCTGGACTAATAGAAGGCAGTGCTTCAACAACACAAGTTATTGGTATAGCGGTATTAAAACAAGCTGAATATTTAAATGAAGAAATAAAAAAGCTGAGCGCTAAAGCTAATAACCAAACTAACTGGCAATTACTCACAGAGTTTCATGATGGGGGTTATGGTAAGTTTTCACCTGAGTTATGGCAGTTTTGCCAAGATATGAGTCACACTTATAATCTGCCACTTGAGCCTATTTATAGCGGAAAAATGATGTATGCATTGTGGCAGCTTATTGAGCAAGATTATTTCCCATCTGGGAGTAAAATTATTGCTGTTCATACCGGCGGGCTTCAAGGATTAAATGGGCTTAAATATAGAGGGTTAATCTAGATCTTAATTAAATACCGCTTGCGTAAACTCTTGAAGCGGCTCTGAAAAGTAAAAACCTTGAGCTCCTACCACTCCCAATTTGGTAAGCGTAAGTAGCTCTTTTTGAGTCTCTACGCCCACCGCGTATACGGGTAGATTTAAAAGACTAGCGGCTTCGACTATCTTTTTTATTTTCTTTTGATTTTGAATTTTTTCATTTAATAAATGAACCAGTTCGTAAGATAACTTAAGCCCACATACTTGGTTATAATCAACTAGCATGGCTACTTTCTCACTGCTTTTTACATTATCAATCACAATGTGTGAATGCCCTTTTTTAATAACATTAAGTGCATTAGTTATCGACTCTCTATGAGTAAAAAATTCTGCCTCACTTATTTCAAATTGTAATTTAGTATTTAACTTAAGCTCTGCCATTTGACTGGCTAACCACTCCCAAAATACAGTATTAAACCAATTTTTAGGGTGTAAATTTACACTAACTGTTAAAGCCGAAGACTCACTGAGCATTAGCTTTTTGACTTGTGTTATTACAGCTTTATCTAATATTAAAGCGTCTTGATCACTATAAACCTGTTTAATAAAATAACGAGCGGCCAGTAAACCAAGTTGGCTATGCCTCACCCGAATAAGAGCTTCATGCTGCAGGATATCTCCACTAGAGAGTTCAAATACAGGCTGAAAGAATAATATAAACTTATTCTTTTTAATGTTTTCTATAACCTGCTTGCTAGAGAGGTGTTTTTCTTGGCTGTGATTTAACGTTAAACGATGGCAATGCTGTAATAGGCTGCTTTGTGATAGCGCGAGTGCTGATTTTGCTAGCTTATAAACCGCCACTTGATCAGCGCCTAATTGATAATCACACGCACCTATTTTAATATTTTTATGAGTAATATTTTTTTGATGATTTTGACATATTAAAAACACATTTTTATGAAGCTTTTCAACGTAGCTATTCAACTCGCTAATAGAAATGTTTGGTAAGGTAACCGCTAAGTAATTAGAGTTTAGTATTTTTACCGACACACCTTTAAGTTCGGCTAATTTTTTAGTAATTAAGACTTTAAAATTGGCTTCTATATCCGTTTTTTTATCAAAGCTACAATCACACTCAATAAGTAAAAATAAGTTATGTGATGCAGTATTAACTCCATACAAAGAACTTAAATCACATTTTTTTGCCTGTTCGATTAGTTGAGTATTTTTATGCCTTTGTTGAATAATTTTAGTCGGCTTTATAACTGTATTTTTAAGCATTACTTTACGGTTTACTTTTAACAGGCTCCACCAGCGATAAGACCAATTAGCAGCGCCTAATATAATCAGATTTAAAAATATAAATAAGTAGCTTTGTGTTACCCACACTGGATAGTGATAAAGGCTCAAACTTAACGTTTTAAAAGTAAAAACTTCGCGTTCTAAATTTACTAAGTTCCTAAAGTGATCTGAAGAATTTTGCACCTCCAACTTAAAGCCTTCATTTTTAGCTAATGCGACCAACACTTCATTATTTATAGAGGGAGATAAATTTAATTCATAAACGCGTTTAACAAACTGCTGCCCAGAAACATGTGCTTTTTGATGTAATGCATCATTTAAAATGAAATTAAAACTAATAAGTATCACCAAAAACAAAACAAAAGAGATACCTTTGAAGTACTTTAAAAGCCAGAGTTTACTCTTTTGCATAGCCTGCCACTCGTTATATTAATAACTAAAGTGTTGTTCAATATCTATAGAAGCACAAGGCTGCAAACTAAGTTTAAACGTTTATTAATAGCACTAAACAAAAAACACTCAGATAAACGAGAGCTTACAAAAATAAACAGCTATGCCCTTTATTCTGTAAATAGATGAAAGCCATCGACAGATCATTTTAAAAAGTATGCCAGCAGAGATTATGCTGCATACCGCCTTAATTAAACCAATGGCGTGTTTTATTTGCAAAGTATACCAAGCTTAGCATTACAGGGACCTCTACCAACACCCCCACCACAGTGGCAAGTGCAGCCCCAGAATGTAAACCAAATAATGAAATAGCAACCGCAACAGCTAGCTCAAAAAAGTTTGAAGTGGCAATCATGCATGCAGGCGCCGCTATGTTATGTGCAAGCCCCATTTTTTTAGCTGCAATATAAGCAATCGCAAAAATACCGTAAGTTTGAATTAAAAGCGGGATTGCAATAAGAACTATTGCCTCTGGTTTTTCTATTAATGTCTGCGATTGGAAACCAAACAATAGCGCTACTGTCGCGAGTAAGCCAATAATAGAATAAGGTTTCATTACCTTTAAAAAGTTATTTAAACACGTATGGTCATCTTCTTTATCAAGCTTTTTACGGGTAACAGCACCGGCTACTAGTGGGATAAGTACATACAATACCACCGATAATAACAGTGTATCCCAAGGTACAGTAATATCAGTCACGCCAAGTAATAGCCCTGCAATGGGTGCGAAGGCAAAAATCATAATTATGTCATTTATTGATACCTGCACTAAGGTGTAATTAGCATCGCCTTTTGTCAATTGACTCCACACAAACACCATAGCGGTACAAGGCGCAACACCCAACAAAATCATACCAGCTATATATTCTGTAGCTGTTTGTGGGTCAACAAAATCGGCAAAAATACCCTTAAAAAATAACCAGCCTAGTAGCGCCATAGTAAAGGGTTTTATAAGCCAATTAATAACGATAGTGAGCACTAACCCTTTTGGTTTTTTACCTACATTTTTAATTGATGAAAAATCAATTTGCACCATCATTGGGTAAATCATCAACCAAATAAGTACTGCGATTACAATATTTACATGTGCATATTCAAAACCAGCAATTAAGCTAAATGCACCTGGCATTATAGAACCAGCTACAATACCAACAGTAATAGCTAAGGCTACCCACACAGAAAGATAACGTTCAAATAATCCCATTGTTCTGTCCTAAATAGAGCTTTGATTAACGCGTTGGCTAAGTTCTTCTGCAGATTCCACACGTTCAGAATAACGATCTACAAAGTAATCTTTTTGATCTCGTAATAACAAAGTAAATTTTATCAACTCCTCCATAACATCAACAATCCGATTATAAAGTGGAGAGGGTTTCATGCGCCCATTTTCTTCAAATTCTAAATGAGCTTGTGGCACTGAGGACTGATTTGGTATTGTTACCATACGCATCCAACGCCCCAATACACGCAGCTGATTCACTACATTAAATGATTGCGAACCACCACAAACTTGCAGCACTGCGAGTGTTTTACCTTGCGTTGGCCTTACACCACCTAAATTAAGTGGTATCCAATCAATTTGGTTTTTGAATATACTCGTCATTGAGCCATGACGTTCTGGAGAGCACCATACTTGCCCTTCTGACCAAAGCATTAAACCTCGTAACTCTTGTACTTTAGGGTGTGATTCATCTTCACTATCGGTTTGAGGTAAACCTTCAGGATTAAAAATTTTAACCTCAGCACCAAAATACGTTAATAAACGTGCACTCTCCTCTATTACCAACTTGCTATAAGAACGCGCTCTTAATGATCCATATAACAATAAAATTTTAGGTTTGTGCTCAGAAAAACTAACGTTAAAATTTTTAGTGTGTGGAACAACGCTATGTGTTTTATTTGTATTTGGTAACCCATTAACTTCTGACATTTATAACTCAACCTTTACTAAGTTAACATACGAAAAATCGAATATATGGAATTTCACATACATACACACGTGAGTCAAATTCTATTTTATAAATTTTTTTGAGTTATTAACAAATCGGCTCAAGCCAATGGAAGGGATTGCGGTAGGTATTTGATAAAAATATTAAATTATATGTATAGCGCAACTATTTATTTAAACAGCGAATTATAGTTTCACGTAGTTTTTGTGTTTTAATGGGTTTTGCAACATGAGCATTCATGCCAATGGATAAGTATCGTGTAATATCATCTTTCATAACATTGGCTGTTAAGGCAATTATTGGAATATTTGCGATAGTTTCATCACTATCATTACGAATAATTTGAGTCGCCTCAACACCGTCCATGATAGGCATATGAATATCCATTAAAATTATATCAAACGGCTCTAATTTTACTGTTTGGATGCACTCTAATCCATTATCAACTAAGTAAACCTGAGCGCCGCTATTTTCTAGTATGTTGGTAACTATGAGTCGATTGATTGAGTTATCTTCCACAACTAATACTTTAATACCCGCCAGCGACTGTTCACTCACAGTATTTACTTTAGGCACTTCATTAAAAGAACCGACTACTCTACTTTTAACCTCCTCATACAAGACACTCGAATAAACAGGTTTTTGCAAAATTGTGTTTATATTTATTTTGTTAGCCACATCATTAAGTAAAACCTCATGATCCCTTGTAAGTACAATTATATTATTGCAAAGCTGGGGATTAATATTATAAATACGCGTTAAAAATGTTTCACTACTCATCGCTGGCATTATCCAATCGACAATAATGACTTTAAATTTTTCTTTATTCTGTTCAATAATATCAATAGCTTGCTTAGCAGACGAGCACGCAGTACATGCTAGACCCATAGCTGTAAGCTGATTTTCAATTACTTTAAGGTCCTCTTCATTATCATCTATAATTAATACATCAAACGGATCAGTAAAGATTAGGTTAGGCGTATCATCAATCAACGCTTGGTTGTTCAATTTAACTTCCACCGAAGCTACAAACTCACTACCCACACCTTGAGTGCTGTGTACTGTTATATCACCACCCATCAATTGGCATAAACGCTTACTAATTGTTAAACCTAACCCTGTACCACCAAACTTCCTAGTTGTAGAACTATCTGCCTGAGTAAATGATTCAAATAAATTACTAAGATTATCCTCAGCGATGCCAATACCTGAGTCTTTAACTGTAAAATATAAGCAAACACTTTGCGGATCGTCTAATAACTTTCTTGACTCAATTAAAACCGATACAGTGCCGTGAGGGGTGAATTTAATTGCGTTAGAGCATAAATTTAACAGCACCTGATTTATTCGCACTACATCGCCGATTAAGTCCAGTTTAACTGCCTCATCAATGACAATATCAAATGTGACCCCTTTACTTTGGGCCAATTCATTGAAGGTTGCTTTGATGTAATCAACAATCGAATTTACAGAAAAAGGAAATTCTTCAAGATTAATGTTTCCAGACTCAATTTTTGAAAAGTCTAAAATATCGTTAATAACCACAAGAAGTTGATCTGAGGAATATTTAATTTTATCTAAATAATGCTCATACTCACCAGGTAAACCTTTTTCGAGCAAAATATTAGTCAAACCAATAATCCCACTCATAGGGGTTCTAATTTCATGACTCATATTTGCTAAAAACTCAGACTTAGCGGATGTCAGATGCTCTGCTTCCTCCTTGGCGTGCAAAAGCTCTTCAGTGCGCTCTTTAACGCGCGACTCTAATCTTTGCTTTTCTTCATCAAGCTCTTTTAAAAGTTGAATACGGCGTTGGTTTAAAAACAAAACAAAAACTAAAAAACTGCTAAGAATAAAAATAATTGCAGTAGCGCTGTAAATTAATATTTTATTTTTCTCAAAGTAAGTTGGCTCGTAATAAGAGATAATTGACTCTTCTGGCAAGCTCTGCGGAGCAATATTAAACTTACTTAATTGTCGCCAATCATATGAGTATGTACTAAGCCCTTCACCACTAATTTCATTTAAAGCTTTATTTTCATTATAAAAAACTATTGAATCGGCAATACGTTTACCTATTTTTTCACCCGACAGAACATACCCACCAACAACACCCGAGCCTAATAGTACTTCCCAATAGCTAAACACTGGCGCCGGACTTTCTTCAGTTAATCGCTCTACTAGCTGATAAGGGCTAAGTGATTTATTATCGTAACGCCTAAAAATGGGGGTAAATAAAATAATTGAATCTGCTGGGGCATTTCTTACTCTGGTGAGTAATTCTGGTAATGGAAGATCAAACCACTTTTCTACATTTAAATACGAAAAATCACGGTTAATAACCGAAAATAGTCCTCGATGAAAGCTCATACCAATATCGTTTTTTGTATCTAAAATCACGATCAATTTTTTAGGCTTCATTAAATTAACAGCATTTGCTGTTGCTTGCGCATAATCTAATTTAGCTTGGATCACAGCTCCGCTGGTCTTTTTTGGTAGATTAAACTGGGCGCCTGGCTCTAAGTATATTCGTGGAGCATTTATAAAAAAATCATCTAATTGAGATAGTAACGTCGCTGCAGATGGCGACTGAGTAACGATGATATCGATGTGCTTATTTTTATATTTTTGTTTGAGGTAGTCTTTCATTAACTGTTTTTGATTAACTTCATCAAAGCGATTTACATCCATATTTTCGACAAATAGTTCATAACTAAAAGAACGTTTTGTAAGCTCTGTACGCAGTCCAAGCTCAACACTTTTATACCAAGGCATATCTTGATTTGTTGAATTTATAAATAAAATATGAGTAACATTTGAAGGAGTTTGAGCGTGTGAACTAGGGCTCAAGAATTGAAAAACAAGAAATAAAAATAAGATATTAGTTTTCATGTTTCTCATTGTGTAATCAGGGGAAAGTAGTTTAATGGTAAGTGTTAACGATATATATATCAATTAAATACAAGATAAAATTTACTGTAATTTAACATTACCAACAATACTATTTCACTTTACAGCCTAATGAGGTCTTATATTGATAGTTTTTTGATTATCATCACAGCGCAATACGCATAAAAAAACCCAGTACGAATACTGGGTTTAGAGTAAAAAGTGTAAAGAATCTAATTATCTTTACACTGTAAAAGTTGGAAAACTAGAAGGGTTATCCAAGACAAAAAAAATAAAAACAGGGGCAGTACAGATAAAAACACATATATTACAACAAATAACGAAATTGACCCCAATGTTATTTATACATAAAAACAAAAAAATGTTTATTAATACAGGTGTTTTTACTGAAAAAGGCTAAAAATAAACATTTCCTGCTTAATATATCAATTACGAATTGCGTTCTCTTATAGCACTCTTAAAGACTAGGTTAGCTCAAGATAGACTTGCCCATAGTAGTTTATGAGTTATAATTTAGTTCAACAGATGAACAATTCATTTAAAAAGCCACGAAACCATCAGTAAATGTATACTAGGTCTTCGGAAAACTTTTTCTCAATGGGTAGTCTATTGCCGACTCGAGCTTTTACGAAACAATCCACTCCCATCCTGTCATTGAATCGCTTACCGATACAGTAGTCAAAGTCAAACTTTTTAGTGTCCCCCGGCTCTATATGCACTTCACCCCCAGTGAGCATTTCTTTCTCGATCATTTCTAAATTTTGTTTTGATGCGCCATAACCACCATCAACAAACTTCTCCTGACCAACGAATTTAACTCCTTCTAATATGATTCGTTTATGACCTAAATTAGTGATAAGTACCCTTGCATTAAAAAACGAGTCATCATCAAGTCTTTCAAACTGATTGCTTATTGACTTACCTGTCTTTCTCGCTGGAGTTATCTTTGAATGAGCGGTAAACATAGCAGCATTTGCCTCATCCCAGTTCTCACGTTCTAGGGCGCTTTTTTCCTCCAGCGATCTAGTTTGAGCAAGTAGCTTTTTACACTCTGCATTGACTTTGCGAATTTTTGACATGGTATGTAAATTATTTAGCACATAACCAATTAGAGCTCCGATTATAGTGAACACTCCATTTTCAGAGGTAAGCTGTGTCATGATATCCATTTGTACATCTCCTTGTATGATGTCTGTTAATTTCAAAGTAAGGCTACAATAAGCTTAAAAGGATGATAGCAGCTTTTTTCTAAAACTTGAGATAAACATAAAAATACTTCTGTACTTTCGGAACCTTAGAGTATGGAAAGTCCTGTAAGCGAAAATAAATAACTATAGGAAGGGAAGAGAAAGCTAAGTCCCAACCTTTTAAACACATTGAAAACTTTTTCGTTGTTCACTACAGGTAAAACGTAGCGCGTGAACAATTTCTGATGCAAATCGAAACTTGAGCAACTACGAATGGTGCTTAGCTAATGACTGATAGATAGTACTGTAGTCGCATAGTTTATTTAGTATAACTTTAGTTGACCACTACAATGAATTGAACTTCGCTCATCTAAAGAGAATTCATATACTGAGAAAAAATCGAGAATAACCATCTTCGATAATTTCTAATCTAAAGCATGATAGCTTACTAAAAACCAGTGTTTACGAAGTCTGTATTATGTGCAGACAGTGAGAACTATTACCTAGACCAAATGTTGACATTCTGTTTAAAGTACTTAATGTGATAATCACCAACGACCAACAATTGGCTTAATACCACTTAAACTAACTTGGTTTAATTGCCCTTTACCATTACTGATAGAAATAGATTTTTGCATTTTACTAGGCTTTCTATTAAACCATTGATTGCATATATCAATTAAGTCGATGAATGCTGGTCTTGATTCAAGATGGTTAGCTAATGATTGAGTTACTTCTACATCAGAGATAATTAGGAAATCACCAGATTTTTTTAGATTTTCTGGCCCATCGGCCATATTAGCGAGTTTACTTTGTACCATTTTTCTTGGGATTGAAGAAATCCCCCCTTGAGAAAGCATTATATTTGGAAACTCTGGAGCCATAAAATCAATTAACCAACCATCAGCCTCAATCCATGAATGAAACTCATCTTCAGATGATTTCAACTTTCCATCTACAATTGAACCGAAGCCTAAAATATCTTCCACTCCAAGATGATAAGCAGCAAAACCGGAATGAACTTTTGCATTTATTTTATAATGTTTATTAAGAATGTAAGCACCACAATAGTTATAAAATAAGCATGACTTATTCGTATCAGAGTTTTCACTTTTTAAAACAGCATGTGCAATACTATATATTCTTTGGTAATCCGGAAGCGTAATAAGCAAGCTATTCTCCTATTGAGTTCATCAAAAATATAGTTGGTTAAAATAAACGATATTCTTAATTTTACAGGCTATTCGGTTTAATCACTAATCAAAAGCAGTTTTATATCCCATATCATTACTGCCAAATCATTATCAGAAAACTTTTCAAGTTCCCATGTGCTGTACTAATTCTTTTATCAGCTAAAGCTATGTTTTCTCATTTTTATGAAAGTTTAAATTTTCAACATTTCAGCTAAAGCTGTTTTACGAGTATCAACTGCGCCTTGTTTGTTAACTGCATATCGAAAATCTGCTTCTTTCCCAATGATATGTACTTTATTTTCCGCTCGTGTCACTGCTGTATAAAGCCAACTGCGATCAAGTAATATACCTCGTTCAAGAAGCACAATAACGTTCGGTGCTTGTGAACCCTGTAATTTATGTAATGTTAAGCAGTAGGCAAGGTCGATATACTCAAACAATTGCCAGTCTATCTCTAATAGCCGTTTGCTACCATTTCCATCAAAATCTTCCAGTTCAACAATACAAGCGTATTTGTCAGTTGCTACCGCACTTTTAATAACCCCCAACGTACCATTTTGAACATCATATTTATAACTGGCTTTGGTAATAACAATGGGATCGCCTTCTTTAAAGCCATAACTGCCTTTTGTAATAGGCATATCTGTTAGATCAAGGACCTTTCCATTAGGGTTCACAGCAGCTTGCAACTTTATGTTTGCCTTTCTTACCGTAGAATTAGTCGGAGCTATTATCATAGCATTGCCATACCCTGAGTAAGCCGTTACAGCATCTTGTAAAAGCTCATCAGTTGATTCTTGGAATACTATCTCAGCGGTATTTAATGATTCAGGCATCATGCCGTGCCGTATAGCCTTTGAGTAAGCTGGTACACTACTTTCTTTTCCCTGTCGTCTCACGACATCAAGTTCCACATGGTTAATCACTCCACTATTAATGGAATCATTTAAAATGAAACCCGCACTAATTGGCGGGAGTTGATAAGGGTCACCAACCAGCAAGATCCGTGTTTCATCAGAAAACAGAGTAACTAGCCGCCACATGGTATATGCATCCAGCATTGAAGCTTCGTCCACAAGCAAAACGTTATTCTTTTCATTAATGTTTGTTTCCCGCAACAACCGCGCAATAGTCATTGTTTCAATGCCTATTGATTGTTGAAGTCTACGCGCAGCTTTTCCTGATAAAGCAACCGGATATATTGTAAAGCCGAGCCTCTGGTAGGAATCAACAATAAGCTTCGTGGTAAATGTCTTACCTGTACCTGCACCACCAGTAAGTGTAAATATTTTACTGAGTAATGCTGTTCTTACAGCTCGCTCTTGCTCCATTTCTAATTTCCAGCCATCTGGTATTGCAGCAGAATAAGCCTCTTCCAAATCAATTCGCCAAGCTTCATTAGATTGACGAAGTTTGTTGAATCGTTTTGCTATGGTTTTCTCGAATATGTAATTGCCAGAAACATAATATTTACCTTCTTGCTTAACAAACCCTAAAATATCACCATCTAACTCAGATGCTTTTGAAACTAAGCGAGGGTCATTGTTCAAAAGTTTTTTAATGCTAGGTTCTATGTCTTGCCAATCAGCGACGGTATTTCCTTTGTCACTCCATAGCCTCAAAGCTTGTTCAACGATTGCTACTAGCCTAATTACATCATATTGTTTGATACCGAAGTGCTTTTGAGCAATTTCATCAACTTTCAAAAATCGCATACCTAATGAAAACAAACGATAAGGATTCTGTGTTAAGAAGTTAATTGCATCCCGATCGGCAATTCTGAATAGTTGACGCTGAATAGGAGACTGTAGTGGCATAGTTAATTTGGCCACCCATTAAGAAAGAAATGTTATGCTAATAAGCATACAAATTTGGGTGAAAAA